>NZ_JBVIGC010000006.1:322363-413181 GCF_055571015.1 Streptomyces sp. NPDC031049
TCCCCTCCCCCTCCCTCCCCCCCCCCCTCCCCTCCCTCCCCCCCCCCCCCCTCCCCCCCCCCCCCCCCCCCCCCCCCCCCCCCCCCCGCCGTGCGGTGCCCCGTTTCCCGCGCCCGCCGGGCGCCCCACAATGAGCGGACGCCCGGCGGGGGCCGGGCGGCATCACACGGAGGGGGAACACGTGCGGACGATCACCTGCAGAGGGCTGACGGGTCTGCTCGCGGGGGCCCTGCTGATTGCGGGCGCGCTCGTCGCGGCGGCCGCCCCGGCCCAGGCCTACGACCCGGACCCGAGCGTGGCCACGTACTACCGCGACACCGACTCCTGCCCGTGCAGCGGCGGAAGCCTGACCGACCCGTTCGACGGCACCTACTTCGCCCACGACGCGGGCGGCACCGCCGTCAAGATGGAGCTGACGCACGGGGGCCGGTTCGTCGGCAAGGTGGAGTTCCACCCGTACGACGAGAAGCTCTGGGTGTACGACACCCGCAACGACGGCGACACGGTGTACGTGGCCGTCGGCTACTCCTCGGGCGGCTCCTACCACGACCTCGGCACCTTCTCGGCGCCGGGCACCGACCAGGCGGTGGACCTCACGGTCAGGGACTTCGACATCCCCGAGGGGGCGTACGTCGACATCACGGTGTACGACGGGGCCGGGCGCTCCGACTACATCGCCGGAGCCCGCGGCACCGGCGCCGCGGTGGCCTGACCGACGGCGGGCACGGCCGAGGGCCGCACCCCCGGTGACGCCGGGGGTGCGGCCCTCTTCCTCTGTTCCGCGGGGTGTTACTTGCGGATCAGGCTGCGCAGCACGTACTGCATGATGCCGCCGTTGCGGTAGTAGTCCGCCTCGCCGGGGGTGTCGATGCGGACGACCGCGTCGAACTCCACGCCGGTGTCGGTGGTGACCTTCACCGTGCGCGGGGTGGTGCCGTCGTTGAGCTCCGTGACACCGGAGATGGAGAAGGCCTCCTCACCGGTCAGGCCGAGGGAGTCGGCCGAGGTGCCCTCCGGGAACTGGAGCGGCAGGACGCCCATGCCGATGAGGTTCGAGCGGTGGATGCGCTCGTAGGACTCGGCGATGACGGCCTTGACGCCGAGGAGCGCGGTGCCCTTGGCGGCCCAGTCGCGGGACGAGCCGGAGCCGTACTCCTTGCCGGCCAGGACGACCAGCGGGATGCCGGCGGCCTGGTAGTTCTGCGAGGCGTCGTAGATGAAGGAGACCGGCCCGCCGTCCTGCGTGAAGTCGCGGGTGTAGCCGCCCTCGGTGCCCGGCGCGATCTGGTTGCGCAGGCGGATGTTGGCGAACGTGCCGCGGATCATGACCTCGTGGTTGCCGCGGCGGGAGCCGTAGCTGTTGAAGTCGCGGCGCTCCACGCCGTGCTCCGTGAGGTACTGGCCGGCCGGGGTGTCGGCCTTGATGGCGCCGGCGGGCGAGATGTGGTCCGTGGTCACCGAGTCGCCGAGCTTGGCGAGCACACGGGCGCCGGAGATGTCCTCGACCGGGGCCGGCTCCATCCGCATGCCCTCGAAGTACGGGGGCTTGCGGACGTAGGTGGACTCGGCGTCCCACTCGAAGGTGTCGCCGGTCGGGATCGGCAGCGCCTGCCACTGGGCGTCGCCCGCGAAGACGTCGGAGTAGGACTTGGTGAACATGTCCTCGCCGATGGCGTTCGCCACGACGTCGTTGACCTCGGCCTCGGAGGGCCAGATGTCCTTCAGGAAGACCGGGTTGCCGTCCTGGTCGGTGCCCAGGGCGTCCTTGGTGATGTCCACCTTCATGGAGCCGGCGATCGCGTAGGCGACGACCAGCGGCGGGGACGCGAGGTAGTTCATCTTGACGTCGGGGTTGATGCGGCCCTCGAAGTTCCGGTTGCCGGAGAGGACCGAGGTGACGGCGAGGTCGTGGTCGTTGACGGCCTTGGAGACCTCCTCCGGCAGCGGGCCGGAGTTGCCGATGCAGGTGGTGCAGCCGTAGCCGACGAGGTTGAAGCCGACCTTGTCGAGGTAGGGGGTCAGGCCCGCCTTCTCGAAGTAGTCGGTGACGACCTTGGAGCCGGGGGCGAGGGTGGTCTTGACCCACGGCTTGCGGGTCAGGCCCTTCTCGACGGCCTTCTTGGCGACCAGGGCGGCGGCGACCATGACGTACGGGTTGGAGGTGTTGGTGCAGGAGGTGATGGCCGCGACCGTCACCGCACCGTGGTCCAGCTCGTAGGAGGTGCCGTCGGGGGCGGTGACGCGCACCGGGTTGGACGGGGTGCCGTTCGGGATGGTGGACGGCGCGTCGGAGCCGGGGAAGGACTCCTTGCTGGCCTCGTACTCGTCGTTGACGTAGGTGCGGACGTCCTGCTTGAACTGCTCGGCGGCGTTCGCCAGGACGATGCGGTCCTGCGGGCGCTTCGGGCCGGCGATGGACGGCACGACGGTGGCCAGGTCCAGCTCCAGCTTCTCGGAGAAGTCCGGCTCGGCGGCCGGGTCCAGCCAGAGGCCCTGCTCCTTGGCGTACGCCTCGACCAGCGCGAGCTGCTGCTCGCTGCGGCCGGTCAGGCGCATGTAGTTGATGGTCTCGTCGTCGATCGGGAAGATCGCGGCGGTGGAGCCGAACTCCGGCGACATGTTGCCGATGGTGGCGCGGTTGGCCAGGGAGGTCGCGGCCACGCCCTCGCCGTAGAACTCGACGAACTTGCCGACCACACCGTGCTTGCGCAGCATCTCGGTGATGGTGAGCACCAGGTCGGTGGCGGTGGTGCCCGGCTGGAGCTCACCGGTGAGCTTGAAGCCGACGACGCGCGGGATGAGCATGGAGACCGGCTGGCCGAGCATGGCGGCCTCGGCCTCGATGCCGCCGACGCCCCAGCCGAGGACGCCGAGGCCGTTGACCATGGTGGTGTGCGAGTCGGTGCCGACGAGGGTGTCGGGGTAGGCCTTGCCGTCGCGGACCATGACGACGCGGGCCAGGTGCTCGATGTTCACCTGGTGCACGATGCCGGTGCCGGGCGGGACGACCTTGAACTCGTCGAAGGCGGTCTGGCCCCAGCGCAGGAACTGGTAGCGCTCCTTGTTGCGGCCGTACTCCAGGTCGACGTTCTGCTTGAAGGCGTCGTTGGTGCCGAACTTGTCGGCGATGACGGAGTGGTCGATGACCAGCTCGGCCGGGGCGAGCGGGTTGATCTTCGCCGGGTCGCCGCCCAGCTCCTTGACGGCCTCACGCATGGTGGCGAGGTCCACGACACAGGGCACGCCGGTGAAGTCCTGCATGATCACGCGGGCCGGCGTGAACTGGATCTCCTGCGACGGCTGGGCCTGCGAGTCCCAGTTGCCGAGGGCACGGATGTGGTCGGCGGTGATGTTCGCGCCGTCCTCGGTGCGGAGCAGGTTCTCCAGCAACACCTTCAGGCTGTAGGGAAGGCGCGCGCTGCCCTCGACCTTGTCCAGCCGGAAGATCTCGTACGACTCGTCGCCCACCTGCAGCGTGCTGCGGGCGTCGAAGCTGTTCGCCGACACGACAGTCTCCTTCATTCATGTGCGCGTACCACCGCATCCTGCCGCCACGCCGCCCCGGACGATCCGCTAAGGTAAGGCTAAGTTAGGTAACCCTTACCGCCAGACCCGATGGCGGTGCGCGGCGGCGGTACGCCCCGGCAGATATCTCGATGTCGAGATAACTCTAGTACATGGGGCCGGGAAGGTCATGCCCGGTCCCGGTGTGGCGTGCACCCCACCGCCACGGGGTTGCGCCACGCCGTGCGATCGGCATGCCCATGACTCCCTCCCCTCGGGGTATCCGCACGACACCGGGGACACCCGGCGAACCGAAGGGAGGCACGATGCCACTCACGTTCCGCAAGAGTTTCCGGATCCTTCCCGGAGTACGGCTGAACATCAACAAACGGTCGTGGTCCCTCACGACCGGCGGCAGGCACGGCCCGCGCCACACCCGCAGCAGCACCGGACGTCGTACGACATCGATGGATTTGCCCGGACCTTTCGGATGGCGGCGCACCCGCTCGACCAGGCGCCGTTGACGGCCCGTCACCCGAACGGACCCCCCGGAAGGCGCCATCTCATATCTGAGATAGCCTCAACCTCATGGCAGACGACTACCTCGTACGCATCGGCAAGCTCATCCGTGACGCCCGGCAGCACCGCGGCTGGACGCAGTCACAGCTTGCGGAGGCGCTCAACACCAGTCAGAGCGCCGTCAACCGCATCGAGCGCGGCAACCAGAACATCAGCCTTGAGATGATCGCCCGGATCGGTGAGGCGCTGGACAGCGAGATCGTCTCTCTGGGCTACGCGGGCCCGATGCATCTGCGGGTGGTCGGCGGCCGACGCCTGTCCGGGGCCATCGACGTCAAGACCAGCAAGAACGCGTGCGTGGCCCTGCTGTGCGCCTCGCTGCTCAACAAGGGGCGCACCGTGCTGCGCCGGGTGGCCCGCATCGAGGAGGTGTACCGCCTCCTGGAGGTGCTGGGCTCCATCGGCGTGCGCACCCGCTGGATCAACGACGGCGTCGACCTGGAGATCGTGCCGCCGGCCGAGTTCGACATGGCGGCCATCGACGCCGAGGCGGCGGTGCGCACCCGTTCGATCATCATGTTCCTCGGCCCGCTGCTGCACCACATGGACCGGTTCAAGCTGCCGTACGCCGGCGGCTGCGACCTGGGCACCCGGACCATCGAGCCGCACATGATCGCGCTGCGCAGGTTCGGCCTGGACGTCGCCGCGACCGAGGGCCAGTACCACGCGGTCGTGGACCGCTCGGTCCGTCCCGACCGCCCGATCGTGCTGACCGAGCGGGGCGACACGGTCACCGAGAACGCGCTGCTGGCCGCCGCCCGGCACGACGGCGTCACCGTCATCCGCAACGCCTCCTCCAACTACATGGTCCAGGACCTGTGCTTCTTCCTGGAGGCGCTCGGCGTGAAGGTCGAGGGCATCGGCACCACGACCCTCACCGTGCACGGCGTCCCGGTCATCGACGCCGACGTCGACTACTCCCCCTCCGAGGACCCGGTCGAGGCGATGAGCCTGCTGGCCGCTGCCGTCGTCACCGAGTCGGAGCTGACGGTCCGCCGGGTCCCCATCGAGTTCCTGGAGATCGAGCTGGCGGTCCTGGAGGAGATGGGCCTCGACCACGACCGCACGCCCGAGTACGTCGCCGACAACGGCCGCACCCGCCTGGTGGACCTCACCGTGCGGCCCTCCAAGCTGGAGGCGCCGATCGACAAGATCCACCCGATGCCCTTCCCGGGCCTGAACATCGACAACGTCCCGTTCTTCGCGGCGATCGCGGCGGTGGCGCAGGGCCAGACCCTCATCCACGACTGGGTCTACGACAACCGCGCCATCTACCTCACGGACCTCAACCGCCTGGGCGGCCGCCTCCAGCTCCTGGACCCCCACCGGGTCCTGGTCGAGGGCCCGACCCGCTGGCGCGCCGCCGAGATGATGTGCCCGCCGGCCCTGCGCCCCGCGGTGGTCGTCCTGCTGGCGATGATGGCGGCGGAGGGCACGTCGGTGCTGCGCAACGTGTACGTCATCAACCGGGGTTACGAGGACCTGGCGGAGCGGTTGAACTCGATCGGGGCGCAGATCGAGATCTTCCGGGACATCTGACGGTCCCTTCTCCGGTGCCGCCGCATCTCGTCTGACCTGCTATTTAGCGGGTCAGGATGGGGTGCGGCGGCATCTCTGGGACTTTTCTGGGACTTTGAGGCCTTCTGGGCAACGTGACGGTTGCGGTGTGTGCTGGGGGTCGGGCACCCGCTCGCGGTCTAGGTCTGCGATGCCAGGGTGCGCAGGACGCAGAACTCGTTGCCCTCCGGGTCTGCCATGACCACCCAGTCCCGGTCCGACCCCTGGCCCACATCCGTCTTGGTGGCGCCGAGGCCGAGTAATCCGGTCACCTCCTCCTCGGTGCTGCCGTCGATCGGGCTGACGTCGAGGTGAAGCCGGTTCTTCATGGTCTTTCCCTCGGGTACCTGGATGAACAACATCCGGACCGATCAGCGCCAGCAAGCCCCTGACGGCCTCCCCGAGCGGCCTTCCCACTCCCCCGTGACCCGCACCCGCACGCCGAGGCTTCCCTGGCAGCGGCGGGCCGTCTCCACGGCTGCCGCCTGCTGCTCTGCGGTCCTCTCGGGTCCGGTGACCGGCCGCAATCGCCCCAACTCGCAGTAGACGGCGAGCGCTTCGGCGAGGGCAGCGGTCTGGACGTCCTCCCCGAGGCGGGCGACGTCTCCTCCGCCCTGGACAGCCGCAACCGAAGCGCGCTCCACCACCGGGTCCAGGCCGAGAAGACCGGAGACCTGGGCGGCCTCGCCGAGGAGTACGCCGTCATGCTCGGCCGGGCGGAAGAAGCTCCACTCGTGATCCAGCAGGCCGTCGCCGTCGCCGCTGGCCGGCGTGGAACGACCGGGCAGGCACCGTGCGCGGGGCGTCGGCGAGCGGCGCCCGCCGTGGGACGGGCGCCGGCCTCGGGACGCGTCCGTCAGTCCTGCACCAAGGTCACCTCCTGGCCCTGCTTCGCGTGGAAGGTCGGCAGGGGCAGGCCGCCGAGCGGGCGGAGTTCCATCAGGGTGGCCTCGACGTGGGCCGGGCCGGGGCGGAGGGGGGTGGAGGAGGGGCGGCCGGTGTTGGTCCAGCGGTGTTGCAGGCCGTCGCAGACGGCGCGGGTGCCGCCGATGCCGTGGCGGACGGAGCCGGAGTCCTGGCTGACGGAGGAGCTGACGAAGACCGCGCCGGTGCCGGGCGCGCAGCGGTAGGTGCCGGAGAGGGTGACGGTGCCGTCGGCGGCGATGCGGCCGGTCGGGTCGACGGTCACCGTGCCGGTGTCGTACGGGGCCGAGGGCGTGCCGTGGGCGGCGGGTGCGGCCGGCAGTAGCACGGCCGCGGTGGCCGCGGCGGCGGTGAGGGCGGAGCGCAGGGGCAGTCGCCGGTGCATGGGAAACCTCCTGGGGGTGGGGTTTCCACTGGTACCGGGCGGACGGGCCGGCGGAGGTCATCGTCACCCCTTCGGTGGCGAGTCCGCACCGCCGGTCGCCGCCCCGCCTACGGCAGTACGGCGAAGCCGTCCAGTTCCACCAGGGCCTGCTCGTCCCACAGGCGCACCACCTCCACCACCGCCATCGCCGGGTAGTCGCGGCCCGCCGACGCGCGCCAGATGCGGCCCAGTTCGGCGGCGTGGACGCGGTAGGCGGCGACGTCGGTCGCGTAGACGGTGACCCGGGCGAGGTCGGCGGGGGTGCCGCCGGCGGCGCGCAGCGCGGTCAGCAGGTTGGCGAGGGCGCGCTCGAACTGTTCGGGGAGGGTGTCGCCGGTCACCTTGCCGTCGGCGTCCAGCGCGGTCTGGCCCGCCAGGAAGACGACCCGGGTGCCGGTGGCGACGACGGCGTGGGAGAAGCCGGTGGGCGGACAGAGGTCGGGCGGGTTGACGCGCTCCGCGGTCATGCGGCGTCCTCCGGGTGCTCGGAAACGTCCCGTGCTGCGTACAGTTCCTTGGCGATGATGCCGCGTTGGACCTCGCTGGCGCCCTCGTAGACGCGTGGGGCGCGCACCTCGCGGTAGAGGTGCTCCAGCAGGTGGCCCCGTTGCAGGGCCCGCGCGCCGTGCAGTTGCACGGCCGTGTCGACGACGTACTGGGCGGTCTCGGTGGCCAGCAGTTTGGCCATCGCGGCGCGCTTGGGCACGTCGGCGGCTCCCGTGTCGTGGGCCGTGGCCGCCGCGTACACCATCAGGCGGGCCGCCTCGGTGCGCAGGGCCATCTCGGCGACCTGGTGGGAGACGGCCTGGAGGTCCCTCAGCCGGCCGCCGAAGGCCTCGCGGTCCGCGGTGTGCGCCAGGGTGGCGTCCAGCGCGGCCTGCGCCATGCCGACGGCGAACGCGCCGACGCTGGGGCGGAACAGGTTCAGGGTGCCCATCGCGACGCGGAAGCCCCGGTCCACCTCGCCGAGCACGTCGTCGGCCGTGACCGGTACGGCGTCGAAGGCGAGGGCGCCGATCGGGTGCGGCGAGAGCATCTCCAGGGGCGTGCCGGAGAGACCAGGGCGGTCGGCGGGCACCAGGAAGGCGGTGACGCCGCGGGCGCCGGCACCGGGCGTGGTGCGGGCGAAGACGGTGTAGAAGTCGGCCTCGGGGGCGTTGGAGATCCAGCACTTCTCGCCGGTGAGCCGCCAGCCGGAGCGGCCGGACGGTTCCGCGCGCAGGGTCAGCGCCGCCGCGTCCGAGCCCGCCCCCGGCTCGCTCAGCGCGAACGCGGCGATCGCCGTGCCGTCGCTCACCCGGGGCAGCCAGCGGGCGCGCTGCGCCTCGGTGCCGTGGGCGTGCACCGGGTGGGCGCCCAGGCCCTGGAGGGCGAGGGCGGTCTCCGCCTCGGTGCAGGAGTGGGCCAGCGATTCCCGCATCAGGCACAGGTCGAGGGCGCCCGCGGTGAACAGGCGGCCCAGCAGGCCGAGGGCGCCGAGTTCGGCGACGAGCGGTCGGTTGACGCGGCCGGGCTCGCCCTTCTCGGCCAGCGGGCGCAGCCGCCGTGCCGCCAGGGCGCGCAGCTCGGCGCACCAGGCGCGCTGTGCCGGTTCGAGTGAGAATGCCGTCATCGCCGGTCCTCTCTTCCCCGCGACCGTCCCGGCCGCCGCTTCGAGCCCTGCGCGGCCGGCCCTCGGCCGTACCGTCGTCCCGCGTCCCACGCGACCGACCCTCGGTCGCCGTCCGGCCGCCCAGCCGACGGTCAGCGGTGGAGCGGTCAGCGTCCCGCGGCCGTTGCCCGGCCGCTCACCCGACCGTATCGCGTCCCATTGACTGCCGTCACCAAGACGATACGCTCCATGTGCGAGCCGCAGAGCCCGCCAAGACCTGCCAGAGCCCGCCGAAACCCGCCACAGCCACGAAAGCCCGTCAGGGGCCCACCGAGAGAGCCCACCAGAGGCCCACCACAGCCCGCCAGAGCCCATCACCGCCGGCAAGGGGGCGACCCGCCATGACCGGTCTCACCCGCTCCGCCCACGTCGACACCTTCGCGCGCGACCACCTCCCGCCGCCCGGGCAGTGGCCCGAGCTGACCTTCGACCTGCCGGAACTGCACTACCCCGAACGGCTCAACTGCGCCGCCGAACTCCTCGACCGGACCCCCGCCGACCGCACGGTCTTCCGCACCGCCACCGGCGAGGCGTGGACCTACGGCGCGCTGCGCGCCCGGGTCGACCGGCTGGCGCACCTGCTGACCACCGGCCTCGGCGTGGTCCCCGGCAACCGGGTGCTGCTGCGCGGCCCCACCACACCGTGGCTGGCCGCCTGCTGGCTGGCGGTGCTGAAGGCGGGCGCCGTCGCGGTCACCGTGCTGGCCCAGCAACGCCCGGCCGAGCTGCGGGCGATGTGCGAGATCGCCCGCGTCGGGCACGCCCTGTGCGACATCCGCTGCGTCGACGACCTCGCCAAGGCCGACGTGCCGGGGCTGCGGATCGCGACGTACGGCGGGGACGCACCCGACGACCTGCTGCGCCGCCCGGCCTCCGAAGCGCCGTTCCCGGCCGTGGACACCGCCGCCGACGACGTGGCGCTGATCGCGTTCACCTCGGGCACCACCGGCCGGCCGAAGGGGTGCATCCACTTCCACCGGGACGTGCTGGCGATCGCCGACACCTTCTCGGCGCACGTGCTCAGGCCGCGCGCCGACGACCTGTTCGCGGGCAGTCCTCCGCTCGGCTTCACCTTCGGGCTCGGCGGTCTGGTGGTCTTCCCGATGCGGGCCGGGGCGAGCGCCCTGCTGCTGGAGCAGGCCGGACCCGGCCAGTTGCTGCCCGCGATCGCCGAGCACCGGGTGTCGGTGCTGTTCACGGCGCCGACGGCGTACCGGGCCATGCTGGAGGAGCTGGACGGGCACGACGTCACCTCGCTGCGGCGCTGCGTCTCGGCGGGCGAGAACCTGCCCGAGGCCACCTGGCGGAGCTGGCACGAGCGCACGGGGCTGCGGATCGTCAACGGCATCGGCGCCACCGAGTTGCTGCACATCTTCATCTCCGCCGCCGACGAGGACATCCGGCCGGGGACGACGGGCGTCCCGGTGCCGGGCTGGCACGCGCGCGTGCAGGACGCCGACGGCACGCCCGTGCCGGACGGGGAGCCCGGACTGCTGGCGGTGCGCGGGCCGGTCGGCTGCCGCTATCTCGCCGACCCGCGGCAGCGGGAGTACGTGCGCGACGGCTGGAACGTCACCGGGGACACCTACGTCCGCGACGGCGACGGGTACTTCCGCTACGTCGCCCGCGCCGACGACATGATCATCTCGGCCGGGTACAACATCGCGGGCCCTGAGGTGGAGGACGCGCTGCTGCACCATCCCGACGTGGTGGAGGCCGCGGTGATCGGACGACCGGACGAGGCGCGCGGGCAGGTCGTGGTGGCCTACGTCGTGGTGAAGGAGGGGGCCGGGCGGGACGCCTCGGCGCTGCGCACGTTCGTCAAGTCCCGACTGGCGCCCTACAAGTGCCCCCGGGAGATCGTCTTCCTGGACGCGCTGCCGCGCACGGCGACGGGAAAGCTCCAGCGCTTCCGGCTGCGCACCACCGCCACCGGGGACGACCGGCAGTGAAGCCCACCACCTAAGATGATCAACGTGTCCGATCAGCACGTGCAGCACGCCCCCAGGTCCCTGATCGTCACGCTCTACGGCGCGTACGGCCGCTTCACCGAGGGCCCGGTGCCCGTCGCCGAGCTGATCCGGCTGCTGGCCGCGGTCGGGGTGGACGCCCCCTCGGTGCGCTCGTCGGTCTCCCGGCTGAAGCGGCGCGGGCTGCTGCTGCCCGCCCGCACCGCGCAGGGCGCCGCCGGATACGAACTCTCGCCCCAGGCAAGGCAGTTGCTGGACGACGGCGACCGCCGCATCTACGCGAGCACGCCGCCCGAGGACGAGGGCTGGGTGCTCGCGGTGTTCTCGGTCCCGGAGTCGGAGCGGCAGAAGCGGCACGTACTGCGCTCCCGGCTCGCCGGTCTGGGCTTCGGGACCGCCGCTCCCGGGGTGTGGATCGCCCCGGCCCGGCTGCACGAGGAGACCCGGCACACGCTGCGGCGGCTGCGGCTGGACGCGTACGTGGACCTCTTCCGCGGTGAGCACCTGGGCTTCGCGCCGACCGCCGAGGCGGTGGCCCGCTGGTGGGACCTGGAGGCGATCGCCAAGGAGCACGAGCGGTTCCTGGACCGGCACGCACGCGTCCTGCACCACTGGGAGCGCCGGGCGGACACACCCGAGGAGGACGCCTACCGCGACTACCTGTTCGCACTCGACTCCTGGCGCCACCTGCCGTACACCGACCCCGGGCTGCCCGCGCGGCTGCTGCCCGAGGACTGGCCGGGCGCGCGCTCGGCGGCCGTGTTCCGGGCGCTGCACGAGCGGCTGCGCGACGCGGGGGCGCGCTTCGCCGGCGTACCCGAACAACACCCGCCCGCGTGACGCGCATCACATTTCTTGCCGTGGGGGCAACCTCCGACCCTCTCCCATTCTCTTCTCAGAAATGTCCCCTAGGGTCCTGACGCATGACTCTCATGCGTAACTTGAACCGGGCGCTCACCGCCACCACGGGCCTTCAGGTACGGAGGGCCACCAAGCCGGCGCCGCCCAAGCCCGTGGCGCCGCCCGCGGAGCCGGAGGCGGCGCAGTACCGCCGTCCGCCGGCCGAGGATCTGCCGACCGAACGGCTGCTGCGTCGGCCGGTCTTCATCATCTCCTCGGTCCGCTCCGGCTCCACCCTGCTGCGCATGATGCTCGGCGCCCACTCCCGGTTGCACGCCCTGCACGAGCTGCACCTCGGCAAGATCGGCGTGGACTGCGGCCCCTGGGTCTCGCAGCGGGCCATGAGCGCTCTCGGACTGCACCGCGGCGACCTGGAACACCTGCTGTGGGACCGGATCATGCACCGGGAGCTGGTGAAGTCCGGCAAGGACTTCATCGTCGAGAAGACCCCCGGCAACGCCTTCCTGTTCGACCGGGTACGGGACTGCTGGCCGGACGCGCGGTTCGTCTTCCTGCTGCGCCACCCCGAGTCGATAGCGCGGTCGTGGCACGAGAGCGACCCCGTCAAGCGGCCGTACGACAAGGCCGTCACCGAGGTGCTGAGCTATGTGCAGGCCGTCGAGGAGGCGCGCGGCAGCGGCGCCGACGGCTGCACGGTGCGGTACGAGGACATCACCGACGCCCCCGAGCGGGAGATGCGGCGGCTGTGTGCGTACCTCGGCCTCGACTACGAGCCGGCGATGCTCAACTACGGCGAGAAGAAGAGCGGCGAGCTGATCAGGGGCCTCGGCGACTGGCGGGAGAACATCCGCACCGGCACCGTTCAGCCGGGACGCGAGCTGCCGAAGGACGACGAGATCGCCGAGGTCCTCCGCCCGATGTGCAGAGCCTGGGACTACGCGTCCTGAGCCGGGCCGCTCACCGCCCCAGCGTCAGCCGCGGCCGGGGCGCGTCCGTGCGCCCGGTGCGCGGCGGACGGCTGCCCGCCCGGTACGGCGCCGGCCAGACGGCGCCCGGTCCGCCGTAACCCTGTTCGGCCGCCGCGTGCAGCGTCCAGTGCGGATCGTACAGATGGGGCCGGGCCAGCGCGCACAGGTCGGTACGGCCCGCCAGGATCAGGGAGTTGACGTCGTCCCAGGAGGAGATCGCGCCCACCGCGATCACCGGGACGCGGGCCTCGTGGCGGATGCGGTCGGCGTAGGGCGTCTGGTACGACCGTCCGAACTCCGGCCGCTCGTCGGGGACGACCTGCCCCGTGGACACGTCGATCGCGTCGGCGCCGTGCGCGGCGAAGGCGCGGGCGATCTCCACGGCGTCCTCGGCGGTGGTGCCGCCCTCGGCCCAGTCGGTCGCGGAGATCCGGACGGTCATGGGCCGTTCCTCGGGCCACACGGCCCGTACGGCGTCGAAGACCTCCAGCGGGAACCTCAGCCGCCGCTCCAGGGTGCCGCCGTAGGCGTCGGTGCGCCGGTTGGTGAGCGGGGAGAGGAAACCGGAGAGCAGATAGCCGTGGGCGCAGTGCAGTTCGAGCAGGTCGAAGCCGGCCCGGGCGGCCCGCCGGGCGGCGGCCGTGAACTGCTCCCTGATGTCGGTGAGCTGGGCCCGGGACAGCTCGCGCGGGACCTGGCTGCCGGGGCGGTACGGCAACGGGGAGGCGGCCACCAGCGGCCAGTTGCCGTCCGGGAGGGGTTCGTCGATGCCCTCCCACATCAGCTTGGTGGAGCCCTTGCGGCCGCTGTGGCCGAGCTGCACGCCGAGGGCGGTGCCCGGTGCCTGGGCGTGCACGAAGTCGGTGATCCGCCGCCAGGCCTCGGTCTGGCGGGGGGTGTAGAGGCCCGCGCAGCCGGGGGTGATGCGGCCCTCGGGGCTGACGCACACCATCTCGGTCATCACCAGTCCGGCGCCGCCGAGGGCACGGGCGCCCAGGTGGACCAGGTGGAAGTCGCCGGGGACGCCGTCGACGGCCGAGTACATGTCCATGGGCGAGACCACGACCCGGTTGCGCAGGGTCAGGCCGCGCAGCCGGAACGGGGTGAACATCGGGGGCGTGCCCGGCGGGCAGCCGAACTCCTCCTCGACGGCCTCGGTGAACCGGGCGTCGCGCAGCCGCAGGTTGTCGTGGGTGACGCGACGGCTGCGGGTGAGCAGGTTGAACGCGAACCGGCGCGGCGGCTGGTCGACGTAGCGGGCCAGGTCCTCGAACCACTCCAGGCTGGCGCGGGCTGCACGCTGGGTGGAGGCGACGACGGGGCGCCGCTCCTCCTCGTAGGCGGCCAGGGCCTCGGGCAGCGAGGGCCGCTCCTGGAGGCAGGCGGCCAGGGCCAGGGCGTCCTCGACGGCGAGCTTGGTGCCGGAGCCGATGGAGAAGTGCGCGGTGTGGGCGGCGTCGCCGAGCAGGACGAGGTTGCCGTGGGACCAGCGCTCGGTGACGAGTGTGCGGAACGTCGTCCAGGCGGACTTGTTGGAGCGCAGCGGCCGGCCGCCGAGCGCGTCCGCGAAGATCTTGGCGCAGCTCTCGATGGACTCCTGCACGGGCATGGTGTCGAAGCCGGCCGCCCGCCACACCTCCTCACGCATCTCGACGATCACGGTGGAGGCGGCTTCGTTCTGCGGCCCGTAGGGCCTCGTTGAGGGGTGGTGGTCGGGCGACGGGCGGGAGTAGGGGTAGCCGTGCAGTTGCATCACGCCGTGTTCGGTCTCGGCGATCTCGAAGCGGAAGGCGTCGAAGGCGAGGTCGGCGGCGAGCCAGAGGTAGCGGCAGCGGTGGGTGGTGAGGTGAGGGCGGAAGGCGTCGGCGTAGGCCTGCCGGGTGGTGCTGTGGACTCCGTCGGCGGCGACGACGAGGTCGTGGGTCCGGGTGAGTTCGTCGGGGTGCGGGGCCCCGGTGCGGAAGCGGAGGTCGACGCCGAGGGCTCGGCAGCGGTCGTGGAGGATCTCCAGGAGGCGTGTTCTGCCGACGGCGGCGAAGCCGTGTCCGCCGGAGGTCTGGCGGAAGTTCCTGTGGACGATGTCGATGTCGTCCCAGCGGACGAAGTCCTTCTGGAGGGCCTCGTGGACGACCGGGTCGGCGTGTTCGATGCCGCCCAGGGTTTCGTCGGAGAGGACGACGCCGAAGCCGAAGGTGTCGTCGGGGGCGTTGCGTTCCCAGACGGTGACCTGCCGGTCGGGGTCGAGGCGTTTGAGGAGGGCGGCGGTGTAGAGGCCGCCGGGGCCTCCGCCGATGATCGCTGCGCGCAGGGGGTGGTCCGGCTTCGCCGGCCGCGCCCCTTCGGGCCGGGACACTTACCGCCCCCTCCACTTGGGCGGCCTCTTCTCCGTGAAGGCCGCGTGGAACTCCGCGTAGTCCTCGCCGTTCATGAGGAGGGCCTGGGTGCTGGCGTCCAGTTCGACCGACGCCGCCAGGGGCATGTCCAGCTCGGCCGTGAGCAAGGCCTTCGTCCGGGCGTACGCCAGCGCCGGGCCGTCGGCCAGGCGGCGGGCCAGGCCGGAGGCCGCCTCGTCCGCCCGGCCCTCGTCCGTCAGTTCGCTGATCAGGCCGATGCGCTCGGCCTCGGCGGCCCGGACCGGCTCGCCCAGCATCAGCAGGCGGGTGGCGTGGCCGAGGCCGACGACGCGGGGCAGCAGGTACGCCGCGCCCATGTCGCCGCCGGACAGGCCGACGCGGGTGAAGAGGAAGGCGAAGCGGGCGCCGGGGTCGGCGACGCGGAAGTCCGCGGCGAGCGCGAGGACCGCGCCGGCGCCCGCGGCGACGCCGTGGATCGCGGCGATCACCGGGAACGGGCACTCCCGGATCGCCCGGACGACCTGGCCGGTCATCCGGTTGAAGTCCAGCAGCTGGGCGGTGTCCATCGACAGGGTGGCGCCGATGATCTCGTCGACGTCGCCGCCGGAGCAGAAGCCGCGCCCCTCGCCGGCCAGCACCAGGGCGCGTACGGACCCTTCGCGGGCGAGTTCGGCGAGCAGGTCGCGCAGGTCGGCGTAGGCGCCGAGGGTCAGCGCGTTGAGCTTCTCGGGGCGGGCGAGGGTGACGGTGGCGACGCCGTCGGTGAGATCGAGGCGCAGATGCTTCCAGTCGGGGGTGCGGGCGGCGGAGCCGGTGAAGGGACTCATGGCGGGCGGCCTCCTCGGACGGGCACGGCCTCGTGGAGCACGGCACCTCGACGCTATCACCGTTCCGTGACTGTCGTCATGAGGGCGCGATAGAGCTTCTTCGGGGGCGGAGCACTTCCGTCACAGGCGTCACCGGACGTCGACAACGCGGTAACGGCGGGAGCATCCGGGCGAGGCGAGCCGTTCACCGGGGTAGGCCGCCGGTCACGGGGCCCGAAGGTCCCGGACGGTGCCCGTCGAAGGTCTCTGCCGGGCGGCCCCGTACCATTCATAAGGTTGAAAGCAGGACAGGACCGCCTGCTCCACGAACGGAACCACCGTGTACGAACGCTCCCCCGCCCGCCCGTCGCCGGCCTCCTGGCGCATCGCGCTGCCGCACTCCACCGCGGCCGTGCCGGTGGCGCGTGCGCTGGTGCGGACCGCGCTCACGGAGCTGGAGCACGGCGCCGACTGCGACACCGCCGAGCTCCTCACGGCGGAGCTGGTCGCCAACGCCGTGGAGCACACCTCCGGCGGGGCCCCGATCGAGCTGGTCGTGGAGCTGCTGCCGACCGGCTGCCAGGTCGAGGTGCACGACCCGGACCCGGCGCCGCCCGGCGACCTGACCCGGCCGGCGGTCGCCGTGCCCGACCCGTGGCAGGAGCACGGGCGCGGTCTGCTGCTGATCCGCGCCCTCAGCTCCTCGTGCGGGCACCGCCCCACCGCCACCGGCAAGGCGGTCTGGTTCAGACTGCCTGCGGTTCCCGCTCAGCGGCGTCCGGCGTGACCTCGGCCGTCCGGGCCAGCCGGGAGTTGCGGCGCCCGTAGAGGGCGTAGATCCCGAGGCCGACGGCCAGGAAGACGGCGAACTGGAGCCAGGTCCCGGCGCCCGTCTCGTACATCAGGTACAGGCAGAAACCGACGCCGAGCAGCGGCGTCACCGGGTACAGCGGCACCCGGAAGGTGCGGGCGAGGCCCGGCTCGCGGCGGCGCAGGGCGATCACCGCGATGTTGACGGCGGCCATGGTGGCCAGGGTGCCGATGGTGCAGAGGTTGACCACCGCGTCCAGCGGGGCGAAGGCCGCCGGGAGCGCGAAGACCAGTCCGACGATCAGGGTGCCGGCGACCGGAGTGGCGGTGCGCGGCGAGACCTTCTCGAAGACCCGCGGGACGAGGCCGTCGCGGGACATGGACATCAGGATGCGGGTCTGGCCGTACATCACGGCGAGCACCACCGAGGCGATGGCGACGACCGCGCCGAAGGCGACGATCCCGCCGCCGATCGTGGAGCCGGTGACCTCGTCGACGACGTGCGAGAGCGCGGCGGGCGTGCCGCCGACCTCGCCGGCGCCGATGGCACCGATCGCGGCGACGGCGACGGCGCAGTACAGCAGGGTGACCAGGCCGATGCAGACCAGGATGGCGACGGGGATGTCCCGGCGCGGGTTCCTGGCCTCCTCGCCGGCCGTGGTGATGGCGTCGAAGCCGATGTAGGAGAAGAAGGCGGCCGTGGTGCCGGCGCCGATGCCGGCGAGGCCGGTCGGGGAGAACGGGCTGAGGTTGCCGTCCTGGAAGGCGGTGAGGCCGATGGCGACGAAGGCCACGAGGACGGCGAGCTTGACGACGGCCATGGCGGCCGTGGCCCGGGCGCTCTCCCGTACGCCGCGCACCAGCAGGACCGCGGCCATCGCGATGACGAGCACGGCGGGCAGGTTCACCGCCCCGCCGTCGGCGGGTCCGGCGGACAGCGCCTGCGGGAGCCGGAGGCCGAGGACGCTGTCGAGCAGTTCGTTGACGTACTGGCTCCAGCCGACGGCGACCGCGGAGACGGAGACGCCGTACTCCAGGAGCAGGCACCAGCCGACCAGGAAGGCGGTGGTCTCGCCCAGTCCGGCGTAGGCGAAGGAGTACGAGGAGCCGGAGACGGGGATCGCGCCGCCCAGCTCGGCGAAGGCGAACGCGGTGAAGATGCAGGTGATCGCGGCCAGCACGAAGGAGACGACGACGGCCGGGCCGGCCTCGGCGACCGAGTCGGACAGGCCGACGAAGATGCCGGTGCCGACGATTGCGCCGACGCCGAAGCAGACGAGGTGGAAGAGGCCCATCGTGCGCTTCAGGCCGTGGCCCGCGCGGTCGGCGCCGGCTTCGGCCACCAGGAGATGGGGCGACTTGATGCGGGGCATACGGGTGGTGCTCGTTTCTGGTGGTGCGGTGCGCGACGGTGGTCGCGGTCGGCGGCCCGGAAGGGGTGGCTCCGGGCCGCCGGTCAATATATGCGCTGCTCGGTATGTGCGCTGCTCGGTGTGCGCGCCGCTCTGTCAGGCGAGGGTGGCGACCATCACGGCCTTGATGGTGTGCAGCCGGTTCTCCGCCTCGTCGAAGACGACCGAGTGCGCGGACTCGAAGACCTCGTCGGTGACCTCCAGGGACCGCAGGCCGTGGGCCTCGAAGATCTCCTGGCCGACCTTGGTGCCGAGGTCGTGGAAGGCCGGGAGGCAGTGCAGGAACCTCACGTCCGGGTTGCCGGTGGCGCGCAGCACGTCCATGGTCACGGCGTACGGGGCGAGGGCGGCGATCCGGTCGGCCCAGACCTCCTTGGGCTCGCCCATCGACACCCACACGTCCGTGGCGACGAAGTCGGCGCCGCGGACGCCGCCCGCGACCTCCTCGGTGAGGGTGATCCGGGCCCCGCTCGCCTCGGCCAGCGCCCGGGCCCGGTCGACGACCTCCTGGGCGGGCCAGTAGGACTTCGGGGCGACGATCCGCACGTCCATGCCGAGCAGGGCGCCCGTGACCAGGTAGGAGTTGCCCATGTTGAAGCGGGCGTCGCCGAGGTAGGCGAAGGAGGTCCGCTCGAGCGGCTTCGTGCCGTGCTCGGTCATCGTCAGCACGTCCGCGAGCATCTGGGTGGGGTGCCAGTCGTCGGTCAGCCCGTTGTAGACGGGCACGCCGGCGTGCGCGGCCAGTTCCTCGACCTTCGCCTGGCTGTCCCCGCGGTACTCGATCGCGTCGTACATCCGCCCCAGCACGCGCGCGGTGTCCTTCACGGACTCCTTGTGGCCGATCTGGGAGCCGGACGGGTCCAGGTACGTCGTCGAGGCGCCCTGGTCGGCGGCGGCGACCTCGAACGCGCAGCGGGTGCGCGTCGAGGTCTTCTCGAAGATCAGCGCGATGTTCCTGCCCCGCAGGTACGGTGTCTCGTTCCCGGCCTTCTTGGCGGCCTTCAGCTCCGCGGCCAGCTCGACCAGGCCGCGGAACTCGTCCGCGGTGAAGTCCAGCTCCTTGAGGAAGGGCCGGCCGGCGAGGGCGGTCGGGACAGTCGCCATGGGGGCGCTCCAGGGATACGGCAACAGGGACTCTGGAATACTATACGAGCAGCAGCATTCTTATACGAACCCGTGCCGGCCGCGGGCGCACGCCGACCTGACCCATGCCGGGGACGGGCGCACCCCGCCCGCCTCACACGGCCGCCCGCTCCACCGGGCAGCTCATGCAGCGCGGCCCGCCCCGGCCCCGGCCCAGTTCGCTGCCCGGGATCTCGATCACCTCGATGCCCTGTTTGCGCAGATGGGTGTTGGTGGTGGAGTTCCGTTCGTAGGCGACGACCACGCCCGGTTCCACGGCCAGCACGTTGCAGCCGTCGTCCCACTGCTCCCGTTCGGCGGCGTGCACGTCCTGGGTGGCGGTCAGCACCCGGATCTCGCTCAGGCCCAGTGCCGCGGCGATCGCCCGGTGCATGTGTTCCGGCGGGTGGTCGGTGACCTTCAGCTCCTTGTCACCGGTGCCGGGCTCGATGGTGTACGAGCGGAGCATGCCGAGGCCCGCGTACTGGGTGAAGGTGTCGCCGTCGACCATCGTCATCACGGTGTCGAGGTGCATGAACGCCCGCCGCTTCGGCATGTCGAGGGCGACGATGGTGCGGGCCGAGCCGGCGGCGAACAGCTTGTGGGCGAGCATCTCCACGGCCTGCGGGGTGGTGCGCTCGCTCATGCCGATGAGGACCGCGCCGTTGCCGATGACGAGCACGTCCCCGCCCTCGATGGTCGAGGGGTAGTCGGACTGGCCCTCGGACCAGACGTGGAAGTCCGCCCCGCGAAAGAGCGGGTGGTGGCGGTAGATCGCCTCGAAGTGCACCGTCTCCCGCTGCCGGGCGGGCCAGCGCATCGCGTTGATGGAGACGCCGTCGTAGATCCAGGCGGAGGTGTCCCGGGTGAAGAGGTGGTTGGGCAGCGGGCGGAGCAGGAAGTCGTCCAGCTCCATGACGTGGAAGCGCACCGAGACGGGCTCGGGGTGCGCGTCGAGGAACTCGCGCTTGGTCATGCCGCCGACCAGCGCCTCGGCCAGTTCGGCGGCGGGCAGCGTCTCGAAGGCGCCGCGGAGGTGGTCCGTGGCCAGGACGCCGTACTCCTTCTCGTCGAAGACCCGGTCCAGGACCAGTTCCCGGGCGGCCGGGATGTCGAGGGTCTCGGTGAGCAGGTCGCCGAAGAGGTGGACGGCGACGCCGCGGTCGCGCAGCACGTCGGCGAACCCGTCGTGCTCGGCGCGCGCCCGGCGCACCCACAGCACGTCGTCGAAGAGCAGCGCGTCCTTGTTGCTGGGGGTGAGCCTTTTGAGCTCGAGATCCGGCCGGTGCAGGATGACGCGGCTGAGCCGCCCGGCCTCGGAGTCGACGTGGAATCCCATGGCTCCATCCTGACCATTCGGGCGCCTGTTCACCCCCTGCTTGCGCGGACCCGTGCCCGCCATGCGCCCTCCGTGTGCCCCCGTGCGACGCCCGGCGCGGTGGCGCCCGCTCCGTAAGACGGGTCGTGGGCCGGGCCGCCGGCCGGGTGGCCGGCCCGGGGACGGCCCGTGGACGGCCGGGGACAGGGGGAGACGTGAGCGGTGACGCACTGGTGCTGCACGTGGTGGGCGCCTCCGCGGTGGTCCTGGTGGCGGCGCACGCGAGCGGCCGGCTGGCCGCGCGGCTGCGGCAGCCGCGCATCGTCGGCCAGCTGGCCGCGGGCATCGCGCTGGGCCCCGCGTTGCTCGGCACCGCCGCCCCACAGGCGTACGCGGTGCTCTTCCCGGCGGCCGTGGGGCCGGTGCTCACCGGTTTCGCGCAGGTCGCGCTGGTGGTGTTCCTGTTCGCGGTGGGCTACGAGCTGGATCTGAAGGTCCTGGGCGACCGGGCGCGTACGTCGGTGACGGTGGCCCTGGCCGCGTTCGCGGTGCCGATGGCCGTGGGCAGCGGCTGCGCCGTGCTGTTCCGGGAGCCGCTGCACGACCTCGGCCTGCCGCGGGACCTGTCCCCGGCCACCGTGGTCTTCGCCGGGGTCGCCCTGTCGATGACGGCGGTGCCCGTGCTGACGGCCATCGTGCGGGAGAACGGGCTGTCCCGCTCGGTGCCGGGAGTGGTGGCGGTGTCGGCGGCCGGGCTGCTGGACGTGCTCGGCTGGACGGTGCTGGCCGGGGCGTTGCTGGACGGCGGCGGGGCGGCGGGGCTCGGCGTGCCGTGGCGCGTGGGGCTCGCCGCCGGCTTCGTGGCGGTCATGGTGTGCGCGGCCCGGCCGGTGCTGCGCCGGCTGCTGTGGCGGACGCGGCTGGAGCCCTCGCTGCGGCTGGCGCTGCTGCTCGGTTTCGCGCTCGGCTCGGCGTGGGTGACGCACGCGCTCGGGCTGCATGTGATCTTCGGGGCGCTGCTGGCCGGGGTGGTGGTGCCGCGCGAGGAGGACGGCACGCTCGACGCGGACCTGCTGCGTCCGCTGCACGAGGTCGGCTCGCTGCTGCTGCCGTTCTTCTTCGTGGTCTCCGGCCAGTCGGTGACCCTGGCCGGACTGGACGGCGCCGGCTGGCTGGCGCTCCTGGCGGTGACCGTGCTGGCGGTCACCACGAAGGTCGGCAGCGGTGCGGTCGCGGCCCGGCTCTGCGGGCTGGACCGGCATGACGCGCGAACCGTCGGCGTGCTGCTCAGCGCCCGGGGCCTGACCGAGCTGATCGCCCTGGACGCGGGCCGCCAGGCGGGGCTGCTGGGCGGTCCGCTGTACTCGGTCCTGGTGCTGATGGCCCTCGCCACGACCCTCCTCACCCAGCCGCTCCTGTTCCTGACCCGCCGCCCGGCCGCCCCCGGGACCGACACCCCCGCCCCGCAGGAAACAGCACCGGCTCCGGTCACCGGGGGGAGGTGACCGGAGCCGGTGGGGGCCGTGGTCACAGGCGTGGGTCGACCGGTTCCGACTCCAGGGCCAGGACGCCGAAGACCGCCTCGTGCACCCGCCACAGCGGCTCGCCGTCCGCCAGCCGGTCCAGGGCCTCCAGGCCGAGGGCGTACTCGCGCAGTGCCAGGGACCGCTTGTGGTTCAGGAACCGCTGCCTGAGCCGGGCGAGGTTGTCCGGGCGCGTGTACTCGGGACCGTAGACGATCCGCAGGTACTCGCGGCCCCGGCACTTGATGCCGGGCTGCACCAGCCGTCCCTCCTCGGTGCGGACCAGCGCCCCGACCGGCTTGACGACCATGCCCTCGCCGCCGCGGCCGGTCATCTCCAGCCACCAGTCGACGCCCGCCCGCACCGACTCGGGGTCGCCGGTGTCGACGTAGAGCCGGCGGGTGGTGTGCAGCAGGCCGGTGCCGTCGTGCTCGACCAGCCGGTCGATGAGGCCGAGTTGCTCGTCGTGCGGCAGGGCGGCGAGGCTGCGGCCCTGGACGGCGAGGATCTGGAACGGCGCCAGGCGGACACCGTCCAGGCCGTCCGTCGTCCAGCAGTAGCGCCGGTAGGCGTCGGTGAACGCCGCGGCGTCGGCGGCCCGGTCCCGCTGCCGTGCGAGCAGCTCCGTGACGTCGACCCCGCGGGCCGCCACGCCCTCCAGGGCGGCCAGCGCGCCGGGGAACACCGCGCCGGCGGCGGCGCCCACGGCGGCGTACTGCGAGCGCAGCAGACCGGAGGCCTTCAGCGACCAGGGCATCAGCTCGCAGTCGAGCAGCATCCAGTCGGTGGCGAGTTCCTCCCACAGCCCGGCGGCGCCGATCGCCGCGCGCAGCCGGCCGAGGACCTCCTCGGTGACGGAGGCGTCGTCGAAGAACGGGCGGCCGGTACGGGTGTAGAGGGAGCCGGTCGGGCCTCCCCCGCTCCCGGCTTCGCTCGAGCCGGAGCCGCCACCGGCCCCGAAGCGGGCGCGGGCCGTCTCCGCGTCCCGGCACACCAGGGCCACCGCCCGCGAGCCCATGTGCTTCTCCTCGCACACCACCCGCGCCACCCCGTCGGCGGCGTACTGCGCGAACGCCTCCTCGGGGTGCTCCAGGTAGCCGTCCACCCGGGAGGTGGCGGTCGGGGCCATGGTCGGCGGCAGGTACGGCAGCAGCCGCGGGTCGGCCGCGAAGCGGCTCATGACCTCGAGCGCCGCCGCCGCGTTGTCCTCGCGGACGGTGACCCGGCCCGCGTGCCGGGTCTCCACCGCACGCCGCCCGTGCACGTCCGCCAGGTCCAGCGGCCGTCCGTCGTGCCCGCCGGGCGCCTCGGTGCGCAGCGGCTTGACCGGCTCGTACCACACCCGCTCGGCGGGTACGTCGACGATCTCCCGCTCCGGCCAGCGCAGCGCGGTCAGTCTGCCGCCGAAGACGGCGCCGGTGTCCAGGCAGATGGTGTTGTTCAGCCAGGTCGCCTCCGGCACCGGGGTGTGGCCGTAGACGACGGCCGCCCGGCCCCGGTAGTCCTCCGCCCACGGGTAGCGCACCGGCAGCCCGAACTCGTCGGTCTCGCCGGTGGTGTCGCCGTACAGGGCGTGGCTGCGCACCCGGCCGGAGGTGCGGCCGTGGTACTTCTCCGGCAGTCCGGCGTGGCAGACCACGAGCCGGCCGCCGTCGAGGACGTAGTGGCTGACGAGGCCGTCGATGAACTCCCGCACCTCGGCGCGGAACTCCTCGCTCTCGCCCGCCATCTGCTCCACGGTCTCGGCGAGTCCGTGCGTGAGCTGCACCGTGCGCCCCTTGAGGTGGCGGCCGTACTTGTTCTCGTGGTTGCCGGGCACGCACAGGGCGTTGCCCGACCTGACCATCGCCATCACGCGGCGCAGCACGCCGGGGCTGTCCGGGCCGCGGTCGACGAGGTCGCCGACGAAGACGGCGGTACGGCCCTCGGGGTGCACGCCGTCGAGGTAACCGAGCTTGCCGAGCAGGGTCTCCAACTCCGCGGCGCAGCCGTGGACGTCGCCGATGATGTCGAACGGCCCGGTGAGGTGGGTCAGGTCGTTGAACCGCTTCTCGGTGACGACTCCGGCCCGCTCGATCTCCTCCGCGCCGCGCAGGACGTGCACCTTGCGGAAGCCCTCGCGCTCCAGGTGGCGCAGGGAGCGCCGCAGTTCGCGGACGTGCCGGCGGATCACCCGGCGGGGCAGGTCGGCCCGGTCGGCGCGGGCCGCGTTGCGCTCGGCGCACACCTCCTCGGGCACGTCGAGCACGATGGCGATCGGCAGCACGTCGTGCGCGCGGGCCAGCTCGATCAGCTGCCGGCGGGCGTCGGGCTGCACGCTGGTGGCGTCCACGACGGTGCGGCGGCCGGCGGCGAGCCGCTTTCCGGCGATGTAGTGCAGCACGTCGAAGGCGTCCCGCGTCGCGCTCTGGTCGTTCTCGTCGTCGCTGACCAGTCCGCGGCAGAAGTCGGAGGAGATGACCTCGGTCGGCTCGAAGTGCCGCCGGGCGAAAGTGGACTTGCCGGAGCCGGAGGCTCCGATCAGGACGACCAGGGAGAGGTCGGTGACGGGCAGCACCCGTCCTTCGGTGGTCGTGGTGCCGGTCATGCCGCCTTCGCCTCCTTCGGGGTCTCGGTAGCGGTCTCGCTGTCGAACACGGCCATGTGCGTCGGCGGCCCGACCTCGGGGTCCTCGGGGCCGACGGGGTGGAACTCCACGCGGTAGCCGTGCCGTTCGGCCACCTCCCGCGCCCAGGCGCGGAACTGCTCGCGCGTCCACTCGAAGCGGTGGTCGCGGTGCCGGACGTGCCCGGCCGGAAGGGTCTCCCAGCGCACGTTGTACTCGACGTTGGGTGTGGTGACGACGACGGTGCGGGGGCGCGCGGCGCCGAAGACCGCGTACTCGAGGGCGGGCAGCCGGGGCAGGTCGAGGTGCTCGATCACCTCGCTGAGCACGGCGGCGTCGTATCCCTTGAGCCGGCGGTCGGTGTAGACGAGGGAGCCCTGGACGAGCCGGACCCGCGCGGCCTGCCGCTCGCCCATGCGGTCCAGCTTGAGCCGCCGGGCGGCGACGGTGAGCGCCCGCACGGACACGTCGACGCCGAGGATCTCGGTGAACCGCGGCTCCTTGAGCAGCTCCCGGACCAGGTGCCCTTCCCCGCAGCCGAGGTCGAGGACCCGGGCGGCGGCGCGCTCGCGGAGCACGGTCAGGATCGCCTCGCGGCGCTGCACGGCCAGCGGGACGGGCCTCTGCTCCGCCCCGGGGTCCGGATTCGTCTCCGTCTCTGTCTCCGCCCGGGTTTCGGCCCCTGTCTCCGCCCCTGTCGCCGCTCCGGTCGCCGTCTCTGCTTCCGCTTCCGCCGCCGCCTCCGCCTCCGTCTCCGTCTCGACGGCGTTGTCGATCTCCTCGACCTCGCTGTCGTCGGACTCGGCCAGGCGCAGCAGCTCCAGCCGGTCCATCGCCTCGCGCGCCAGCGACCAGCGGCGGGACAGATAACGGCTGGTGATCAGCCGGTGCTCGGGGTGGCCGGGCAGCCATCCCTCGCCGGCCCGCAGCAGCTTGTCGACCTCGTCCGCGGAGACCCAGTAGTGCTTGGCGTCGTCGAGTACCGGAAGCAGGACGTACAGGTGGCGCAGCGCCTCGGCGACGGTCAGCGCCGCGGACTCCAGCACCAGCCGGACGTAGCGGGAGTCGCCCCACTCGGGAAACTCGGTGTCCAGCGGGACCGGTTCGGCGGTGACGGTCCAGCCGAGCGGCGCGAAGAGCCGGCGTACGAGCTCGGGGCCGCCGCGGGCGGGCAGCGCGGGCACCTCGACGCGCAGCGGCCGGGCCTCGTCCGCGAGGCCGGGCCGTGCCGTGCACACGCCGCGCATCGCACTGGAGAAGACGCGGCTCAGCGCGACGGCGAGCAGCGAGGAGGCGGCGTACGGGCGGTCGTTGACGTACTGGGCGAGCGCGGCGTCGGGGGCGCCGCCGCGGCCCTTGCCCCTGCCGCGCCTGACCAGGCTCACCGTGTCGACCTCCAGCAGCAGCGCCGCCGTGCAGCGCTGGGGCTCCGCCTCCGGGTAGAGCACGTGGGCGGTGCCGGAGGAGGTGGAGAACGCCTGCGCCTTGTCGGGATGCTTGTGCAGCAGGAAGCCGAGGTCGGTGGCGGGGCGTTCGGGCGTGCCGGTGGTGGTGAGCGTCAGGAACATGGCTTCGGGGCCTTTCCGGCCGGTCGGTCGTGGTGTGGAAGCCGTACGTGCGCGAGCCCCCAGGAGGTGGTGATCCTGGGGGCTCGGCAGGACGACGATCACACGATCGCACGAGTTCGCCGGGCGGCGCCTGCGGTTATTCGCGCCGCCGGGGCCGCTACGACAGCTGCGACTGGACCTGGGAGGAGATCAGTTCCAGGTGCTCCAGGTCGTTCAGGTCGAGCACCTGGAGGTAGATGCGCTGCGAGCCGGCCTCGGCGTAGCGGCCGATCTTGTCGACGACCTCGGCCGGGGAACCGGCGAGGCCGTTGGCCTTCAGCTCCTCGACCTCGCGGCCGATGGCGCCGGCGCGGCGGGCGACCTCCTGGTCGTCCTTGCCGACGCAGACGACGAGGGCGTTGGAGTAGGTGAGGGCGTCGGGTGCGCGGCCGGCCTCCTGGGCGGCGGTCCGCACCCGGCCGAACTGGCGCCGGGTGTCCTCGATCGAGGCGAACGGGATGTTGAACTCGTCGGCGTACCGGGCGGCGAGGCGCGGGGTGCGGGTGACGCCGTGGCCGCCGATGAGGACGGGGATCTTGGGCTGGGCGGGCTTGGGCAGCGCGGGCGAGTCGGTGAGGTCGTAGTAGGTGCCGTGGAAGTCGAAGGTCTGGCCGGTCTCGGTCGCCCACAGGCCGGTGATGATCGCCAGTTGCTCTTCGAGGCGGGCGAACTTCTCCTTCGGGAAGGGGATGCCGTACGCCTTGTGCTCCTCCTCGAACCAGCCGGCGCCGAGGCCGAGTTCGACCCGTCCGCCGGACATCTGGTCGACCTGGGCGACCTGGATGGCGAGGACGCCGGGGAGGCGGAAGGTGCCGGCGGTCATCAGGGTGCCGAGGCGGATGCGCTTGGTCTCGCGGGCGAGGCCGGCGAGGGTGATCCAGGCGTCGGTCGGGCCGGGGAGGCCGTCCACGGAACCCATGCGGAGATAATGGTCCGAGCGGAAGAAGGCGTCGAACCCGAGGTCCTCGGTGGCCTTGGCGACGGTGAGCAACGTGTCGTAGGTGGCCCCCTGCTGGGGCTCGGTGAAGATGCGCAGATCCATGACTCCATCCTGCACGCTGAGACGCCGTGGGTGATCGCCGGCCGTCGCCCCGGCAGGTCGGCGCGCCGTGTGCTCCACGGTCGGGTGAATCCGGTCAACCCGGCGCCGGGCGTGGCGGTTGCGGCAGTGACCGGGTCGCGGCTGTGATCGTTGGGTCGGCGGAGCCGGACCGCCCGGCGCCCGCACCGGCCCTCGACCGCCGGGGTGTCACCGTGCCGGCCTCCACGGGGGCCGGGGCCGAGGAGGCCGACTTGTCCGAAGAGACCGTGCCGCACCAGGGCATGGCCGCCACCGACGGGCGGCCGAAGGGGTTGCTCCAGCAGATGGAGGAGCTGATGGCGGCCCTGAACGCGGACCTGTCGGCTCTGGACGCGGAGCTTCAGTCGGCCGGGGGGCCGCGCGACGGGCAGAGCGAGGAGCGCCCCACGGACTGACCGGGCGGCGCCTACGGGGCCAGCACGAGGATCCCGAAGAGCATGAATCCCACGCCGAAGAGCAGGATCCCGCCGAACAGGAACAGTTCTGTCCGGCGGCTCGGTGGGTTCTCCCGGAAGTACTTCAGCGGCCCCCCGGACACGCCCTGCGGTCCCAGCACCATGGACTTCCCCTCTCCGGCTCGGGTGTCCCTTACCCGGCTCCCGCGTGGTTCACCCGGTGCGCCAGCGGTCCTGATCGCTGCGGCGGTCACGTGGATCGGGGTGTGGATCGCCGGCCACGCGCAGAAACTGATGACGACGGTCTTCGCGGGGGACACATGGGCGTACCGGTCGGCCGCTCCCTTGTACCGGCTGGTGTTCACCCCCGTCGGGGCGGTCCGTGCGGGGGGGCAGGATCGCCACGATGATCTGGCTGGCCCGCCGCCGGGGGAGACGGTCACCGGGCCGGGTCTCGTAGCCTCGGACACCGCGTCGCAGCACCGCGGAGAACCGTCGCAAAGCTCCCTAAGGCCCCGACCGCGCCTGGGGTCCGAAGACGTCCGGGACCTGGTGTGCGGCGAGGCCCTGGCCGGTCGCTCCGTCCGGTAACTCCGCCTCCCGGTCAGCCAGTTTGCGGAGCATCTCCAGAACGCGGTCCCGGCACTCGTCCGCCGCGTCGATCGCTTCCATGCACTGCCAGTACACGCCCTCGTCCTCCGCGGCGCTGGCGATGCCGACCAGGGCGATGCCTATCTCGCCGAGCAGGGCACCGAGGCGCATCAGAGCCTGGCGGGCGTCGCCCAACTCGGTCAGCTGGGCGGCGCGCAGCTCACCCGGGGCGAGGTCCGGGGTGTGCAGCACGCCGCAGCCGCGGCCCGCCAGCTCCGTCAGTCCCAGTGCCTCGCCGCGCAGTTCCGGTGGGCCGGAGACCGCCAGGCGGCTGCCGATCGCCTGCGCGAGGGCCTGCGCCTGCCACACCTCCGCGAGAATCTCCGGTACGTCGCCTCCGGCGGTCAGGGCACGCCTGCTCGTCACGATGAGCCGCACAGCGTCCATGCGCTGCCCCCGTCTGTCCGACGCGCGGTCACGCGCGTCCGCCCGAACTCCCTTGTCCACTACCCAGAGTGAAGGCAAGCGGGTCGAAAAGCCAGAGGAAGGCGGAAATCTGTGGACAACAAATCGGTTTCGTCACAGACGTCCGTCACTGAGCGTCACCACGAGGGGAGTTGGGAGCCGGGAACCTCCGCTCGTTGCGGTCGATCTTCGCCTCCAGCGCGGCCAGCGGATCGACGCCGAGCACCTCGCACAGCTGGAGCAGATAGGCCAGGACGTCGGCCACCTCGTCGCGGACCCGGTGCGCGCTGCCGGGGTCGTCCATCACGCGCGCCGACTCCTCCGGCGTCAACCACTGGAAGATCTCGACGAGTTCGGAGGCCTCCACGCTGAGCGCGGTGACGAGGTTCTTGGGCGTGTGGTACGGCTGCCAGTTCCGCGCGGCGGCGAACTCGGCGAGCCGGCGCTGGAGGGCCGCCAGGTCGCGTGGATGATCGGTCACGGCTCCAGGTGTACCACCGTCACCCCGTCCGTCCCCGCCGCCCAGGCCGGGTCGCTGACCGTGCCGACGAGCCGCAGATGCCCCCGGTCGCACATCCGGGCCGCCAGCCCGAGCAGCGCCTGGCGCTGACCGGGATCGAGTCCCCGGTCGAGTCCGTCGGCCAGGACGGTCAGCGTCTGGAGGGCGTCCGGCACCTCGCCGGCCGGGTCGACCTCCAGCACCCCGGGTCCGGTGAGCAGCACCAGGGCCAGGGCGAGGTAGCGCAGCTCTCCGTAGCCCAGCCGGGCCAGGCCGGTGCGGCGGCCGTCGCCCCGGTCGAGCAGGGCGCGGACCACTCCCCCGGTGACGGACTCGGCCAGCACGTCGGCGACGTGCCCCGCGCAGCCGGCGCGCACCGCCTCGACGAACAGGGCGTGCCGCCGCCCGCACTCGGTGCGGGTGCGCCACAGCACGTCGGCCAGGTTGTCGCAGCCGGGCAGCAGCCGCCCCGAGCCGGTCGGCACCGGCTCGCGCATCCGGTCGGGCCGCGGATCGCAGGCGAACACCGAGCGCAGGGCGACGACCATCTGCTCGGCGGCGGCCAGCACCCGGCGCTGCCCGTCGGTCTTGCCGGCCACGCGCAGCGGCAGCAGCGCGGTGCCGAGCCGGTCGTCCGGCAGCGGGGCGCGCGTGACCGGGGCCGGTCCGGCCGTATGCCAGGCGGCCTGCACGGTGCGCCGCCCGGGGTCGCGCAGGGCGGTCTCCAGGAGGACCACCCCGTCGGCGGTCAACCGCTCGCCCGCGATGCGCAGTTCCGGTTCGGCCTGTACGGCGAGGTCGAGCCGCACCGGTCCCTCGGGGCCGTCCGCGGTGCAGCCGATGCGGAAGCCGCGGCGCTGCTGGGCGTCGGGCCGGGCCCGGTCGGGCACGCAGGCTCCCGGGTCGGGGAAGGCGGCGGGGAGCGTGGCGCCGCCGCCGAGCCGGGCCAGCGCCTCGTACGCCCGCAGGGCGCTGGACTTGCCACAGCCCGAGCGGCCGGCGAGCAGGGTGAGCGGTCCGAGCCGCATCGCGACCCGGCGGTGCGTGGCGAACGCGGAGAGCCGCAGTTCGGTGACGCGGGGCCGCTCCGGATGCCGCGCTCCGCCGGCGAGCGGCTCCGGCGGCGAGGAGGGGCCGGTGTCCGAGGGGGACGACGCGGAAGGCACGGTCATGTCCGGACCGTAGGCCTCCGTCCGACGGGCGAACCGTTCCGCCCCGGGGCCCTTCCCACGAACGGGCGACCGGCCGCCCGCGGGACACGGCACCGGTCACACGGGAGGGCGTCGGCACCGGGGCGGCGGCAGCGGTGCCGCCCGGCAGACGGCCACCGGCCGGGACCTGCCGGACGCCGCCGGCCGGGCCCCGCCGGACGCCGCCGGCGTGACTCCGCAGGACGCCCCGTCCGCGCCGGACGCACCCGACCTGACCCCACCGGACGCCCCGTCACGCGCCGGACGCACCCGACCTGACCCGGCAGACACCCGGTCCTCCCCGGACGGCCCCGGCCGACACCCGATCCGCCCTGAACGGCCCGGCCGGACCCCGGTCACGCCCCGGGCAGGCCCGCGCCCTCCATCAGTCCCGTCACCTCGGTGCCCGCGGGGGCCAGCAGGAACACGTTGCGGTCCACCCGGTGCATGCCGCTCGCCAGACCGAAGACGACTCCGGTGCTGAAGTCGAGGACGCGCTTGGCGACCTCCGCCTCCGCGCCGGTCAGGTCGAGCAGGACCGGGATGCCGGCCATCAGGGTCTCGGCGACCTCGCGGGCGTCCGCGAAGACGTTGACGCGCAGGACCACGAAGCGGCGGCGCGCCTCCGTCTCCGCCTCCGGCATCGCCCGGTGGCCGACCGAGGACGGCCACGCGTCGCGCCCGCGCAACGGAACGACCTGGGCGAGTCCTTCCCACTGTTCATCGGTGACGTCGTGGCTGTTCACCGGCTCCCCCGCTCCGACTCGCCTCTGTTGCCTCGCACCAGCCAATTCTTACGTCATGTCACCCGTTCGGCCCAACAGCGACACGGTCCGCGACGGCTCGAGCCGGGCGGGGGCGGGCGGCCGGCCGGTGCGCGGCGTACGGCGTACGGGTCGGGGTCAGGCGCGTTCGGCCTCGTCCTGGCGGCGGGCCAGCGCCCAGATCACGAAGACGTCGATCGCCATGGTGATCACGGACCAGACGGGCGCGTACGGCAGGAACAGGAACTGGGCCACCAGGCTGAGCGCGGCCAGCAGGATGCCCGCGAAGCGCGCCCAGGCCATGTCCTTGAGCAGGCCGTAGCCGGTCGCCAGCAGCAGGGCGCCCAGGACGACGTGGATGACGCCCCAGCCGGTGAGGTTCATCTCGTACACGTACGTGCCGATGCGGGCGTAGACGTCGTCCTCGGCGATGGCCGCGATGCCCTGGAGAACGGCGAAGGCGCCGTTGCACAGGAGCAGGACACCGGCGAAGACGACACCTCCGGTCACCCACCCGCTCTGCCGGGTGGAGCGGCCGGTGGCGCCGGGGGACGGCGTACCGGGGGACGGTGCGGCGTGCTGAGCCATGAGCGGCGTCCTTTCTCGCGCGTGCTCCGAGCCTGCGGGGGGCGGCCCCGGACGGCCATCCGGGGTGCTGCGAACGGGTGAAACCGTTCGGGGTGCAGAACGTGCGGCCGGGACCGGCCTCGCGTTGACTGGGCGCACCTGCCTCGTCGGCCGGCCCACGTGCCCCATGCGACTCGCCGGAGGAGCCCATGACGACACCGGCGAACGCGGCCGTGCCCCGGGCCGAGCAGTCGCTGCGGGACACGGTGCTCAGCCGGGGCTATCTGCGGCTGTTGCTGCTGTGCGTGCTGCTCGGCGTGCCCATCGCGCTCGCCTGCTTCTTCTTCGTCGGGCTCCAGCACCAGCTCCAGCACTGGGTGTGGACCTCGCTTCCGCACGCGGCCGGTTTCGCCGCCCCGCCGTGGTGGTGGCCGCTGCCCGCGCTGGTCCTCGCCGGGCTGGTCCTCGCGCCGATCGTGACCCGGCTGCCGGGCGCCGGGGGCCATCTGCCGGTGGACGGTCTCGGCGGCGCGCCCGTCGGGCCCAAGGCGCTGCCGGGCACCGTGCTGGCGGCGCTGGCGACGCTGCCGCTGGGTGTGGTGCTGGGCCCGGAGGCGCCGCTGATGGCGGTGGGCAGCGGGCTCGCGCTGCTGGCGGTGCGGCGGCCGGCGGCCGTGGACCCCAGGGCGCGGGCGGTGGTGGCGACGGCCGGCTCCACCGCCGCGATCTCGACGATCCTGGGCGGTCCGGTCGTGGCGGCGGTGCTGCTCATCGAGGGGGCCGGGCTCGGCGGCGCCCGGCTGGTGGCGCTGTTGCTGCCCTGCCTGCTCGCCAGCGCGGCCGGCGCCCTGGTGTTCACCGGGTTCGGGGACTGGACCGGCCTGCGGATCGGCGCGCTCCGGCTGCACGACGTCCCGCCGCCGGTCGACCCGGACGCGGGCGACTTCCTGTGGGGCGTGCCGGTGGCGGCGCTGATCGCCGTGCTGGTCGCCCTCGGCCGGGAGCTGGGCCGCTCCACGGCCGGCTGGACCCGGCGCGGGCGGACCGCGGCCCGGACCGTCGCCTGCGCCACGGCCGTGGGCGGGTGTGTCGCGGCGTACGCGCTGATCACGGGCCGCTCCCCCGCCGAGGCGGCCCTGTCCGGCCAGGCCACGCTGGGTGAACTGGCCGCGCAGCCGCACGCCTGGCCGGTGGGGGCGCTGCTCGCGCTCGTCGCCTGCAAGGGGCTGGCCTGGGGGATCGCCCTGGGCAGTCTGCGCGGCGGTCCGATCTTCCCGGCGGTGCTGCTGGGCACCGCGACGGCCATGGCCTGCTCCGGCCTGCCCGGGTTCGGCACGGCCCCGGCCCTCGCGCTCGGGATCGCCGCGGCGGCGGCCGCGGTGACGGGGCTGCCGCTGGCCAGCGCGGTGCTTGCGGTGCTGCTGATCGGCGGCGACGCCGACGACCAGATGCCGCTGATCGTGACCGCGTCGGTCGTGGCCTTCATCGTCGCCCAACTCGTGCGCCGCGGGCGGCCCGAGGAGACACCGGAAGCACCCGGCGGCGAGGACGGCGCGGGCGGTGCCGGGCGGGCGGCGGGGGCGGGGCCGTGACGGCGGGGCCGGACAGGGGGCACGGCCGCCGTCCGCGCGGGGCCGTGCGGTCCGCGCGGCCCTGGGTGGTGCGGGGCGTCGTAGGGGCCGTCGTGGTCGCCGCGTACTTCCTGCTCCCCCTCGATCATCTCGGCCCCCGGCGGGCCGAGGTGAGCTGGGTGCTGTTCGGGGCCGTCCTCACGCTGGTGGCCGTACTGCTGCTGCGCCAGGTCCGCCACGTCCTCACCGACCGCCCCGACACCCGTCCCGGTCTGGCGCTCACCCTGCTGATGCTGCTGTCGGTGCACGTCTTCGCCGCCGCCTACTACTGCCTGGCCAAGCAGCCCGGCGAGTTCTCGGGGCTGCACACCCGTCTGGACGGGCTCTACTTCACCGTCGTCACGCTCGCCACCGTCGGCTACGGCGACATCACCCCGCGGGGACAGGCGGCGCGTGTGGTGACGATCGTGCAGATCCTGTACACGTTCGTGTTCCTCACGGCCGCCGCGACCGCCCTGAGCCAGCGGGTGCGCGCCATGGCCGTGCGACGGCTGGACCGTGACCGGCGCGAGTGACGGCACAGGGAGTGTGTGACCCGGGTCCGAGCGCCCCGTACGCCCTTGTCACCGCGGGTGCGGGCGCACTACTGTCACCACGCCTTGGTGAACGGGAAATCCGGTGCAAAGCCGGTGCGGCCCTCGCCACTGTGATCGGGAAGTCCGGCTCCGGCCCTCGCGGGCAGCCACTGGGTCATCACGACCCGGGAAGGCGGAGTTCGGGCGGTGGTACCCGTCAGCCAGGAGACCGGCCGAGGCGCGTCAACCATCCACGAGGTGCTGGAGAGGGTCTGCCGAGCCATGCACATAGCCGAGGGCTTCCTGCCTCCGGCGCACGCGATCGCCTGGGGTGTCGCGTCCGCGCCGTTCGTCGTCCACGGAGTACGGTCACTCACCCGCGAGGTCAGGGAGCACCCGGAGAGCACGCTGCTCCTCGGCGCCTCCGGGGCCTTCACGTTCGTGCTGTCCGCCCTGAAACTTCCCTCGGTGACCGGGAGTTGCTCCCATCCGACGGGCACCGGGCTGGGCGCCGTCCTGTTCCGGCCGCCGGTCATGGCCGTGCTGGGCACCATCACGCTGCTCTTCCAGGCGCTGCTGCTGGCGCACGGCGGGCTGACCACGCTCGGCGCCAACGTCTTCTCCATGGCGGTCGTCGGGCCGTGGGCCGGGTACGGCGTCTACCGGCTGCTGCGCCGCTGCGCCGCGCCGCTGATGGCCGCCGTGTTCTGCGCCGCGTTCACCGCCGACCTGTCCACCTACTGCGTGACGTCCGTGCAGCTGGCGCTCGCCTTCCCGGACCCGGGCAGCGGATTCCTGGGCGCGCTCGGCAAGTTCGGCTCGATCTTCGCGGTGACGCAGATCCCGCTGGCGGTCAGCGAGGGGCTCCTGACGGTCCTGGTGATGCGGCTGCTGGTGCGGTCCAGCAAGGGCGAGCTGACCCGGCTGGGCGTGCTGCCGGCGGGGACGAGGACGACGACGGAGCAGGAGGCGGCGGCCCGGTGAAGCGCGACACGAGGATCAACGCCCTGCTGCTGCTCGCGGTCGCCGCGCTCGCGGTGCTGCCGCTGGTGCTGGGGCTCGGCGACCACAAGGAGGAGCCGTTCGCCGGTGCCGACGCCGAGGCGGAGACGGCGATCACCGAGCTGGACCCGGAGTACGAGCCGTGGTTCTCGCCGCTGTACGAACCGCCCTCCGGGGAGGTCGAGTCGGCGCTGTTCGCCGTGCAGGCCGCTCTCGGCGCCGGCGTGCTGGCGTACTACTTCGGGCTGCGCCGGGGGCGGCGGCAGGGCGAGGAGCGGGCCCGCGCGTCGGCCCGGCGGGACGATCCCGCGGGGGACTGAGTGCTGCCGATCGACGCGGCGGCGCACGCGAGCCGCTGGCGCCGCCGGCATCCGGTCGACAAGGCCGTGCTGGGACTGGGCCTGACGGTGCTGGCGATCTCCCTGCCGCCATGGCCGGGTGCCGCGCTGGTGCTGGTCGCGGCGCTGGCGGTGCTGCTCGGCCCGGCGGGCGTGCCGGGGCGCCGGCTGTGGCGGGCCTGGCGGGTGCCGCTGGGGTTCTGCCTGACCGGGGCGCTGCCGCTGCTGGTGCAGGTCGGCGGCGCGGACGCGTTCGTGTCCCTCGCGGACGGGGGCCCGGCGCGGGCCGGCGCCCTGCTGCTGCGCACCTCGGCCGCCTCCCTCGGGGTGCTGCTGTTCGCGTTCACCACGCCGATGTCCGACCTGCTGCCGCGGCTGGTGCGGGCCGGGGTGCCGGCGCCGGTGGTCGACGTGGCGCTGGTGACGTACCGGATGAGCTTCCTGCTGCTGGACTCCGTGCGGCGGGTGCGGCAGGCGCAGGCGGCCCGGCTGGGGCACACCACCCGGGCCGCCGCCTGGCGTTCGCTGGCCGGGCTCGGCGCGACGGCGTTCGTGCGCTCCTTCGACCGGGCGGCGCGGCTCCAGGCCGGGCTCGCCGGCCGCGGCTACGACGGCACGCTGCGCGTGCTGGTGCCGGAGGCCCGGGTCTCGGTGCCGTTCACGGCGGCGAGCCTGGCGCTGCTGGCGGCGCTGGCCGCCCTCACCTTCGTACTGGAAAGGCCGCTGACGTGAGCGAGTCCGCCGTCGTGTCCCTGCGGGGCGCCACCTTCGCCTACGAGGACGGGCCGGCCGTGCTGCGGGCGGTGGACTTCGACGTGCCCGAGGGGCGGGCGCTGGCCCTGCTGGGGCGCAACGGCAGCGGCAAGACCACGCTGATGCGGCTGCTCAGCGGCGGGCTGCGGCCGCACGCCGGGCGGCTGACGGTGGCGGGCGAGCCGGTGACGTACGACCGCGGGGGGCTGACCCGGCTGCGCAGCACGGTGCAGTTGGTGGTGCAGGACCCGGACGACCAGTTGTTCGCCGCGTCCGTGGCCCAGGACGTGTCGTTCGGGCCGCTCAACCTCGGTCTGCCTGAGGACCGGGTGCGGGCCCGGGTCGAGGAGGCGCTCGCCGCGCTGGACATCGTCACGCTGGCCGACCGGCCCACGCATCTGCTGTCGTACGGGCAGCGCAAGCGGGCGGCGATCGCCGGTGCCGTCGCGATGCGGCCCCGGGTGCTGATCCTGGACGAGCCGACCGCCGGGCTCGATCCGGACGGGCAGGAACGGCTGCTGGCCACCCTCGACGGGCTCCGTGCGGGCGGCACCACCGTGGTGATGGCCACCCACGACGTCGACCTCGCGCTGCGCTGGTGCGAGGACGCCGCCGTCCTGACGCCGTCGGGGGTGCGCACCGGGCCCGCCGCCGCCACGCTGGCCCGGACCGAGCTGCTGCGCGAGGCCGGGCTGCGGCTGCCGTGGGGTGTCGCGGTGGCCGGTCTGCTGCGGGAGCGGGGGATACTGGCCGACCCGGCGGCGGGGCCGCGGACCGCCGAGGAGCTGGCCGCTCTGCTCGCGCTCGGCGGGAGCGGGGATTCCGGTCGGAGCGGACAGAAATAGATGTCCGGTGAACGGACCCGGTGTCCCGGATAACGGTCTGGTTTCGGCCGCTGCCATTTTCCGGGGTCACCGACCGTGATGTGATTTGCATCACTAAAAAATGCGCAAAGGGCGTGGTAGACATGCGCAACTCCGCAGGTGGCACCACCCCTCGCCGACCCGCGGAGCGTCGGCACACACGTCGACTGCATGACCAGGGTGATCACGCTCCGAGTCCGGGGCCGCACCGCCCGGGGTCACCGATCGGACAAGGGCGTTCGCTCCAAGACCGCACATCACGCCGGCGTCACTCCCCACGCCGGTCCGCGCCATCGAGGTAGCCACTGTGTCACTCGACTCCATCACCAAGTCCGTCGACGAAGCCGTCAGCGGATTCTTCGAGCCCGTAGCCACCTGGCTCGGCGAAAAGGTCTTCTACGCCGTACCCGTCGGGGGTACGGAATTTCCGCTCATCGTCGGTTGGCTCGTGGTCGCGGGTCTTGTCTTCACCGGCTGGTTCGGATTCGTCCAGCTCCGCAAGTTCCGGCTCGCCGTCGACGTGGTGCGCGGCAAGTTCGACGAGAAGGGCTCCTCCGGCGAGGTCAACCACTTCCAGGCGCTGACCGCCGCCGTCTCCGGCACCGTCGGCCTCGGCAACATCGCCGGTGTGGCCGTCGCCGTCTCCATCGGCGGCGCCGGCGCCACCTTCTGGATGATCCTGTGCGGCCTGCTGGGCATGGCCACCAAGTTCGTCGAGGTCACCCTCGGTGTGAAGTACCGCGAGGTACACCCCGACGGCACGGTCTCCGGCGGCCCGATGCACTACCTCCCCAAGGGCCTGGCCGACCGCTTCGGCAAGAACGGCAAGACCCTCGGCAAGGTGCTCGCGGTCCTCGCCTCCGCGATGATCCTGTTCTTCGGTCTCTTCGGCGGCAACCTCTTCCAGGTCAACCAGTCCTACGCGCAACTCGTCTCCGTCACCGGCGGTGAGGACGGCGCGATGGGCTCCTCCGCGGGCGCCCTGTTCTTCGGCATCCTGATCGCCGCGATCGTCGGCATCGTGCTGCTCGGCGGCATCCGCTCCATCGCCAACGTCACCAGCCGGCTGGTCCCGGCCATGGCCGGCATCTACATCGTGGCCTGCCTGGTGGTCATCCTGGTCAACGTCACCGCCGTGCCGGACGCCGTGGTCACCATCGTCGACGGCGCGTTCGACCCCGAGGGTGTCGCGGGCGGTGTGCTCGGCGCCCTGATCATCGGCTTCAAGCGGGCGGCCTTCTCCAACGAGGCCGGTCTCGGCTCCGCCCCGATCGCCCACTCCGCGGTCAAGACCAAGCACCCCGCCAGCGAGGGCCTGGTCGCCCTGCTGGAGCCGTTCATCGACACGGTCGTCATCTGCACCATGACCGCGCTGACCATCGTCATCGCCAACCCGGCGAGCTGGGGCGAGGCCCGCGCCGGCGAGGACATCGGCGGCGTGACGATCACCTCGGACGCCTTCGAGACGGTCATGCCCTGGTTCCCGTACATCCTCACCGTGGCGGTGCTGCTGTTCGCCATCTCCACCGTGCTGACCTGGGGCTACTACGGTCTGAAGGCCTGGACGTACCTCTTCGGCCGCAGCCGGGCCAGCGAGATCACCTACAAGGTCGTCTACACCGTCTTCGCGGTCGCGGGCTCCCTGCTCACGCTCCAGACGCTGATCGACCTGGCCGACGCGGTGCTCTTCTCGCTCGCCGTCATCAACATCATCGGCCTGTACCTGCTCGCCCCGGTCGTCAAGCGGGAGCTGAACTCCTTCCTGGAGTACGTCCGCACCCGCAGGGCCGGCGGCGACGGCGGCGGGGAGGAGGACCGGGAGTCGGTGAAGACCATCGTCTGACCGTCCCAGCGGCCCGGCTCCCGAGCGGCCCGTCCCCCACCCGCGCCTTGGTGGGGGACGGGCCGCTCGCCCGTGTGCGCCGGGCAGTCGGGCCGGAGGTCGGCTGCGGGTGTGTCAGACGGCGCCGCCCAGCTCCAGCAGGGCCGCCACGTACAGGCAGATCGCCACGGTCTCCAGCAGGAAGACGACGGTGGTGTGCACGGCGAGCCGGGCGCGCGGCCCGGCCCCGAGGAAGGCCCGGGCCGCTGCGCTCACCCGGGGCGCCGCGCCGTCCGGTGACGGCCCCAGCGCGGCCCGCAGGACCCGCCGCCCGGCCGCCGAGGTGACCCCGAGCCGTACGCCGTCGGCGTCCCGGACCAGGAGCGTGTGGTCCGCCCCGCCGTACGAGAAGGCCGTCACCAGGCGGACGTCCACCAGGCGGCGCGGATCGACCCGGCGGGTGCCGGTGAGGGTCCGCGCGGTCAGGCCGGTCGCCGAGTGGCGGGCCGGCCGGAGTTCCTCGCAGAGCCCGCCGGAGAACAGCACCAGGCCGAGGACCGGGCCGGCCACGACGCCCAGCACCACGCCCGCCGGCCGGGTCGCGGAGGCGGTGCACAGGGCCGGCGGCAGCAGGAGCAGGCCCAGCAGGGCGGCCGTGGCGACACGGTCGCGGCGCCTGGCCCGTCGCGGGTCCAGCGGCTCCCCGAGCGCCGGGCGGCGCCGGGGACCCGCCTCATTGCGGCCCATGGCCCGGTGTCCGGCCCGGCGCGTGACGGCCACCGGGGACGGACATCAGACGGTGCCGGGGATCGGTGGCCCGGCGGATCGCCGTCTCCACGGCCGCGACCCGGTCGGCGAGCAGTCCGAGCGCGGCGACGGCCCGCACGAGCGGGTCGTCGCCGGAGCCACCGAGGGCTTGGCCGCGGACGTACGCCGCCTTCACCTCCGCCCAGCGGGCGGCCTGTTCGGCGGTGAGGGTGCCGCGCAGCTCGGCCAGCTTCAGCAGGGCGGCCTCGGCGCCGGTCGCGAGGGCCTGGGCCTCGGCCCGGTAGTGGTCGTCGATCAGCGCGGCGAGTTCCGCGTCGTCCATCACCGGCTGGACCCGCTGGGCGATCTTGTGCATGTCGCGGTACGAGCCCTGGAGCCGGAACGGCGGCTCGGTGCGCGCCTCGTCGGACCGTGCCGCCGAGGCGATGTAGGCGGCGTTCACCGCGAGGACCGTCTCACGGGCGGTCAGCAGGTGCCGCAGCACGGCCGTGATCCGGTCCAGCTCGGCGGGCGGGTACGGGTGGGTCAGCCGGTCGGCGCGTGCCGTGGGGTCGCCGGCGGCGAGCCGGATCAGCAGGTCGAGGTCGGCGCGGTCGCGTCCGGCCAGCGGGGCCAGGACCGGGTTGGCGGTGAGGGCGTTCTCCACGAAGCTCGCCGCGAAGGCGTCCTCCTTGCCGGTCAGCACGTCCCCGAGGTTCCACACGTCGGCCCGGTTGGCGAGCATGTCGGGGACCTGGAACCGGCCGCCGGACTCGGTGTAGGGGTTTCCGGCCATGCACACCGCGAACCGCTTGCCCCGCAGGTCGTAGCTGCGGGGCCGGCCGTCCCACACGCCCTCGATGCGCCGGGTGGCGTCGCACAGCGGGATGAACCGCTGGAGCAGCTCGGGCGAGGTGTGCTGGATGTCGTCGAGGTACAGCAGGACGTTGTTGCCGGCCGCCAGAGCGAAGTTGATCTTCTCTATCTCGCGGCGGGCCGTGGCGTTCGGCGCCTCGGCCGGGTCGAGGGAGGTGACCGCGTGGCCGAGGGCGGGGCCGTCGACCTTGACCAGGATCAGGCCCAGCCGGTCGGCGACGTACTCCATGAGCGTCGTCTTGCCGTAGCCCGGAGGGGAGACGAGCAGCAGCAGGCCGCCGGTGGCGGGCCGTCCGGGCCGCCCGCCCTCACCGGTGGTGCCGAGCTGCTTGGCGAGGCTGTCGCCGACGAGCGGCAGGTAGACCTCGTCGACGAGCCTGCCACGCACGAACGTGGACAGCACGCGCGGCCGGAGGCCGTCGAGGCCCAGCCGGTCCCGCTCGGCGGCGACCAGGGCGGCGCGCCGGCGCTGGTGGGCGCGGTGGGCGGGCACGTCGTGGGCGCGGAACCGCCGGGTGCGGGCGAGGAGTTCGTCGACGCGGACGGTCAGGGACCGGCCGCTGATCCGGGGGTGGCTGCCGAGCAGGCCCTCCACGGTCTCGGTGAGCGGCGCGCCGGAGACGTACCGGGGCAGGTCCGGGCAGAGTTCGGCGGCGACCGCCTCCGCCAGGTCGCCGGGGGCGAGGTCGGTGCCGGTGGCGCCCGCGTAGGCCGACAGCCACGCCGTGACGAGCCGGCCGCGGGCGTCGAGGCCGGGCATGGCGGCCAGGTCGTCGTCGTACGCCGCTTCGTCCACGTCGCGGCGGAAGGCGTCGAGGAACGTGCGGGTGCCGGCGGCGAGCACGAAGCCGCCGGGGCCGTCGGTCAGCTCCTGGAGCAGGTAGCCGGCGGCGGCGTCCGCCTCGTCGGCGTCGCCGCCGATCGCCTCGGCCAGCTCGCGGCGCAGGTCGGTGAGGGCGGAGGAGGGGCCGAAGGCGTCCCGGGCGCGGGCCAGCGACACCGCGCGCCGGCGCCAGGACGCGCGGGCCTCGGCGGTGCTGTCGTGGGCCCAGAACAGCTGGGCGGCGGCGCGGGCGGCCGGTTCGTGGCGCAGCGGTCCGGCGCCCTCGTGCAGGCGCAGCAGCGCGGCGAGGATCAGGGTGGCGTCGTGGTCGTGGACGCCGCGTTCGTAGCCCTCGTCGTAGGCGGTCTCGGCCGCCTGCCGGACCAGGGCGGCGAGGTCGCCGGTGGCCGCGAGGGCGGCCGGACCGTGCTCGTCCAGCAGCCGGGCGGCGAGGTGTTCGGCGCGGTAGACCTCGGGCGACTCCGAGGGCAGCGGGCGGTCCCCGTACGGCAGGCTGGCCAGCAGGTCGGGGTCGGTGACCGGGGAGCGGTAGTCGGTGCCGGTGAGCGCGAGGGCGAGGCCGTCGCCGTGCGGGACGAGGGTCAGGTCGAGGGGCTGGGTGTTGACGGCGAAGCGGTGGGCGCCCAGGCGCAGGGTGCGGCCGTCGTCGCTGTACAGGTCGGTGCGGTCGCGCAGGGCGCGCAGGGCCTGCCGGCGGGCGGCGGTGAGCCGGCCGTCCAGTTCCTCCGCGCGGCCCGTCTCGCCGAGTTCGCGCAGTTCCCCGGCGAGCCGGCGGACCTTGGCGGGCATGGGGTCGGAGGTGAAGTAGGCGGCGACGGCGTCGGCGTCGGGGAGGGAGGAGGCGCGCCGGGTGAGGGTCGTCAGCACGCGGGCGGCGGAGTCGGCGAGGCGTTCGGCGCGGCGGGCGCGGGCGTCGGTGAGGGCCTGCTTGCGGGCGGAGAGGGCCTCGTGCACCTCGTCGCGCTTGTCGGCGAGCGCGCGCAGGAAGCCGTCGGACCCGGCGAACCGCGACTCCAGGTTCTCCAGCTGCACCAGCAGGGCGGCCAGCTGCTCGTCGCAGGCCCGGGGGCTGTCGGCGGCGGCGAGCGCGCCGGTGACGGCCTGGCCCAGCAGCGCGAACTCGGCGGCGAACGCGGCCCGTCCCTCGCGCTCCACCAGGTCGCGGCGGCGGGCGTCGAGCGTGGCGCGGGCGCGGTTGGCGCCGGCGAGGACCTCGGCGATCCGCTCCAGGATCGCGGTGCGGACCGTGGCGTCGGCGATGTCGAGTCCGGCGACGACCTCCGTCACCGTGCGCAGCCCGTCGGTGAGTTCGTCCAGGCGGGCGGCGACGGGTGCGGCCCCGGCGGCGGTGGTGACCGCCTCGGCGTCGGCGACGAGCCGTTCGACGTCGGCGTGGTGGCCGGCGAAGGCGTCCTCGCGGGCCAGGTGTCCGACGGCCCGCCGGCCGAAGTCGGCCAGGTCGGCCTCGACGCCGGCGGCCAGTGCGTCGATCCGGTCGGTGTCGGCGTACCGCAGGTCCTTGAGGGTGAGCAGATGTCCCTGGGCGCCGCGCAGTTCGGTCAGTCCGCCGACCCAGGCGGCGGCGCCGCGGGGCACCTCGCCGCGCAGCCGCCGCACCACCGCGTTGATGCACTCGGCGGCCTCGTCGACGGCGTCGGCGGCCCGGCGGGTGAGCGTCCGGACGGTCTCGAACTCGGCCAGCACCTGTTCGGCCGTCTCCCGCACCCGCGCCAACGGCTCGTGCAGATCGCCCAGTTCGGGGTCGGTCAGCCAGTGGTGGGCGTCGGCTGTCCGGACGCAGGAGGCGGCCAGTTCGGCGTACACCTCACCGGTCGGCGTGGTCTCGGTGACGGCGCGGGCGACGGAGAGGCAGTCGGCGATGCCGCGCACGAGGTCGGCGTTGCCGATCCGGGCGAGGGGGCCGCTGCCGGCGGGCCGTGCGGCGGCGTGGGTGTCGGAGACGTACGGGGAGCGCCAGACCTGCACCGGGTGGACGCGCCGCGGCTCGTCGGAGCCGGAGCGCAGCAGGACGAGCGTGCCGTCGTCGAACAGGGCCCAGCCGCGGCAGGTCAGCGGGGTGGCGACGGTCCTGCGGATCATGTTGTACGGCAGCAGCAGGCCGCGTCCGGCGCCGGGCGCGTGGAACGCGTACAGCACGTCCTCGCCGTTCGGGGAGCGGATCTCGCGCTCGAACTCCATGCCGGTGGTGTCGACGTCGAACGTCTTGCGGGCGCCGGTGGCCAGGCAGTAGCCGCCGGGGAAGACGATGCCCTGGTCGTCCGGGAGGCGGCGGCAGCCCTGGCCGATGCCGTCGAGGCGGACGACGGTCCCGGTGAGGGTGTTGACGACCAGGTGGCGGTCGGTGTCCTCCTTGTAGGGGCGCACCCGCAGCAGGATCAGCGGGCCGACGCGGGCGTGGGCGATGCCGGCGTCGGCGAGGGACTGCAGCGGCTCCTGGACCGGCTCGGTGTGGATGCCGTCCGGCGTCTCGGTGTCGTTCTCCGTCTTGACGGTGAGGGTGCCGCCGACGGTGGAGACGAACACCTCCCCGCCGACGGACACGTGGGGGTGGCGGCCGAGGACGTGGTCCTCGCGGGTGGCGTGGGTCCACTCGACGTCGTGGACGGGCGGCCGGACGTGGTCGCGTTCGCCGCGCGCGTCCAGGAAGGCCACGGGCCCGGTGTCCGGCACCGACCAGCGCAGGACGCGGATGTCCGCGGCCTTCTCGCCGGTGCGGAAGACGGCCAGCAGCTTGCCGGGGACGCGGCGCAGCCGCTCCAGGCGGGCCTGCCGGAAGTAGCGGTGCAGGTCGGCGAACTCCCGCCGCAGGGCGGGGTCGTCGAGCAGTCCGGGCACGGCGTCCTCGGGCAGCCGCTCGTGGTCGCGGCCGTGCAGGGCGAGGACGTCGCCGACGCCGGTGTCGGCGCCGCGTCCCGGCACGGTGCCGTACCCGAAGAGCAGCGCGTCGCCGACGGCGGTGACGTCCCGGGGGACGCAGGCCCGCTCGGTGCGCAGCTCCTCGGTGCCGGCCAGCTCCAGCCGTACCGCGCCGAACTCCTCGGTACGGCGGGCGTCCAGCTCCTCGGCACGGCGCGCCAGTTCGGCGGCCTGAGCGGTGAGGCGATCCCGCAGGACCCCGTAGGTGCCGGTGTCGAGGTGGGGGGTGGCGGGGGTGGAATCGGCGGTGGGTCCGGCGCCGGCGGCGGTCGAGGTCCCCGTACGGGTGCCGCTGCCGTCGGCCGGGGGCGCCGAGGCCGGGTGGGCGGTGGCCGGGTTCCGGCCGGTGGCCGTGCCGGTGCCGGCCGGGGCCGGGCCCCCGGCGCCCGCGTGCGGGCCCGACGGAGCGGGGCCCGTGCGCGGGCCGGTGGGCCCCGTGCCGGTCGGGCCGGTGCCCGTGCTCCGGCCGGTGGTGCCGGTGCCCGTGCTCCGGCCGGTGGTGCCGGTGCCGGTGTCCCGGCCGGTGGTGCCGGTCGTCATGGCGTCCCTCTCAGGCGTGTCGGGCCGTGCCGTTGGCCATGGCGGTGGTGAGCGGGCGGTCGGCGAGGCCCAGTTCGTCCGCCTTGTCGAGCAGTTGCTTCAGCTGCCCGGCGTCGGAGCCCGCGGAGTTCATCAGCCGCATCAGCAGGGCCGAGACGGTGAGGTTCTGCACGTCGGCCGTGGAGACCGAGCCGAGGACCCGGGTGAGGTCGGCGGTGAAGTCCGCCGTGCCGTCGAGCCAGGGGCCGGCCAGCGTCCGGGCGGTCTCGGAGTGCTGGACGAATCCGTCGACGCCCTTGCCGAGCGCGATCGAGGACAGCAGCCGGTCGAAGAAGACCGACTCACCGCCGACGATGTCGATGTCGGCGTTCTCCAGCCCGGTGGCCAGCACCGTGGCCTGCGCCTCGGCGACCTGCCGCTGCACCTCGAGCCCGGCCAGCCGGATGTCCTTCTCGGTCTCCAGCCGCAGCCGGTACTCCTCGTGGCCGCGGGAGGCCTCGTCCAGCGCGGCCATGGCCGCCGCCTTCTCCGTCAGGCCCGCCGCCTCGGCCTTCAGCCTCTCGCCGACGGCCGCCGCCTCCGCGAGCGCCCGGGCCCTGGCACCCTCCGCCTCGGCGCGCAGCCGGGCCTCGGTGGCCTCGGCCTCGGCACGGCCGGCCTTCTCGATGACCTCGGCCTCCTTGTCGCGGACCTGCACGGCGGCCAGCCCCTCGGCGGCGGCTTCGGCCTGGAAGCCCTCGGCGAGCCGCTGCTTGGCCTTCGCCTCCAGGTCGGCGGCCTTCATCTGCGCCTCGGCGAGCGTGAGCCGCTCGGCGGCACGGTGGGCGGCGGCCTGCTCGGCGGCCTCGGCGGCCTTGATGTCCTTCACCAGCCGTTCCTGCGCCTCGGCCTCGGCGGCGATGACGACGGCCTGCCGCTGCCGCTCGGCCTCCTCCACGGCCCGCAGCTTCTTGATCGACTCCTCCTGCTCGGCGACCGTGCGGTCCACGGCGACCCGCTCGCGGACGACCTCGGCGATCTGCCGCTTCTCCGCCTCGACCTCCTTCTCGGCGGCGATCCGGGTCAGCTGCGTCTCCCGTTCCCGGGCGATGGCCTCCAGGAGCCGGTCCTTCTCGATGCGCTCGTTCTCGACGGCGATGACCCGCTCGCGGTTCTTCTCGGCGACGGCGATCTCCCGGGCCTGGTTCTCGCGCTGCACGCCGAGCTGCTCCTCGGTGGCCAGGAACGCCGACTGGGCGCGCAGCCGCTCCTCCTCCACCACCCGGGCCGTCTCGGCCTCCTCGCGGGCGCGCACCGTCTCGATCTCCCGCCTCTGCCGGATCTCCGCGTCGGCCTGCCGGCGCTCCAGCTCCAGCACCGCCTCGCGGGCGTCGACGTTCTGCCGGGTGATCTCCTTCTCCTCGGTGCGCTGCGCCTCGTTGGTGCGCACGTGCTCCACGGCCGTCAGCTCGGTGATCTTGCGGATGCCCTGGGCGTCGAGCACGTTGGCCGGGTCGAGCTGGGACAGCGGCGTCTGCTCCAGGTAGTCGATCGCCGCGTCCTCCAGGTGGTACCCGTTCAGGTCGACGCCGATGACCTCGATGATCCGGTACCGCAGTTCCTCGCGCTTGGTGTACAGGTCGGTGAAGTCCATCTGCTTGCCGACGGTCTTCAGCGCCTCGGAGAACTTCGCGTGGAACAGCTCCTGGAGGGTGTTCCGGTCGCTGGCCCGGGCCGTGCCCACCGCCTGGGCGACCCTGATGACGTCCTCCACGGTCTTGTTGACCTTCACGAAGAACGAGATCCGGATGTCGGCGCGGATGTTGTCCCGGCAGATCAGGCCCTCGCGCCCGGCCCGGGTGATCTCGATGGTCTTCACCGAGATGTCCATCACCTCGGCCCGGTGCAGCACCGGCAGCACGACCTGCCCGGTGAAGGTCACGTCGACCTTGCGCAGCTTGGAGACGATCAGCGCCTTGCCCTGCTCCACCTTGCGGAACAGCCGCGAGACGACGAAGAGGGCGAGCAGGACGACGGCGGCGGCGAGCACGCCGAGGCCCACGGTGACGACATTCATGGCATACGTCCTCGGGCAGGCGGAATCCGGTGGGTGGAGCGCGGGGTGCGCGGGACGGCAGGGGCCGCCCGTGGTGAGACGGCGGCGCGGCAGGACCGGCCGCGCGGCCATGGCCGGACTCCGGCGCCGCGCGTCTGCCGGAGACCGGCAGAGGGCGGCGTCGGAACCATCCGTAGTGCTCCCCGTACGCTCATGGTGCCCGGCCGGACCCGGCACCGCATTGCCGGAACCCGGCAAGGTTCACTAGTGTTCGGATGCCGGTGAGCCGCTGCGGAACCGTCAGTGGTGCGTCAGGATTTCGAGGGGGGACATGACGGAGCGGGATATTCCGGAGGAGTATCTGGACGGCTATGCCCGGATACTGACGGAGTCGGCCGCCACGGGCCGGCGTCTGACCCGGGACGAGATCGAGTCCCGGCGCATCCTGGGCGAACAGGCCGCGGAGGCCGGCTACGGGCTGCGTGCCCTGGTCAGCGCCCACCTGTCCGCCGCCCGTACGGCCTGGCCCGGCAGCGGCGCTCCGGCCGACCACGCGCTCGCCACCGTCCAGCAGGCGGTCGACGCCTTCGCGGAGGGCTACGAGCGCGCCCAGCGGCTGGCGGTCCGTCAGGAGGAGGCAGCCCGGCGGGAGTTCATCGACGACCTGCTCTTCGGCCGCAGCGATCTGGGCCGGCTCGCCGAGCGCGCCGAGCGTTTCGGGCTGCGGCTCTCCCACGCCCACGCCGTCGCCGTGGCGCAAGGCCCCGAGGCCTACGACGAAGGGCACGCGGTACCGCGTCGGGTGGAGCGCGCGCTCATCTCCCGCTTCGGCGACCGCAGCATCCTGCTGACCACGAAGGACGGGCGGCTGCTGTGCATCGCGCCGGGCCATCAGGACGAGGTCCTCACCCACTTCGCCAAGCAGGCGCACGCGGCCACCGGCGGCGGCCTGGTCGCCATCGGCCGCGCCCAGCCCGGCCCCGGCGGTGTCGTGCACTCCTACGAGGAGGCCCTGAACGCCCTGGAGCTGGCCGAGCGGCTGGAGCTGGACGATCCGGTGCTGCGCGCCGCCGACCTGCTGGTGTACCCGGTGCTGACCCGGGACCGGCAGGCCATGGCCGACCTCGTCGTGAACACCCTCGGCCCGCTCACCGCCGCCCGCGGCGGCGCCAGGCCCCTGCTGGAGACGCTGACGGTGTATTTCGACTCCGGCTGCGTCGCGGCCGAGGCGGCCCGCCGGCTGTCGCTGAGCGTACGGGCGCTGACCTACCGTCTGGAGCGCATCCACCAGCTCACCGGGGCCAACCCCGCCGATCCGGCGCACCGTTACATGCTGCAGACCGCGGTGATCGGGGCACGGCTGCTGGACTGGCCGGCCCAGGAGCTGTGAGCGCCGAGGCCGGTGGTCACCCGCCCGTCACCGGCGCGCCGGGCGGGCGGGTGCCGGACGGCAGGTCCCGTTTCCGGGCGGCGAGTTCGGTGAGGATCGCCGTCCGCAGCGCGTCCCGGTCGTGGCGCAGCAGGCCGGGCAGGGCCGTGTTCCACCGCTCGGCCGTGCCGTCCAGCTCCCGCGCCAGGGACCGGTGGAGCCGGCCCTTGGCCATCCGCAGCACCAGAGCCGCCACCGGGCGCAGCAGGTGCCGGCCGCGCAGGGTCACGGTGACGGTGACCTCCCACCGGCCGAAGCCGGCCGGGCGCGGGACCGCCCGCAGGCCCGCCCGGAACAGCCGGTGCTCCAGCCGGACCCGCAGCGGCGGTGTGCGGGCGGCGCGTCCCCGGTCCGCCGCGTCCCACCAGGCGTCGCAGCTCAGGCGGGCCGAGCCCTGGAACGCGCCGAGTCCCGGCCGCTCCCCCGGGCCGCGCGTACGGCCGCGCACCTCCAGCAGCCTGGGCCGGCCGGCGCCGTGCAGCGCGCCCGCGACGGCGAGGTGTCCGTCCGGTCCCCGCACGTCGACCGCCGCCCGCAGGCGCCGCCGGTTCCACTCCCGGATCCGGACGCGGACCGTGCCGGCGTCGTCCTCGGCGGCGTAGACGGCACCGGGCCGCAGGTGCCGGCCCTCGACCAGCCCGGCCCCGGCCACGACGCTGCCGTCGGGGAGCAGGAGCCGCCCGTCGGCGGTGCGGACCGTCTCCGCCAGGTCGAGGAGCACACCGACGGCGTCCTCGCACCAGCGGCGCGGCACGGCGTCGACGAGCACGGTGTGGCGGAAGGCGACCATGGCCCCAGCATGGCGGGCGGGCCGCCCCCACCGTCAGTCGTCGCCACGGCATCCCCGCCCCCGGCGGAGGTGCCGGGACCCGGCAACCTGCTCTTCCCTGCACCCCGGCCGACGCCCCGCGCAACCGGCCGCCGACGGCGCGCACGCCCCGACGCCGGCGGCCCGGCGCCCCGACGGGTGACGCGGTGCCCGCGCCACCCGCCTGCGGCAGGGAACGCGCGCACCCCGGCGCCTCCCGCCCACGCCTCTCGCCCCGGCCGGCGACGCACCGACCCGGCGCCCGGCCGGGCCCCGTCGGCGACGCACGCGATGCGGCACCGCGCGCCCGGCGGGTCCCCGTCGGCGGTGCCCGTCGGCCATCGCTCGTGGCCCGTGGTCCGTGGCCCGCCGCTGTCAGGCGCGGGTCAGTTCGGCGGCGCCAAAGGAGACGTCGAAGCGGTCGCACCAGATGCTCACGCTGCTGAACCGGGACGGATCGACGCCCGCCGGCACGGCGTAGTTCTGGCTGCCCTTGTTGCCCTTGAGCTTGCCGAGGGTGACGTACTCGCCGTCGTCGAAGACGTGCCAGCCGGCCTTGCCCTCCTTGACCGGCGCGTCGGTCAGCCACACGTGCAGATCGGGGCCGTTGCTGGTGTCGAGGTTCTCCAGCCGGACGACATGGGAGCCGTCCGCGAGCCGTACCAGCTTCGCCGTGCCCGAGGTGGCGTGCTCGTGGCTGATCAGCTCGCCGGAGGCGAGGGTCGCCGGGGCGGGCGAGGCGGAGGGGGTGGCCGCGGCGGAGGGCGCCGAGGGCTCCCCGCGGTCCGGCGCGGGGGTCGCCACCGCACCCGGCAGGGCCTCCTGCACGGTCTCGTCCTGCCACAGCTTCCACGGTTGGAACCAGTACAGCCCCAGCCCGGCACCGGCCAGGGCCACCACCAGCACCCCGATGATCCACGGCCTGCCCGCCACCGCGCCCGCACGCGCCATTCCCGCCTCGCTTCGTCGAAACCGTTCCGTCGCCCTCATTCAACTCGCCGAACGGCCCCGGCGGTCCCCGGGAAAGATGACGGATCCCTTACGTTGGGCCGCGCCGCTCCGTCCGGGCCCGCCCGGCCAGGACGCAGTCGCCGCAGTAACCGCCGCCGGGGACGCGGTAGTAGAGGCAGCAGCTGTTGCGCCGGTAGGACCACGGCCCGCCGTGGAACGTCCCGGAGCCGGCGAGCGGCTCGCGCTCCAGCAGGGCGGTCAGCGGTGCGAGCGGGACGTCGGGGCGCTCGGCGTGCAGCACGCGCAGGGCACCGATCAGAGCGGAGGTGACATTGCCGGGCAGCACCTTCGCCGACAGCCCGGTGTGCCGGTGCAGCGCCTCGCCCAGCGGGCGCAGGGCACGCTCGTGGACCGTGCCGTGCAGGGCGCCGACGACGTCCCGGCCGGGCAGGGCGGCCGGCTCGGGCAGCCACAGCTCGATCGGGCCGGTCTCCGGCATGCGCCACCACAGCCGGCCGGGTGCCAGGTCGGGTGCCCGGCCGGTGAGCGCCGCCGTGGCCACGGCCACCGACCACAGGCGGGCGGCGGTGCCGATGTGCAGCGTGGACGCGGCCACCCGCCGCTGCCCGGTGCCCAGCCGGCGGCCCACCTGGGAGACGTACGCCGCCAGCACCGTCTCGTCGGACAGCAGGTCCGTGAACGGCCGGTAGCCCGCCGCCTCGGCTCCCGGTCCGCTGTGGACGGTGAAGTAGGGGCCGACGGCCGACACCTGGGCGAGGGCCCGGGCCGTCACCGCCGTCATGCCGCTCCCCCGGGCCCGGCCGGGGGCAGGCCCAGCAGCCGCAGGTACAGGTCGGTGACCCGGGCGACGAGTTCGGCGCGGCGGCCCGGCTCGCGCACCAGGACCGGCGCGAACACCGCGACCATGCCGCCGGCCGCGGTGGCCACCGCCTCCGGGTCCGCCGCCGGGTCGGCCCGCCCGCTCTCGACGAGACGCCTGATGTAGCGGGCCGTGCGGGCGCGGGGCCGGGCGTGGATCTCCTCGCGGAGGTCGTGCATCGCCGGGTCGGCGATGGCCTGGTGGTCGATCAGGGTGAGGAAGGCGAGGTCGGCCGCGTAGGCGTCGAGGTAGGCCGCGTTGGTGGCGCGGGCCACCGCCCAGGGGTCGCCGGCGTCGACGCCGGTCAGCTCCTGGGCCGCCAGGAAGCGGTCGCGCACCCGGTGCGCCAGCACGGCGAAGACCTCTTCCTTGGAGGCGAAGTAGACGTAGAAGGTGGCCCGTCCGACGCCGGCCTCGCGGGTGATGTCCGCGACGGTCGTCCGGGCGTAGCCCCGGGTCTCGAAGACGGCGCGGGCCGCGTCGAGCAGCGACCGGCGGGTCTCGCTGTCGGCCCGGTCGAGCTTCTCCCGTACGGCCCAGGGTGCGGTCGGCATGGGTGCACGATGCATTGACGTTGACGTCAATGTCAATCGAGGATGGCGGCGGCAACCGCACCGTCGAGCGCGAGGGCACCCGTATGTCATCGATCCTCATCGCCAACCGCGGCGAGATCGCCGTCCGTGTCCTGCGGGCGGCGCGGTCGCTGGGACTGCGCACCGTCGCCGTCCACGCCCCCGACGACCGGTCCGGCGCGGCGCTGCGCCTGGCCGACGCGGTGGTGCCGCTGACCGGCGCGCGGCCCTACCTCGACGCCGGGCAACTGGTCGCGGTGGCCCGGCGGTCCGGGTGCGCGCTGCTCCATCCCGGCTACGGCTTCCTGTCGGAGAGCCCGCGGCTGGCGCGGCTGTGCGCCGAGGGCGGGGTGACCTTCGTCGGTCCCGGTCCCCGGACTCTGGAGGTCCTCGGTGACAAGGCGCGGGCCCGGGAGCTCGCCGGTGAGCTGGGCGTGCCCGTGCTGGAGGCGACGCCGGCGGGGGTGGGAGCCGACGAGGCGCGGCGGTTCCTGGCCGGGCTGGGGCCGGGCGCCGGGGTGATGGTCAAGGCCGTCGCCGGCGGCGGGGGCCGGGGGATGCGCCCGGTCACCGATCCCGGCCTGCTGCCCGCGGTGCTGGAGCGCTGCCGGTCGGAGGCCGAGCGCGCCTTCGGGGACGGTGCGCTGTTCCTGGAGCGGCTGATGCCGCGTGCCCGGCACGTGGAGGTGCAGGTGATCGGCGACGGCACGGGTGCCGTCAGTCATGTGTGGGACCGCGAGTGCAGCCTCCAGCGGCGCCGGCAGAAGGTCGTGGAGATCGCGCCGGCCGTGACGGTGCCCGAGGAGTGCCGTGCGGCGCTGCGCGAGGCGGCCGTGCGGATGGCCGGGGCGCTGGCCTACCGGGGCCTTTGCACCGTCGAGTTCCTGGTCGACGCCGACGCCCCCGAGCGGTTCGCCTTCCTGGAGGCCAACCCGCGCGTCCAGGTCGAGCACACCGTCACCGAGGAGGTCACGGGGCTGGACCTGGTCGCCCTCCAGCTCCGTGTCGCGCAGGGGGCGACCCTGGCCGAGCTGGGCGTCGCCCAGGCCGACGTGCCGCGTCCGCGGGGCGTCGCCGTGCAGGCCCGGGTCTGCCTGGAGGAGCTGCGTCCCGACGGCACGGCGCATCCCACGGCCGGCCGGATCGAGGCGCTGACGCTGCCCGGCGGCCCGGGTGTCCGGGTGGACACCGCCGTGCGGGCCGGGGACGAGGCGACGCCGGTCTACGACCCGCTGCTGGCCAAGGTGGTGACGCACGTCCCGGCGGACGACCTGGGCGCCGCGCTGCGGGCCGCGGGCGGTGCCCTGTCCGAGCTGGCGGTCGGCGGGCCGGGCACCAACCTCGCCTTCCTGCGCCGGCTGCTGGACCACGACGAGGTCCGCCGCGGTCTGGCCACCACCTCCTTCGTCGACGACCACTTCGCCGAACTGGTGCCGGATGCCGGGCCGGGTTCCGAGCGGCCCTCCGAGCCGCCCCCCGAGACACACTCCGAGCCGCCCCCCGAGACACACTCCGAGCCGCGCCCCGGGACGCACTCCGAGCCGCACTCCGAAGCGCACCCTGCGCCGCGCCCCAAGGCACGCTCCGAGCCGCACCCCGCCGGACGCGGCGAGTCCGCCGCCGAGCCGGTCCCGGTCCCCGGCCCGCCCCGGGAGGCGGTGCGCGCCGGGTTCGCGGGTGCGGTCGTCTCGGTGGCCGAGCCCGGCACACGACTCGGCCCCGGCGACCCGGTGGTGGTGCTGGAGGCGATGAAGATGGAGCACGTGCTGCCGTCGCCGTGCGCCGCCACGGTCTGCGCCGTGCACGTGGCCGAGGGCCAGGTGACGGCCCCGGGCCTGCTGCTGGCCGAGCTGCTGCCGGACGACGAGCGGCCTCAGGTGTCCGGCGGCGCGGCCGAACCCGACCCGGACGAGATCCGCCCGGACCTGGCCGAGGTGAGGGAGCGTCACCGGACGGTCCTGGACGAGGCGCGCCCGGAGGCGGTCGCCCGGCGCCACCGTACGGGCCGGCGGACCGCCCGCGAGAACGTGGCGGACCTCTGCGACGCCGGCGGCTTCACCGAGTACGGCGCCCTGGTCGTCGCCGCCCAGCGCCGGCGCAGGCCGCTGGCGGACCTCATCGAGAACACCCCGGCCGACGGCATGGTCACCGGCGTCGGGACCGTCAACGGCGCCCTGTTCGGCCCCGAGTCCGCCCGGTGCGTGGTGCTGGCCTACGACTACACCGTGCTGGCCGGCACCCAGGGCCTGCTCAACCACCGCAAGACCGACCGGATGCTCGCCCTGGCCGAGCGCCAGAGGCTGCCCGTGGTCCTGTTCGCCGAGGGCGGCGGCGGCCGGCCCGGGGACACCGACACGACCACCGTGTCCGGCCTGGACATCGGCACCTTCGCCGCCATGGGCCGGCTCAACGGGCTCGTGCCGACCGTGGGCATCGCCGCCGGCCGCTGTTTCGCGGGCAACGCCGCCCTGCTCGGCACCTGCGACGTGGTGATCGCCACCCGCGACGCGACGATCGGCATGGCCGGCCCGGCCATGGTCGAGGGCGGTGGCCTGGGCACCCACCGTCCCGAGGACATCGGCCCGGTCTCCGTGCAGGAGCCCAACGGGGTGATCGACCTGGTGGCGGACGACGAGGCCGGCGCCGTGGCGCTCGCCCGGCGCTACCTGTCCTACTTCCAGGGCCCGGTCACCGAGTGGACCGCCCACGACGTGCGCCGGCTGCGCCACGTGGTGCCCGAGAACCGCGTCCGCGTCTACGACGTGCGCCGCGCCGTCGAACTCGTCGCCGACGCCGGCTCGGTGCTCGAACTGCGTCCGCGGTTCGGCGCCGGTGTCGTCACCGCGCTGGCGCGCGTGGAGGGCCGCCCGGTCGGGCTGCTCGCCAACGACCCGGCCCACCTCGGCGGGGCGATCGACGCAGACGCGGCGGACAAGGCGGCACGCTTCCTCCAGCTGTGCGACGCCCACGGCCTGCCGGTCGTCTCACTGGTCGACACCCCCGGCTTCATGGTCGGGCCGGAGGCCGAACGCACCGCCACCGTCCGCCGCTTCAGCCGGCTCTTCGTCGTCGGCGCCCATCTGACGGTTCCGGTGATCGGCGTCGTCCTGCGCAAGGCCTACGGGCTCGGCGCGATGGCGATGGCCGGCGGCGGCTTCCGGGTGCCCGAGGCCATGGTGGCGTGGCCGACGGGCGAGGTCGGCGGCATGGGCCTGGAGGGCGCCGTCCGCCTGGGCTACCGGCGGGAGCTGGAGGCGGTCGAGGACCCGGCGGAGCGCGAACGGCTCCACGCCCGGCTGCTGGCCGAGGCGTACGAGCGCGGCAAGGCGCTGGCCGCGGCGACCGTCTTCGAACTGGACGACGTCATCGACCCCGCCGACACCCGCGCCTGGATCAGCCGCACACTGCCGCCCGCGGTCCCCGCCGACCGGCCGGTGCGCCGCCGCGTGGACACCTGGTGAACGCTGCCGCCCTCTCCCCCGTCCGCCGGGACGCGCGGACGAGTTCTGCGCCAGGATGGAGTGCCGCAGAGCCAAGCAGTCTCCACCGGAAGAGGTTCCGTGAGCCGGGAATTACTGAGGCCCGACGACCCGCAGCGCATCGGCTCCTACTGGCTGGCCTCGCGCCTCGGGTCCGGCGGGCAGGGCGTGGTGTACGAGGCGTACGACGGTGCGGGGACACGGTGTGCGGTGAAGGTGCTGCGCACGGACGGCACGGCCGGCGCCCTCGCCAGGGACCGGTTCCGCAAGGAGGTCGCGGCGGCCCGGCGCGTGGACTCCTTCTGCACCGCCCGGGTGCTCGCCGCCGACCCGGAGGCCGAACCCCCGTACATCGTCAGCGAGTTCGTCGACGGCCCGGACCTTCAGTCGGTGGTGCGGGAGCGCGGTCCGCTCGGCGGTGACGGCCTGGTCCGCCTCGCCACCGGGATCGCCACCGCGCTCACCGCGATCCACGCCGCCTCCGTGGTGCACCGGGACCTGAAGCCGGGCAACGTGCTGCTCGGCCCAGACGGTCCCCGGGTCATCGACTTCGGGATCGCCCGCACCCAGGAGATGTCGCTCACCGAGACCGGCAGGCTGATGGGCACGCCCGGCTACATGGCGCCGGAGGTGCTGCGCGGCCGTCGCGCGGACGGGCGCAGCGACGTGTTCGCCTGGGGCGCGGTGGTGCTCTTCGCGGCCACCGGCCGGGCCCCCTTCCACGGCGAGAACCTCGGCGAGATCGTCGTCCGGGTCACGGAGCTGGACCCCGACCTCACGCCGCTGCCGGAGCGGCTGCGGCCCCTGGTGGGCGCCGCGCTGTCCAAGGACCCCGCACTGCGGCCGGCTTCGGACCAGTTGCTGTTCGGTCTGCTCACCGGCGGCGACCGGCTTCCCGCCGCGGCCTCGGCGGCCGAGCTGCTGGACCGGGGCGCCCGGGCCGCGACGCTGCCGGACCTCGCGGGGCACGCCCCCGCCACCCTGCCGGACTGGGGCGCGGCGGCGGAGCGGGTGTTCGCGGAGCTGGACCCCGCCGCCCGGGCCGCCGCCCAGGAGCTGCTGCTGCGACTGGTGGCGCCGGGTGAGGCGCCGGACGGCTCGCAGGACGAGGTACGGGCCGCCGGGTACGAGGAGTTGTTCGGCGGGCGTCCCGCACACGAGGCCGCCTCCGCCCGGCAGGCGCTGTCCGCCTTCGCCGCGGAGCGGATCCTCGTCCCCGACCCCGACGGCTCCGTCCGCCCGGCGGGCGCGGCCCTGCTCAGGGCGTGGCCGCGGCTGGGCGCGTGGGCGGCCGAGCACCGGGCCGCGCTGCGGGTGCTGCGCAGGACCGGCGACGCCGCGCGGGAGTGGGAGCGGGCCGGGCGGAGGCCGGACGACCTGCTGCACGGCAGTGCCCTGCGCGCCGCCCTGGACCAGGCCGCGACCGCGCCGGCCGCGCTGCGGCCCAACCCGCTGGAGCGGGCGTTCCTGGACGCCGCCCGCACGGAGGAGTCCCGCCGCACCCGTCAGCGGCGCCGGCTGCGGGGCGGGATCGCGGTGCTGCTGGTGCTGGCGCTGGCGGCGGGCACCGTGGCCTGGCAGCTGCGGCGGACCAACGCGGAGCAGCGGGCGCTGGCCACCGCGCGGACCGTGGCGTCGGTGGCCGAGGGCATGCGGGCCTCGGACCCGGAGACGGCCGCCCTGCTGAGCCTGGCCGCGTGGCGGGTGGCACCGGCGGTCGAGGCCCGGTCGGCGCTGTACCGGTCGGCGCTGCAACGGGAGACCGCCGTCTTCCGCGACCCGACACCTCCGCCGAGCGCCATCGAGTCGTCGATGACCCGCTCGCTGTCCGCGGGCGGCCGCTACCTGACCACCCAGGTGCACGAGGCGACGGCGACACCGCGGACGCGCCACTACGACGTCCGCACCGGGGAGCCGGCCGACCTGGGTGAGGGCGGGAGGACGTTCACCGTCGTGGCGCCGGACGGCGGGTTCGCCGTGTCCGGCGAAGTGGTGTGGAACCTCGCCACGGACGAGCCCGTCGGGAAGGTGCCCCGGGCGGCGGGTACCGTCCTGGCGCTGGCGTCGGGCGGCGGTCGGGCGCTCACCGTGACCGACGACGCCCGCAGCAGCGTCGTCGACACGCGGACCGGCCGCACCCTGCTCCGGCTGTCCGGCACGGACCCGGTGCTGTCCGACGACGGACGGCGTCTGGCGTCCTGTCCCGCGGGCGGCCACCCGGTCGTGTACGACGTCGGCAGCGGTGAGCCGACGCGGATGCGGCACGCGGACGACCTCACGCGGTGCGACGAGACGTCGTCGGTCTGGCCCAGCGCCGACGGCGGCAGGGTGCTGACCAGCACGGGCGGGCGCCTGTACGTCTGGGACACCCGCACCCGGAAGCTGGTCTCGGACGGCAGCCTGAACGGCGACGCCGAGGAGGTGACCGCCGCCATCAGCCCGGACGGGCGGCTGGTCGCCTGGATCGACGACCGTGCCGTGGTCCTCTCCGGCGCCGAGGACGTCGGACGGCCCCTGCTCACGCACGAGACGGGCGCCCGGGAGGAGGAGCCGTACTGGTCGCAGGTCGGGCGGGCGCTGGCGATCGACTCCGCGGCGCGCGAACTGGTCTACATCGACGGCGCCTCGGTGCACGTCCTGGACCTCGGCGTGACGCGTCTTCCGCGGCAGGCGGAGGAGGGCATGATGGGCGGGTACGGCCCCGGGGCGGCGACGCTGAGGACGGTCCACTACACCCGGGACACCTCCCGGTTGCGGTCCTGGTCCGTCGCGGGGGCGGCGCACGGGAGCGGCGCCGCACCGGAGATGACGTCCGACGTGGCGTTCGCCGCGGAGGGCAGGGTGGGCCCCCTTCGGGGAGAGGGCGACCTGCCGGCCGCGTTCAGCGCGGACGGGACCCTGGTGGCCTACCCCGGCCAGGAGCCCGCCCAGGGCGAGCCGTACGACGTGGTGGTGCAGGAGGTGCGCACCGGAAAGGTCCGCGCTTCCGTCCCGCTGGGCGACCCGGAGCGCGGCGCGGCCGTCGCGCTGGCCTTCGGTCCCGACGGGCGCACGCTCGCGGTGAGCCGGATGGCCGTGCCCGGCCGGGGCGAGTGGTCCGTCGACGTCGTGGACACCCGGACGGGCAGGAAGACCCGGACGCTGGACGGCATCGGCGGCCACGGGATCGCGCTGGGCGGCTCCGGGGACGACATGGTCCTCGCCACCACCTCCGGGGACCGGGCGGATCTGCCGGACGGGACGACGGCACGCGGCGCGCTCGGCGCGGTGCCGCTGAGCGCCGTCGCGTTCAGCCCCGACGGGAAGATGCTGGCCGCCGCCGAACCGAACGGCGTCGCGCTGTGGACCGCGGACGGGACCCGGCGGGTGGGGCGCCTGCCCGGACCGGCGGGGACCGACGACCACGAGGTCTCGCTGCTGCGGTTCTCCCCCGACGGGGACCGGCTCGTCGGCGTGGTGCGGAGGGAACGGGTCCAGATCTGGGACGTGCGCTCGCAGCAGTCGCTGGGCGGTGTCCTGCCCGGAGTCGAGGAACCCCTGATCGATGTGGCGTTCGACGACCGGGGGGACCTGTTCCTGGCGGGCGGGCGGGTGCGTTCGCACGCGGTCAGCCTCGATCCGGACCGGCTCGCCGCGGCGGTCTGCGAGCGGGTGCACCGGGCGAAGAACCTGACCCGGGCGGAGTGGGAGCAGAACGTGCCGGACGCGCCGTACCGGAAGGTCTGCGACTGAGCCGGGATCCCGGCGCCGGAACACGGTGCGCGGGCCCGCGCCCCGTCGGTCACCCGCCGCCGGCCCCGTCCCTGCCGACCGACGCAGGCACACGACCGACGCAGACACATGACCACCGCCCCATATGGACATGGCTTTCATTTCCATCTAATCTCACGGTGGTGCCGCTCGGCGACGTCTGTGGAGGTGACCTGCCGTGACCAGCCGGCTCACGCGACAGCGGGCCGCGGCCCTCGAAGGGCTGTCGGGCAGTCAGGACTTCGTGTCGGCGCAGGAGTTGCACACCCGGCTGACGGAGAACGGCACCCGGATCGGACTGACCACCGTCTACCGGGCGCTCCGTGGCCTCGCGGCCACCGGTGGTGTCGACGTCGTACGCGACGACTCCGGTGAGCGGCTGTACCGGCGGCGGCCGGACGGCGGACACCAGCACTACTTGATCTGCCGCGCCTGCGGGCACAGCCGCCCGGTGGACTCCGCGGTCGTCGAGGAGTGGGCCGACCGCGTCACCGCGGGCACCGGGTTCGCCGCGGTGCGGCACACCGTCGAACTCAGCGGCATCTGCGCCGACTGCCGGCCGAGCCCGGCCCACGGCAGCACAGGTCGAAGGACTCCGTCCGCATGACCACGCCGGTGCGGACCGGGTTCGCCCTGGACGACGACTCGACGGCTGCCGCAGGCGGAGGAGTACCGGCGGAGCCCGTTCCGGCCGGTGCAGCGGGGCGGGGCGCGGGCCGCCGGCGTGCCGGCTCACCCGGACCCCGCCCCGCCACGGTCAGCGCCGCAGGGTGAGAACGCCCGGCCGCCACGGCAGCCGGTTGTAGTCGCCGCCCGCGGCGGGGTCCTTGCCCTGGTAGAGGAACTGGAGGTTGCAGGGGTCGATGGTCATGGTCTGGTCGGGGTTGTCGCGGACCAGGTCACCGTGGCTGATGTCGTTCGTCCAGGTGGCACCGCTGTTGGCCTTGCCCGCGAAGGGGTTGCTCTCGCTCGCGGCCTGCGGGGTCCACGAACCGCTGAGGCTGGAGGCCGTGAAGGAGCGGAAGTAGCGCCCGTTCGCACCCATCGCCTCGACGATCATCAGGTACTGGTTCTGCCCCTTGACCTTGTAGACCTGGACACCCTCGAACAGGTTGGCCTTCGTGTCGCTCATGATCGTCGTGTACGAGGAGCCGAAGTTGCCCGGGAAGTTCCCGATCGGCATGCTCGCCCGGTAGATCTTGCCGTTGTCACCGGCGAAGAACAGGTACATGTTCCGGTCGTCGGCGATCAGGGTCTGGTCGATCGGACCGGTGTCGGAGTCGGGGAGGCTCCCGGTGAACAGCGGCTGCGGAGCGGACCAGCCGTTGGGGTTGGTGGGATCGCTCGACGTGCGGTAGATGAAGGGCCACTGGCCCCACTGGTACGCCAGCACCCAGACGTTCTTGGGCGCGAAGTAGAACAACGTGGGCGCCACCGCGGCCTGGTTCATCCCGACCTGGCCCGCCGACGCCATGTCCGACCAGTTCGTGAACGGTCGGAACATCATCGAGCCGTACGACGATCCGGCGAAGTTCGTCCCGTAGACCACGTACCGGCCGTTGTGCTTCACGGCGGTGAAGTCCTTCACCGCTGCCCACCCGTTCGCCGGCTGCGCCAGCACACCGGTCGACGTCCACCGGTACGCCGACGGAAGGGAACACGTGCCGTCCGTCGGCGGCGTCCCGGTCAGGCCGGTCCACTTCTGGTTGCTGCCGCCGTTGCACGTCCAGATCTGCACCGCGGTGCCGTTGGCCGTACCGGCGCCCGCGGCCTCCAGGCACAGCCCGGACTCCACCCCGACGACCGTGCCGTCGGAGTTCACCCGCCACTGCTGGTTGGCTCCGCCGGAGCAGCTCCAGATCTGCACCCGGGTACCGGGCGTGGTGGCGTGCCCCGGAACATCCAGGCACTTGTCGCCGTACACCGTCAGCTCGTTGCGGTCCGTCAGCGTCCACTGCTGGTTGGTTCCGCCCCAGCAGTCGTAGAGCTGGAGGTGGGTGCCGTCGGCCTGGCTGCCGCCGAGCACGTCGAGACACCGGTTCGACCCGACACCGCGTAAGGCGCCGCTGCCGGCCGCCTGGGCCGGGACGGAGACGAGCATCGCCGCCAGCGCGGCCAGCACCGCGGCCGCGACGACGAGCACCACGGACGGATGCCCGTGGCGGAAACTTCCTCTGCGCATGGGGACTTCCCCAACCATGAGTAGTCGGTTCCGGTCCGGCCCTCGGCGAAGGCCGCCCGGACGGTCGGCGCAGGACGGCACCGGACCGGACGACTACCGCCCGCGGCGCGCGCTGCCTGCCGTGCAGTGGAGCACCCGACTCGCCCGTCCATCACACTTGTTCGTTATACCGAACACTGATCGAGCCGCCGAGCAAACTGAAGAATAGGGAGCCGCCGCACCACGTCAATACCTCTCGCATGATTCGCCGCCACATCCGAAACATTTCGGAGCGCCGGCGTCCGCTAGGCGGGATCCAGCACCGGCCGCTCGGGCAGCCCGCCGTTCTTCTCGCAGCGCAGCTCCTTGGCCATGGCCAGCGAGAAGGAGTGGGCCACGGTCGCGTAGGCGTCCTTCAACGCTTCGATGTCGCCTTCGGGGGGTCTGGGCATGCCCCAGCGCTCCACGCCGATGGCGACGTGCGCCTCTTTCCTCGAGCCGGGGAACCTCTGACTCCGGCAGAGGAACTGGACCGACGCCTGGTTCTCCGCCGCCAGCGCCCGCTCCCCCATCTCCAGCACGGTGAACTCCGGGGCCGGGGTTCCGGTCGGAGGACCGCCCTTCAGCCCCCAGGTGACCCGGAGCGCGAAGTCCGGCGTGCCGTCGGCCGTATAGATCCGGCAGACGTCGTCACGGCCCCCGGTCACGTGCGGAAACGCCTCGATGAAGTCCGTCGCGGCCTGCTCGATGGTGGACTTCTCCGCCGTGGTCCCGAACCGCGACGATCCCATGATCACCCTCAGCGCCTCGGACGCCTCGGCGGACACGGCGTCGCCACCGCAGAGTTGGGTCCCTGCCAGCGCCTCGTCGGCCGCCTCCTCGTCCCCGTCCCCGTCGCAACCGGTGGCCCCGAGACACAGCAAACCGGCCAGGACCGTGGCAACAAGTCCCGCACGCACCGGCCTGCGCTTCTTCACTGTCCGCATCCTCACCCGTCCCCGGCCGTGCACCGGACTCACCCGGTCTCCGGGCGGTTGCCCTGCTGGTTCTCCCGGTCGTTGCCGACCCCGTAGCCGATCAGCATCGACTCGCGCAGGTCCTGCTCGAACGTCCTGCCTTCGGGGGCCGTGACGTACCGCCGGAGGAAGTCTTCCATCGGTGCCTCGGCCAGGGCCTCACCGGCGGAGAAGACCGCGAACCGCTCCTCGTCGGTGAGCTCCTCCATCTTCTCCTTGTGCTCGTCCACCGCACTGTCGGAGATGTCGCCGACCATCTGCCCGATGACCTGCTCGGCGGCGCCGCTGGCGGTGTCGGTCGCCAGGGGGACGAGCACCGCGGCCGTGCCGACCGCCGCCGTCGCCGGGAGGAAGGCGACGCCCGCCGCGATACCCACCGTGGCCCCGAACTCGACCCAGCCGGCCCGCTCGGCCACCGCCTTCTCGTAGTCCTCGTGGGTCTTGAGGTTCGTCGCCTCCACCTGGTCGGCCCGGGACTGGTCGAGCATGCCCTGCACCTCGGCGCCCACGCGCACGGTCGCCCTGGCGGCGCCCTCCTGGATCTTTCCGTCCGGGCCCACGGTCCCTTCCAGCACACTGCGGGTGTAGACCTGCTCCGCGGTGGAGACCGTCGCATAGGCGTCCGGGTGCTGCCCCAGGGTGCTGAGGAAGCCCCGGACGACACTCCGCCCGTCGCCGTCCCCGAAGTCGACGTGCCCCTCCGGGTTGCTGCCCGGCGCGAACACGCTGTCCGGACTGTTCTTCTCCAGAGCCCAGTTGATGTCGTCGACGTAGCCGGCGCCCATGACGCCCAGGCTGTCGGCCATCGCCTCGTGGCGCTCCTTGAGCAGTGCCGGCTCCGCGGCGTACTTCTCCATGACCTGCCGCATGACCGCGGCGTTGTCCGCGTCCCGCACCACCGCCGGGTCCGGGTGCCCGGCCGGGTAGCCGAGGGTCGCCGCCTCCAGGGCGTGACCGAGGGCGTCGGGCATGTAGTCGAGCGACGCCTTGTGCTCCTCCGGGAGGAGCGTGTCGACGTCGGGGAAGGACTCCCACTTCTCGTTGGTGAAGAAGTCGAGATAGTTCTCGATCACCTCCCCGTGCTCGGTCTTTCCGAGGTCGGCCGTGGCTCCGTGGTCGACCGTGCCGTCCTCGTTGTACGCGGTCGGCGCGTCGGCGAAGAACCTCTTCGCCGCCTCGGGGCTGTTGCCGAGCGCTTCCAGCATCGCGGTGACCGGGTCGTAGCCGGGCCCGTTCACACCGGAGGGGTTGAAGGGGTTCTTGACCGGACCGTTCACCGTCTTGGTCCCGGCGAACAGGTCCGGATCCCTCTGGTGCAGTTGCGCCACGTGCTCGGCGATCGGTTTGAGGAACGCCGCGTCGTAGTTCCCGTACCGCATGATCCCGCCGAGCAGCTGGTATCCGAACGGCCCGCCGTAGTCGTGCTTGGACAGTGGGACGTGCTCCGTGCCCAGCCTGCGGAATTCCGGCCCCCACTTCTCGGTGAACTGCTTGTCGTGGGACGCGGTGGCCAGGTTGAGGCCGAGGTTCCGCTGGAGCTCCTGGACGTCCTTGAGGCGCTCCGCGTCGACCTTGCCGTAGTCGTGCGTGTCCATGGAAAGCTGGCCGAAGAAGGCGAGCGACTTCTCGGGGCCGAGCTTCTGGTAGAAGCCCTTGGCGAACTCCACCGAGGTGCTGTTGTCCCGCAACAGCTCGTTGAGCTGCTGGAGTTCGGCGTGAGTGAGATCCGGGCCCTTGGCCGCCAGGGCGGCGGCGCGGGCGGCCTCCTCCTGGTCCAGCTTCGTGTACGTGGGTGCGCTGAAGTCCTTGCGGTCGGTGACGTTGGCCTCGAGGACGTTCTTGAGGGCGACGTCGGTGTCGTTGCAGTTGTCGACAATGAGGTCGATCCTCTTCTGCCACGACTCGATGTGCCGTCTCTCCTCCCGCAGAAGCTCGTCGTAGTCGGGGTCGTGCCGTGCCGCGGGAATCCCGGACAACGGGTTCCGCGCCGTGACCTTGCCTTTGCCGTCCACGCGGATACCGGCCGCGGGTCCCTCGTGGTCCCGGATGCCGATCAGGTCGTCCCGGGCCTTCTTGATGGCCGCGCAGCCCTCCGCCAGGATCCGCTGCACGCCCTTGGCCTCGACGGCGGCGTCCGCGAACTCCTTGACGGTCTTGCCGATGAAGGCCTTGGTGACGCCCGCGTTGACACCCTCCCAGGACGCCTTCCGCGCCTTGGCCTTCATCCCGTCGGCGGCATCGGTGGCGAGCTTGTCCAGCTTCCCGGCCATCTCCGCCCAGTCGTCGACGGCCGCCTTCAGCTTCGCCACCGGCGCGTCGATGATGTCCTCGTACTCCAGCACGGTGCGCTCTCCCCCGGGCCCTACTTCATGTACTCCGTGAGCACCGAGATCCGCGTCAGGTCCCCCTCGACCTTCTCCTCGTCCTTGGCGTGCCGGGCCTTGCTGTAGTCGAGGTGGTCGGAGATCTGCGCGCAGGCGTCGAGCAGCGTCTTGAGGTGGGTCTGCCAGAAGTCGTGCACCTTCAGCACGGCGGCGCCGCTCGCGAAGTTGCCGTTGGTCAGCGCCGTCGCCGCGTCGAACGTGGAGGCACGGGCGATGTCGCCCTCCTTCCCCAGCCGGCCCAGCAGGTCGTAGGCGTCGTTGCCGATGGCGCCGAGGTCGTCCCGGCGGACCACCAGGTCCGCTCCGCCGCCACCGCTACCGCCGCCCTCGGCCGGCAGGCCGTTGATCCGCGTGGCGGTCCGCTCCGCCGCCGCGGCCCGCAGTTCGGCCCATTCCTGCTCGAACGCCATGCACTCCCCCATGTCCCTCCGGCAGTCCGCCTCACCCTGTCCGAGACGGCGACCTGATCAGCTGTCCGTCCCCGTATCATCGCCCGTCCACGGGGCGCCCGACAGCCGATTCGCCGAAGCCCGGACGGCCACGACCGGCCGGGGCCCGGCTCCGCCGTCCGCTACCGGTGCTCGGGATTCTCGAAGTCATGGCGGCACCCGGCGTCCCAGGCGGTGCGCTGGTTGCCGTAGGCGGGGATGCCGCCGAGGTCCTTCAGCGCCCGCGCCAGGTGCAGCAGGTTCCAGATCATGAAGGTGGTGTTGCGGTTGGTGAAGTCGTTCTCCGGGCCGCCCGAACCGGGGTCGAGGTACGAGGGGCCGGGACCCGCCTCGCCGATCCACCCCGCGTCCGCCTCGGGCGCGGCGTAGCGGTCACACGGTCCTCCCGGCTCTCTCGCGCCGACCACCCGGGCACGGCGGCGACATGTCCACGCCGCCCAGCGTGCGGCCCGCCCGCGGCAGCCGCCCACCACAACATGCTCCGCATGGCCTGCGCGGTGCGCGACTCCCCTCCGGACGGCCCCGGCCGGAGAGGTCCGGGGTGCCCCCACCGCCGTGGCGAGGTCACCACGGTTGCGGGGTCCGCCACCAGGGCGGAGCCCGCGACCGCTCGTTCGCCGGTCGGCGGTCAGCCGCTGACCGTGATGGTCGAGCTTCCGCTGCTCTGGTAACCCTCGGTGGCCATGATCATGTAGTACCTGAACTGGCCCATGTTCATGCCTGCGCGCGCCCAGGCGTCGAAGTGGTTGCCGGTGGTGATGGTGCCGGAGCCACTGGTCACCTTCGACTGCCGGACGCTCCAGTACTGATCGAAGGTGCGGGTGCCCTCGACGGAGGGGGCGTTGTACCGGGTCGTCTTGTAGATGTCGTACGTGCCGCCGTCACTGTGGACGGTGCCCCGGTACTCGCCGGTGGGCCGGTAGCTGCCCCAGTTGTCGACGATGTAGTACTCCACCAGCGGGTTCGACGTCCAGCCGTAGAGGCAGCCGTAGCCGTTGCCCGAGGGGTTGAACCAGCCGGTGTAGCGGACCGTCCTGCGCCCGCCGGTGTTCCAGCCCTTGCCGGCGACGAAGTTGCCGCAGTTGGTCCACCGGGTGCTGTAGCTGCCGCCGCCGTTGAGCGTCATGGAGACGGAGCCGCCACCGTCGGTCCAGAACGAGTAGTACATGCCGTCCCAGCCGGTCTGGTTGGTGGTGATGGTGGTGGCGGCGTGGGCACTGCCGGGCAGCAGCAGACCGGACGCGGTGGCGAGTGCGACGGTCCCGGCGCCGCCGAGGAAGCCTCGCCGGCTCAAGCCGCTGAAGGGGGCGGGGTTCTGCTGGATCTGGTCCTTTCGCGTGCCGTCCTGGTGCATGCGTCCTCCCGATGAAGGCTGGTGGGGGGCGGGCGGCTTCTGCCGCCCGCGGCCTTGCATGGAACACGGCGGAGGTCACCCGTCGTCGTGCCGCAACGACCGCCCGCCATCCCCGGTCACCTGACACGAGGGGAACGGCGGTCTCCTGCCGCTCAGTGGCCACAGTTTTCGTAGAGCGCCATGACCCTGTCAACGCTTTCGACATTCTTTCGGAAACAATTCCGCGTCCAGGCGGGGTCGTTGCAGACACGTCTGGGCTGGTCAAGCTCCTTCTCATGCCAGTCGTCACGACGCGTGGAGCGCAGAGACGAAGAGAAGTAACGCAAGCACCTACGCAACCTTCGAAACTTTCGAAGCGCGGCGGGGCTACAGGCACACGCCCCATGGTGCTGTCAGGCTCATTCCTGCCTCACTTGTCCCACGGGCCGCAGCGGTTGGTGGCACAGGACGCCGATGAAACGCACACCGTGACTGAGCAACGCGCTGGACCCCCGCGCCCGCCCGCATGCCCGGCGGGCACATCCGTCCCCTCACCGCTGGAAAAACCCGACCTCAGACAGCTGTGTCGGTGCTCGATCCCACCGGTCGTCGGCCGCGGCGCTGGAACTGGTAGAAGCGGCCCTGATTGAGCTCCTGCTCGATCTGCTCGAGAGACTTGCCCTTGGTCTCCGGCAGGAGGAAGTAGACAAATGCCAGGGACACCACCGAGATGCCCGTGAAAAGCCAGAACGGGCCTGCCGCGCCGAGGACCTGGAAGAGCGTAAGCGTGGTGGCAGCGATGATGAAGTCGAAGAACCAGTGGCTGAAGGCACCGAAGGCGCCACCCTTGCCTCGCAACTTCATCGGATAGACCTCTGCGTTGATCAGCCAGATCGTCACTCCGAACGCCCCGTTGTTGGCGACCATGTAGAGAATCACGGCACCGAAGATCGCGTAGAGCTGCCAGCCCTGGGTGGCATCACTCCCCTGGCCCAGCAGGAGCGCGATCACGATGAAGGACAGGATCGAGACGGGGACCATGACCAGCAGGTACTTGCGCCTGCCGACGATGTCCACGAGATGGCTGCCGACGAATGTCATCATCATGACGCCGACTGCGCCGAATGCCGGCATGAGCACCGAGGCGTCCTCCGAGAAGCCCAGGTCATGGAAGACCGTGGGCATGTAGTAGACGAGCGCGTTGTTACCCGTGATCTGCGAGAACATGGCCACACCGCCACCGAGGACCACCGCGGGACGCACACGCGCCGAGAAGAACTCCCTCCAAGTGCCCGCATTCGCCTGCCGTTCGTCGGCAACGGCCTCCGCCATTCCGCCGAGTTCACGTTCGACCAGCTCGCGGTCACCACGCAGCCTCAGCAGCACCGCCCGCGCCTTCTCGACCATGCCGTGCGCGTACAGCCAGCGCGGGCTCTCAGGCAGGAGCGTCACCCCGACCAGCATCACGACCGCGGGAAGCGCGCCGAAACCGATCAGCCACTGCCACGCCTGGTGCCCGACGAAGTAGCCGGTGAAGTGGGCACAGACGATCCCGACCATGATCATGAGCTGGAAGAGCACGACGAACCGACCCCGTCGCTCCGCCGGTGCCATCTCCGAGATGTAGATGGGGGCCGCGCCGCTCGCCGCGCCTATGGCCAGACCCAGGAAGAAGCGGGCCACGGTGAGGACGGCGGGAGTGGTCCGTATGGCACAGACCACGGTCGACACGATGAAGAGTGCGGCGATCAGCAGAAGCATCGGTTTGCGGCCGAACCGATCACACAGGTAGCTGGTGAACGGTGCACTGAACACGGCGCCGAGCAACAGCGCGGAGGTGATGACCTGCTTGTCGCCCTCAGAGACGAGGTGATAGGAGTCGCTGATTCCGGGAAGCGCCGTCGCGATGATTCCGGTGTCGTAACCGAAGAGGAGACCGGACATGGCGGCGATCAAGGCGATCGCGATCATCGACGATGTCGTGGCTCTGCCCTTGGACGACTGCGTGGTGGCATCTGTAGCGAGTTGCATGGATGCGTCGTTTTCCTTTCCCGGATGGTGATCGTCTGGGGCTGCGGCCGTCTCGGCACGGTCGAGCACCCCTGCCGCTCGTACCGGCCTGCCGGCAAGTGGCCGATCGGAAGCTCGGCTTCGGGCGGCTGAACTGAGGGATTCAGGCGGACAGGGCCCCCTGTGGTCCAGGAGTTACAGCCCAGACGGAAAAGCCAGGGCCTCGACGAGACGTGCGACGAGCGCGGCACCAGGAGACCCGCAGCCCGCCACCACACGGAGGGGGGTGCGAGCCGGCCGCACCCACGAGTGGACGCCTAGAGCATCCGACATCACCCACGCGTGCGCAATGCTTTGCGCAACCTTTTCTTGCGATCCCTTTTCTGTTCGGCACAGCGCCACGCCGATCACCACGTCGCTGCGCGAAGAAGGACCGGCAGCACGCCCCCATGCGTGCTGCCGGTCCTTGCTCGGACAGCGGTCAGGAAGGTGCCGGCGAAACGCTCAGCCCCCCGGACGCCCTCCTCGTACCGCACCGACGTCGCGACCGGACCGGCGCCGCAGTTCCGTCTCGGTCGAGGCCAGCAGGTCGTTCCACGACGCCGCGAACTTCTCGACGCCCTCGTCCTCGAGGACCTGAACGACGTCGTCGTACGCAATGCCGAGCTTGCCGATGGCATCGAGCACCGCGCGGGAATCCTCGTACCTGCCGCGCACGGTGTCGCCGGTGACCGCCCCGTGGTCGGCCACGGCCTGGAGGGTGGCCTCCGGCATGGTGTTCACCGTGTTCGGGGCCACCAGCTCGTCGACGTACACGGTGTCCTTGTACGCCGGGTCCTTCACCCCGGTCGACGCCCACAGCGGACGCTGCTGGTTGGCGCCCGCCTTCTCCAGCCTGCTCCAGCGCTCCGAGGAGAAGACCTCCTCGTACGTCTGGTACGCCAGGCGGGCGTTGGCCAGGGCGGACCGGCCTTTGAGGGCTGCGGCCTCGTCCGTGCCGAGGTCGCCGAGGCGACGGTCGATCTCGGTGTCCAAGCGCGAGACGAAGAAGGACGCGACGGAGTGGATCAGGGAAAGGTCGAGGCCCTTGGCCCTGGCCTTCTCCAGGCCCGCCTGGTAGGCCGCCATGACCTCGCGGTAGCGCTCGAGGGAGAAGATGAGCGTGACGTTGACACTGATGCCGTGGCCGATCACCTCGCTGATGGCCGGCAGACCCGCCTTGGTGGCAGGGATCTTGATCAGCGTGTTGGGGCGGTCGACGAGCCAGGCGAGCTGCTGGGCCTCGGCGATCGTCGCGCGGGTGTCGTGGGCGAACCGCGGGTCGACCTCGATCGACACCCTGCCGTCCCGCCCCTGCGTGGCGTCGAAGGTCGGCCGCAGAATGTCGGCGGCCGCCCTGACGTCCACCGTCGTGATCATGCGGATCGCCTCGTCCACGGTCACGCCACGCGCGGCGAGGTCGCTCAACTGCGACTCGTAGCCGCGGCCTTCGGATATCGCCTTCTGGAAGATGGACGGGTTCGTGGTCACACCGACCACATGCTGCTGGTCGACGAGTGCGGCCAGGCTGCCCGACGTGATCCGCTGCCGCGACAGGTCGTCCAGCCAGATCGCGACACCTTCGTCGGAGAGGCGCTTGAGTGCGTCGGTCATAGAGGGGCTCCAGGAATCGTGTGCATGGGCGTCAGCGTGCTGCCGCGCCGAGTGAGTCCCGCGCGGCAGCCATCACGGCCTGCGGCGTGAAGCCGTACTCGCGCAGGAGGAAGTTGCCGTCGGCGGAGGCGCCGAAGTGTTCGAGGGCGACGATGCGTCCCGCGTCTCCGACGAACCTGTGCCAGGTGAGCCCGATACCGGCCTCCACGGCGACACGTGCCCTGACGGAAGGCAGCAGGACGCCGTCCCGGTATGCCTGGTCCTGCTCCTCGAACCACTCCACGCACGGCATCGACACCACGCGCACGCCGTGCCCCTCGGCTTCGAGCAGCTCGCGGGCGGCGAGCGCGAGCTGGACCTCGGAACCGGTGGCGATGAGCACGACGTCCGGGACCTCGGTGGAGGAGTCGCGCAGAACGTAACCGCCCTTGGCCGCATCCTCGTTGCGCTCGTAGGTCGGTACGCCCTGACGGGACAGCGCGAGGCCGTGCGGGGCGGGGCCGGTCGCGTGGCGGCGCAGGATCTCCGCCCAGGCGACGGCGGTCTCGTTGGCATCCGCGGGACGGACGACGTTCAGGCCGGGGATGGCGCGCAGCGAGGCCAGGTGCTCGACCGGCTGGTGGGTGGGGCCGTCCTCGCCCAGGCCGACGGAGTCGTGCGTCCACACGTACGTCACCGGCAGCTGCATCAGGGCGGACATGCGGACCGCGTTGCGCATGTAGTCGGAGAACACCAGGAAGGTGCCGCCGTAGACGCGGGTGTTGCCGTGCAGCGCGATGCCGTTCATCTCCGCGGCCATGGAGAACTCGCGGATACCGAAGTGGATCGTGCGCCCGTACGGGTCGGCCTCGGGAAGGGGGTTGCCCTTGGGGAGGAAGGAGCTGGTCTTGTCGATCGTGGTGTTGTTCGACCCCGCCAGGTCGGCGGAACCGCCCCACAGCTCGGGGATCACCGGGCCCAGCGCCTGCAACACCCTCCCCGAGGCGGCGCGGGTGGCGATCGACTCGCCCGGCTCGAACACCGGGACCGCCGTCTCCCAGCCCTCCGGGAGCCTGCCGGCCACGATACGGTCGAGCAGCTCGGCGCGCTCAGGGTTGGCGGTGCGCCACTCGGCGAGGCGCTTGTCCCAGGCGGCGTGGGCCTCGGTGCCCCGGTCCAGGGCACGGCGGGTGTGGGCGAGGACCTCTTCGGCGACCTCGAAGGTCCGCTGGGGATCGAAGCCCAGAACCCGCTTGGTCGCCGCCACCTCCTCCTCACCCAACGCCGAACCATGTGACGCCTCGGTGTTCCGGGCGTTCGGGGCGGGCCAGGCGATGATCGAGCGCATCGCGATGAACGACGGTCGCTCCCTCTCCGCCTGCGCGGCCCGGATCGCCGCATACAGGGCGGAGGGGTCCAGGTCGCCGCTGGTCTGCGGCTCGACGCGCTGCACGTGCCAGCCGTACGCCTCGTACCGTTTGGTGACGTCCTCGGAGACAGCCGTCTCGGTGTCGCCCTCGATCGAGATGTGGTTGTCGTCCCACAAAAGGATCAGGTTGCCGAGCTTCTGGTGGCCGGCCAGCGAGGACGCCTCCGCGGCGACGCCCTCCTGCAGACAGCCGTCACCAGCGATCACGTAGATGAAGTGGTCGAACGGGGACTCGCCGGGGGCGGCCTCCGGGTCGAACAGGCCGCGCTCGTAACGGGCGGCCATCGCCATGCCGACCGCGTTGGCGACACCCTGGCCCAGCGGACCGGTGGTCGTCTCCACGCCGGGGGTGTGGCCGCGCTCCGGATGCCCCGGAGTCTTCGAGCCCCAGGTGCGGAAGGACTTCAGGTCCTCCAGCTCCAGGCCGAAACCACCGAGATAGAGCTGTGCGTAGAGGGTCAGGGACGAGTGTCCGGCGGACAGGACGAACCGGTCGCGGCCCGCCCACCCCGGATCGGCGGGGTCGTGCCGCATCACCTTCTGGAAGAGGGTGTATGCGACGGGCGCGAGGCTCATCGCCGTGCCGGGATGGCCGTTGCCGACCTTCTGTACGGCGTCGGCGGCCAGGACTCGGGCGGTGTCCACGGCCCGGAGGTCCAGTTCGGTCCACTCGAGGTCTGTGGTGGTCGGCTTGGTGCTCACCCTGGGTCAGGGCTCCTTCGGTTGGTCGACTGGCGCGGTGCGTGCGGCCGTCGGGCTGGTCGCCCGCTGCCCACCGGAGGGCTCCGGTGGGCAGTCGGACAGGTACGGGTCAGGGAGCGGCGGACACGGACTGCGGGCCCGCGTCCTCCTTGTCCTTGCCGGGCTCGGCGAAGTGGGTCTCGCGCGCGGCGGCGGGGTTCCACCCGCGGTCCACCACCAGGCGCTGGAAGGCGATGGCACCGCCCAGCAGGACGAGGACGATGAGGGCGATCACGAGGATGCCGCCCACGGAACCGAGCTTGACCGCGTAGCCGACGGAGAGTCCGAACCAGCCGAAGTCGGCGTCGCCGAAAGTGGTGTTGGCCAGGCCGAGCGAGCCGAGCACCTTGAGCAGGAGGGCGGGCAGGAACGTGATGATCACGCCGTTGACGAAGCCGCCGACGACGGCTCCCCGGCGCCCTCCGGTGGCGTTGCCGAACACACCCGCGGTGCCGCCGGTGAAGAAGTGCGGGACCATGCCGGGCAGGATCAGCGCCAGACCCATGGGCGCGTCGAACGCCATCAGGATCCCCAGGCTGGCCAGGCCGCCGGTGAAGCTGGCGATGAAGCCGATCAGGACCGCGTTGGGTGCGTAGGGGAAGACGACCGGGCAGTCGAGCGCGGGCAGGGTGCCGGGGACCACCTTCGCGGCGATGCCGTTGAAGGCCGGGACGAGCTCGCCGAGGATGGTGCGGACGCCGAAGAGGATGACGGCCACGCCCACGCCGAACAGCAGCGCCTGCATGACTCCGGCCATGATGTAGTCGCCGACGGAGGTGGCGTCCATGACGGCGAACGCCTCCCTCTGGCCGACCCGGCCGAGCATGACCACCGCGAACACGGTGTAGATGAGGACCATGGACAGCGCGGTGGCGATCATCGAGTCGCGGAGGAACTTCAGCCCGTCGGGGAACTTCATGTCCTCGGTGCTCTTGCTGCGCTTGCCGACCACACGGCCGACCGTGCCGGCCGCGATGTAGCCGATCGAGCCGAAGTGCCCGAGGGCCACGTCCTCACCACCGGTGACCCGGCGCGTCCAGGGCTGGGTGAAGGCGGGCATCACGACCATGATCGTGCCGAGCAGGACCGCGCCGACGACGACCATCCAGACCGCCGACAGCTCGGCGATGGCGAGCAGGGCCGTGATCAGGGTGGCCATGAAGAAGGTGTGGTGGCCCGTCAGGAACACGTACTTCAGCGGGGTGAACCTGGCGAGCAGGATGCTCACCACGAATCCGGCGATCATCACCCAGGCCACCTGTGCGCCGAACTCCTCCTGTGCCAGGGCGACGACGGCCTCGTTGGTGGGCACGACACCGCGGGCGCCCGTGGCTCCCAGGATGAGCTTGCCGAGCGGCTCCAGGGCGCTGACGACGGTGGCGGCACCGACGCCGAGGATCAGGAAGCCCATCGCGGCCTTCAGGCCGCCGCCGATGACCTGACCGATGCTGCGGCGAAGGGCGAGCAGGCCGACCGCGGTGATGATTCCGACCAGGTAGGCCGGCTGGTTGAGAACGTTGTTGACGATGAATTCGGCTATGCCGACGATGACGTCCATGCGGGGTGCTCCTCGGAGCGGGGCGGGGAGAGCGGGGAGGGGGAACGTGGGGTACGGGAGGGCGGGGTGCGGCGGTGCGGCCCGTCAGCCCGCTTCGCGGAGGGCGGCGTCGAGCGACTTGGCGATGAGATCGACGTTCACCAGGTTGTCGATGACCACGATCTTCGCCTGCACTTCACCCAGCTGAGGGGCGAGTTCGCCGGAGGTGACCACGAAGTCCGCGTTGGCGGCAGCGCCGCGGGCGGTACCGATGTCGGCGACCTCGACGTCGGCGGTCACGCCGAGGCTGCGCAGGGCCTTCTCGACGTTCATCTTCAGGATGATGCTGCTGCCGACTCCCATGCCGCAGACGGTGAGAATCTTCATGACTGGACCTCCGGTTCGAAGTTGCTGATCAGGCGCCGCACGGTGGCGGCGTCGGGGGCGGCGACGAGTTCCTCGAGCCGCTCGGGCGCGCTGAGCAGTTGAGCGAGGCTGCCGAGCGCGGCGGTGTGCTGGCTGTGGTCGGTCGCGGCGAGGCCCACGACCAGGCGGACCGGGTCGTTGTCCTGGTGCCCGAAGCACACGGGGGCTTTCAGGGACACCCATGACAGTCCGGTGGCGCGGACCGCGGGTGAGGGGCGGGAGTGGGCCAGGGCCAGTCCCGGGGCGATGACGATGTACGGGCCCAGTTCCTCGACCGTGGCGATCATCTCGTCGCTGTAGGCGGCGGTGGCGGCACCGGACAGGATCAGCCCCTCGCCGGCGAGGCGGATCGCCGTCCGCCAGTCGCTCGCGGAGGCGTTCACGAGGACTGATTGCTCGGGGAGAAGGCCCAGCAGGGACAGTTTGTCGGACATGAGGAGAACCTTGCTGGTTGGGGAGATACACCCGATCGCGGATGTGTGCGGCGGGTGACGGCAGCGTAAACAGGAATTCTGACTAGCGCTAGACATAAATCTGTTGACTTTGAACTGAAACCTGGTTGAGACTCAGTCGACCGCGGCGACCGGCCGCCCGACCCTAGGACCGTTGATGGCAACACCCTCCGTACCGGCCACGGCGACCCCGCTCACCGGGATCGCGGCCTCCCCCGGCATCGCCGGCGGCACGGCAGTGCTGTGGAATTCCCCGGACGCGAACCTGGTGGAGACCCGTATCGAGGCGGACCAGGTGATCGGCCAACTGGCCCGGCTGGACAGCGGACTTCGGACCGCCGCCCAAGAGCTCGAAGCCCTCAGATCCGCCGAGCCCGGCGCCGAGGGGCAGGGCATCATCACCGCGCACCTGGCGATGCTGGCCGACCCCGATCTGCGCGAGGCCCTGACGGCAGCGGTGCGCGACCAGCTCGTCGACGCCCCCACCGCCGTACAGCGCGTGCTCACCGCGCAGGCGGACGACCTGCGTGCCTCCGGCAGTGCGCGCATCGCCGAGCGGGCCACCGATGTGGATGATCTGCGCCTGCGCCTGCTCACCGTGCTCGGCGTCGCCCGGCGGACGGGGCAGCCCGAACTCCCGCACGACGCCGTCGTCGTGGCCACGGACCTCACTCCGTCGCAGACCATCGGCCTGGACCGCACCCGGCTGCGCGCGTTCGTCCTCTCCGGCGGCGGACCCACGGCCCACACCACGATCCTGGCCCGCTCCATCGGCATCCCCGCCGTCGTGCAGGTGTCCGGGCTGGAGGCGATACGGGCCGGAGCACAGCTTCTCGTCGACGGCGACCAGGGCACGGTCACCTGCGACCCCTCCCCGGCGGAGGTCGCACGGGCCACCGCGGCGGCCCGCAGCCGGCAGATCGACGCATCCGATCCACTGCCCCACGCCACCACCGGTGACGGCCACCGCGTCCGTCTCTCCGCGAACATCGGATCCGCCGACGAGGCCATCCGCGCCTACCACGGCGGGGCCCGCTCGGTCGGCCTGTTCCGCACCGAGTTCGTCTTCCTCGCCGGTGACCGGCTGCCGGACGAACGGGAACAGCTCGCCGCGTACGCCGGAGCCGTCGAGGCCCTGGACGGCGGGCGTGTGACGATCCGCCTGCTCGACGTCGGCGGCGACAAACCACTGCCGCCGCTGACCAGCTCCGAGGCCAACCCGATGCTCGGCCACCGCGGTGTGCGGCTGCTGCTCGACGCCCCCGACGTGCTGCGCACCCAGCTGCGGGCGGTCCTGCGCGCCGCCGCGCACGGCGAGGTGTGGATCTGTGTGCCGATGATCTCCGGCACCGCGGAACTGGGTGCCGTACGCGACCATCTCGACCACGTGCGGGCCGAGTTGGCGGCGGACGGGGTGGAGTACGGCCCGGTCCGGCTCGGCGTCATGATCGAGACCCCGGCCGCCGTGCTCTCGGCCTCGGCGCTCGCGCGCGAGGCCGACTTCTTCTCCATCGGCACCAACGACCTGCTCCAGTACCTGGTCGCCGCCGACCGGGACAACTCCCGGGTCACCCATCTGCTCGACGCGCACACGCCGGCCCTGCTGCACGCGATCGGCCTGGTCGTCGCGGCGGCGCACGCGCACGGCATCACGGTCAGCGTGTGCGGCGAGGCCGCGAGCGACCCCGCGATCCAGCCGCTGTTGATCGGTCTGGGCGTCGACGAACTGTCCATGACCGCCGCCCGCCTGCCGGATGCCGCGCGCTCGATCGGCGCGCTGAGCGGCGCCGAGGCAACGGTGGTCGCCGGTCAGGCCGCCCAGGCCGACGACGCCGACGCGGTACGCGCGCTCCTGGAGTCCGCCACGCCCGCCCCGCCGCTCACCGCCGAGCCGCTGGGCGACGACGGCTGGGCCCTCACCGTGACCGTCGCCGACCCCGAGGGCCTGCACGCCCGCCCCGCCGCGCAGCTGGTGGCGACCGCGCAGCGCTTCGGCTCCGAGATCACGCTCGACGTGGCGGGCAGACAGGCCGGCGCCAAGGCCATGCTGGCCGTGCTGGGCCTTGGTGCGGACTGCGGCACCGGGGTACGGATCGAGGCGCGCGGCGAGGACGCCCTCGAAGCGGTGACCGCCTTGGGCGCGCAATTGGCGGTCGCCCCCTGACGCCCCGGGCCGGTGCGGTGAGCCGACCTCCCGTCCCGGCCCGGCCCACGTCCCCGGGCCGGTGCGTGTTCCCCCGTCCCCGCACCGGCCCGGCCTCATCACAACCCGACTTCCCACCACTGCCGAACCGAATAGTTCACACGATTGGCATAATGACTGGCATGGGGATTCGCAGCGGCCGAGCAGCGGCAGGGGCAGGTCACCTGCTGGACATGATCCGCAACAAGCGGGCGCGCACTCGCTCCGAGCTCGTCCGCGCCTCCGGCATGGCCCGAGCCACCGTCGAGAACCGGCTGACCGGACTGCTGGAGGCGGGCTACATCGTCTACGGCGCGGGCAGCCCCGGTTCGGCCTCGGTCGGACGCCCGGCGGAGGTGTTCGAGTTCAATCACCGCTCCGGCACCGTCCTCGCCGCCGACCTCCAGCTCGACCACTGCCGGGTCGCGGTGACCGACCTGGACTCCGGGATCCTGGCGTCGGCCGACGGCCCGGTGGACATGGAATCCGGACCGGAGTACGTCCTGCGGGAGGTGGACCGGCACTTCACGGCCGTACTGGAGCGGTCGGGCAAGGCGGCCGGTGAGGTGCAGGCCATCGCCCTCGCCCTGCCGGGTCTCGTCGAGACGGCGACGGGCCGCGTCAACTCCCCGACCATGCTGGGCAAGTGGCACGAGTTCGATCTGCGCGCGTTCTTCGCGGAGCGCTTCGCGCAGGTGCCGGTCCACCTGGAGAACCGCGCCCATGTCATGGCCCTGGGCGAACAGCGCAAGCAGTGGCCGGACACCCCCGACCTGCTCATGGTCGACGCCGGGATGAGCGTCGGCAGCGGTCTGGTCCTCGACGGACGGCTCTTCCGCGGCTCGCTCGGCGCGGCCGGGGACATCGGGCACCTCAACCGCGGCGGCGGCAGAGTCTGCCGGTGCGGCAGTGTCGGATGCCTCGAGACGGAGGCCGCCGGCTGGGCCATCGCCCGGGACCTGCGGAGCATGGACCGCGAGGCGCGCACGGCAGCGGACATCGTCGCGCTCACGCGACAGGGCGACCCCGACGCGGTCGGGCTGGTGCGTCAGGCAGGTCGGGTCATCGGCAGTATGGTCGCCGATCTCGTCGGCGTCCTGAACCCCTCCGTGGTGAGCGTCGGCGGGGCGCTCGCCGAGGCGCGCGAGACCCTGCTGGCAGGCATACGCGAGGCCGTCTACGCCGGTTCCCACCCGCTGGCCACGCGCGATCTGCAGATCACCCACAGCCTCCTGGGCAGTGACGCCGGTCTGGTCGGCGCCGCAACCCTCGCCTCCGAGCAGCTCCTCGCGCCCGAGGCGATCGACGCCCAGCTCAGCAACCGCTGAAGCGAGCGGGGCCGCAGGTGCCGACATGACCGGTCCCGTCAGTCCCGCGCGGCGGGGCCGGGTCCTTCGTGCCTGCTCTTGGAGACCGCGGTCTCGAACAGGCGGCCGTCCCCGTCCTGGCTCAGAGCGCCGGTCATCAGGCCGACCACGTCCGTCATCGTGACGTCGCCGGGCCGCACGACGGCGGTGCGGCGACCGAGCCGGTGCACATGAATACGATCGGCCACTTCGAAGACCTGGGGCATGTCGTGGCTGATCAGGATGACGGGGATGCCTCGGTCGCGGATCCTCCGGATCAGCTCCAGGACCTGGTCGGACTCCCGGACGCCGAGCGCCGCCGTCGGCTCGTCCATGATGATCATCTCGGTACCGAACATGGCGGCGCGCGCCACCGCCACGGCTTGGCGCTGCCCGCCCGACAGTGACCCGACCAGTTGGCCGATGTCCTGGAGCGTGGCGATGCCGAGCGCGTCCAGTTGGGCCGCCGCTTCCTCGCGCATCGCGCGGTGATCGAGGAGCCGCAGCCAGGAGCCGAGAACGCCGGGACGGCGGCGTGGCCGTCCGAGGAAGAGGTTGGTCGCGATGTCCAACTGCGGTGCCAGCGCAAGCGTCTGGTACACCGTCTCGATGCCCATCACTCGGGCGTCGCGCGGGGAATGGAAGTGCACCGGTTTCCCGTGCAGCGTCATGGTTCCGGCGTCCGGAACGAGCGCGCCGGACAGTGCCTTGATGAGGCTGGACTTGCCCGCCCCGTTGTCGCCGACCACGGCCAGGACCTCGCCCCCACGGATGTCGAAGTCCGACTCCCGGATCGCCACGACGTTTCCGTAGCGCTTCACCAGGCCCTCGGCCCGCATGACGATCCCGGCCTCATCCTCCGCGACCGCGGAAGGAGGCGGGGAGGAATGCGAGCCTGATCCGGCCGGCGTCTTGCTGTCCATTACGTACCTCCGTCGACGGCACCGCCTGCGGTGCCGGCCCAGGATGCGTCGCGCTGCCTCGGGCGAAACCCTCGGTGATCCCCGACGCTACTCCGCCCCGCACCCTCTGTACATCTTTTGCGCAAAGCTTTGCCGGACAGGAGGGCGCCGGAGCCGGGCAGCATGGGGGTGGCGCCGGAGACAGCCTTCCTTTCCTTTGCGCAACGGTTGTTACGATGCCCGGCATGGCAGGCAGACGGCCGCGGCAGACGGCAACCATGAGCGATGTGGCCCGGCTGGCGGGTGTCTCGGTCTCCACGGTCTCCCACGTGCTGAACAAGACCCGGCCGGTCGCCCCCGACACGGCCCGGCAGGTGCACGACGCGGTGGCCGCGTGCGGCTATGTGCCGGAGCAGGCCGCCCGGCAGCAGCAGGAGGGCTTCGGCATCATCGGCCTGGCGATGTCCGCCATATCCAACCCCTACTTCGCCGATGTCGTGCACGGCCTCGACCGGCGCGCGTCGAAGGAGGGGTACTCCCTGCTGCTGGCCGAGACGCACGACGACCCCGACGGCGAACTGCGCGCCGTGAGCGAGCTGTTGCGGCGCAAGGTCAGTGCCATAGTCCTGGCCCCCTCCGGGAACACCGAGCGCACCTTGGCCTACGCGCGGCAGGCCGGGGTCCCCGTGACGGTCATCGACCGGGCCGTACGGTACGACACCGACCAGATCAGCGTCGAGAACGTCGAGTCGACGGCCCGGCTGGTCGATCATCTCGCCGACACCGGCCACACGCGGATCGCGATGATCTCCGGCCGTCCCGGGCTCGCCACCACGGACGAGCGCATTCAGGGCTACCGTCTCGGCCTGTCCCGCCGCGCCCTCCCCGAGCGCGAGGAGTATCTGGTCAGCGGAGGCTCTCAGGCCGCTCCCGCGCAACAGGCGATGACCAGGCTGCTGGGCCTGGGCGAGCCGCCCACCGCGGTGGTGGCCGGCAACAACCAGATGACCATCGGCGCCATGCGCGGACTGCGGGAGGCCGGTGTGCGGGTGCCCGACGACATCGCGCTGGTCTCCTTCGACGACTTCGAGTGGTCGGATCTGTTCCGGCCCCGGCTGACCGCGATCGCGCAGCCCATCTCGCTGATCGGTGAACAGGCCTTCGAGCTCGCCCTGTCGAGGATCGCCGATCCCGGCATCGCACCGCGCCGCGTCCTGGTCCAGCCGACCTTCCAGCACCGCGAGTCGTGCGGCTGCGCCGCCAGGGCGAACTGAACTTTCACGACTCGCGTTCACGCGTACCAGCCCCTCAGCACCCGTGGTGCGACGGCACCCCGGCTGTGCGGGTCCGGGGTGCTTCCGAGTGCCGCTCGCTCAGGATCCGGTCGGCGAAGTGCGCGGTACGGCGGATCAGCGCGCTGGTCCGCTCGTCGACGCCCTCGGTCTTCAGCCGCGCGTGGCGCGGACTGAAGCCGTACCGGACGTAACGGCTCATCAGGCGCTGGCGGCGCTCCTCCGGTGCCGCGTCCAGGAACCAGGCCTCCGTCAGCAGCCCGCGCACCTGGCCCCAGGGTGGCTGGGTGGCCAGCAGGAAGTTGCCGTCCACGATCACCAGCCTGTGCCGGGGCGCCACCTCCAGCGACTGCGCGACCGGGTCCTCGATCTCACGGCTGAAGTCCGGCCACCAGACCGTGTGCTCGGTCTCGTCCCGCAGGCGGCGCAGCATGGCGACGAAGCCGTGGCCGTCGAAGGTCTCGATGGTCCCCTTGTCCCGCGCCATTCCCATGTCGTCGATGACCTTCTGGGCAAGATGGAATCCGTCCATGGACACCGCCGTGGCGATTCCGGGCCGCACCGCCTCGATCCGCGCGAGCAGTTGCTCGGCGAAGGTGGACTTCCCGGCTCCCGGCTCACCGACGATGCCGAGCAGGGCACGGCGCGGGCCGATAAGCCGCAGGGCGCTCTCGGCGAGATCGGGAAGCGGGGGATCGTGGTAGATCGGCTCGATCTCGCCGGGGTTGCCGGAGCCGGTGAAGGCGTTGTTCATGTGTTCTCCAGAGGAACGAAGGCGAAAGGGGAAGGGCTCAGCCCGTGGTCTTGGTCGCGCGGGCGGGGCCGGGAGGCGCACCGCACCTCCCGGCCCCGCTGGGGGTATGGGCGCTGGATCATGTCGCCCGGCCCCGGACCAACCGGTCCGCGGCGACCGCGACGATGACGAGGACGCCCGTGGCCACCTGTTGGTAGAGGCTGTCGATGCCGGCCTGGGTCAGTCCGTTGGCGAGGACGGTGACCACCAGGGCTCCCAGGATGGTGCCCGGAATGCTGCCGCGCCCGCCGAAGAGGCTGGTGCCGCCGATGACGACGGCCGTGATGCTCTCCAGGTTGCCCAGTTGGAAGGCGTTGGGGTCGGCGTTGGGGATCCGGCCCAGCGCCTGCCAGGCGGCGATGCCGTAGACGAAGCCCGCGAGCAGGTACACGCTCAGTACGACCCGCTTGGTGTCGACGCCGCTGAGGCGGGCGGCCTCCGCGTCGTCGCCGACGGCGTAGACGTTGCGCCCCCAGGAGGTCTGGGTCAGGGCGAACCAGACGCCGGCGGTCAGCAGGATCATCACGCTCATACCGACCGTGACCTCGATCCGCCCGAACAGGTAGCTCTTCTCCCCCAGCCAGGTCAGCAGCGAGGACGTGACGGGGAAGCTCTGGCCGCTCGCGTAGAGCTGTGAGGTGGCCGTGAGCACGCTGAGCACGCCGAGGGTGACGATGAACGGCGGCAGGGCCAGCCGGGTGACGAGGGTGCCGGACACTCCGCCGAGCAGCGTGCAGAGCGCGATACCGATCACCAGGGCGGCCAGGGGCGGCATTCCGCTCTCCGCGGCGAGTCTGGCGATCGCCAGGGTGCCGAGCACCATGATGGCGGCATTGGCGAGGTCGATGCCCGCCGTGAGGATCACCAAGGTCTGCCCGATGGCCAGGGTGCCGACGACCAGCACCTGCTGGACGATGAGCGAGCCGTTGTCGACGGTGAAGAAGGTGTCGGTCGTCAGGGCGAAGACAGTGATCGCGACCAGGAGGGCGAGCAGGGGGCCCGCGGCCGCGCTGGTGGCGAGCCACTTCATCAGGGCGCGGCCGCGCGCCGCCACGTGCTGGTCCTGTGCGGTGGTGGCGGTCACGGCTCACCCCCAGCAGTTCTTCAGGCCCCAGGCGGTGTCCTTGCTGGGCACGCCGGGCACGGGGTCGTCGGTGATGAGCTGGGAGCCGGTGTCGATGAAGCCGGACGGCTCGGTGCCGTTGTCGGCGTACTCGACGACAACGTCCACGCCCATCTGTGCCATCTTGGCCGGGAACTGCATCACCGTCGCGGCGAACCGGCCGTCCCTGACGTTGCGCACACCGGTGCAGGAACCGTCGATCGAGCCGATGACGACATCGCCGGCCCCCGCCTTTCCTGCCAGCGCCTTGGCGGCGCCCGCGGCGGCGGGCTCGTTGATGGTGTAGACGGCGTTGACTTCCGGGTTGCGCTGGATCAGGTTCTCCATCGCCGTCTGGGCCTTGGTCTGGTCGCCGTTGGTGACGGCCGAGCCCTTGATCTCCGGCGACTTCTCGGTGAGGCCCATGCCTTCGAGGAAGCCGGTGTGGCGCTGGTCGTCCACGGTGGAGCCCGGAGTGCCGTCCAGGAGAAGTACGTTGGGGTCCACGGAGCCGAGAGCGGCGCGGACGTAGGTGCCCTGTGCGACACCAGCGGCCTTGTTGTCGGTGGCGAACGTCGCGTCGACCGCGTCGGCGGGGTCGGTAGCGGTGTCGAGAGCGATCACCAGGATGCCCTTCGACTGCGCGGCGGCGATGGCCCCGAGCACGCCTTCGGAGCTGCTGGGCGTGATCAGGATGCCCTTGACGTTCTGGGCGACCAGGTTGTTGATGGCGTCGACCTGGCCTTGGTTGTCGCCGTCGAACTTGCCCGCGAGCGCGATCAGCCTGGCGCCGCGCTTGTCGGCCTGGGCCAGGGCCGCCTCTCGGAGTTCGACGAAGTAGGGGTTGGTGTTGGTCTTGGTCACCAGTCCGATCGCGACATCGTCACCGGAGGAGCCGGAGGAGTCGCTGCCGACCTTCTCGGACGTACAGGCGGCGCTCATGGCCACGCACGTGGCTGCCAGGACCAGGGCTGTGGAGCCGGTCTGCACCGTCTTCCAGGACATGGAGTACCTCCTGTTTACGCCGCAATCGGGCGTGACGAATGTGACGATACCGCCCCACATCACCGGCGTACAGCTATTGCGCAAAGCTTTGCGCAGCGCAAGCCGTGCCGCCCTCCACCCGGGGGCCAGGGAGCGCGGACCTGCTGGACCGCCACTGGCTGTGTTCGCGCAGCCTTGCGACACCCTGGGCGGGCGCGCTGTCCCGCTGTTGCTCGACCGACTCGCGCTCCGGAGACGGCGTGCCGCGTCGAGCGGCTCGAGCCCCGCCTCACGCTCCGCCAGTCCTGTGGCTGCCCCGGTCACCGCGGTCGACGAAACGGAAGAGGCGCCTCGTCAGAGAGTGCCGATGGACTCGAGTTCCGCGTCGAACTCGAAGAACTGCGGTGCAGGCGCCGAGACGTCGATCTCGGCGCAGACTTGCGTACCCCTCGCCGAGGACTCGACCGTGCACCTCATGGCGTACGCGCGAACGATGTTCAGCCCACGCCCGTGGATCTCGTCTGCTTCATGCCGGACCTTCGTCGATGGCGTGGGCGACATCCAGGTACCGCTGTCCTTCACCTGGATGATCGCCGTTGTTCCACGGAGACGCATCGCTACTTCGACGTCGGCGCTGCCACTGTGCAGAACGGCGTTCGTCACCAGCTCGGAGACGGCCACTCGCAACGTGTAGACGCCTTCCTCGGCGATCCCCCATCGTCGCGCCGTGTCCCGAGCGAAGGCCCGCAGAGCCGGCACGGCCTCACTGGACGCGGACATGGAACAGACGGCGTGCGCTCGTGGGGGCGTGCAAGCGGCGCGCCCGCCGGCCCCCGCCGGACGTACCCCGTCGGTCTGGTACCGGGAAGCGGACGGCGAGCCGTCGGGCTCTGCACGTGAGGACAGACCGCTGGTCATGAGAGGCATGGCGTTTCCCGAGTTCGAGCCGAAATGCGTGTGGTACGTGTCCGCTGCGGAGTGAGTACCGCGTGACCTGGCGCGCATGAAGTGCGAACCGAATGCCGAAGCCGCCGTAGAGCGGTTGGCTGCCAGGCCGGGAATCCACGTGATCACGGTGGCGACCTGCTCACCCGTCCCCTACCTGGCGGCTCATTGGGACGCTACAGCGGCCCGCAAGTCGCCGTAAAGCCTTTGCGCAAAGCTTTTCCTCGCGCGCGGGAGCGGCAGCTTCCGGGCCCGCGGAGAACTCGACGATCTGAGGCGCTGGACCACGGACGGACCACCAAAGACAGCCCCACCAGCGAGACGGGGCGGGCACGCGCGCATCCCAGGCCGAGCCGGGAGGCTCTTTGCGCAAAATTTGCTAGAATGCGTCCATGGCAGGCAGACGGCCACGGCAGACAGCCACCATGAGCGACGTGGCCAAGCTGGCGGGCGTCTCGATCTCGACGGTGTCGCACGTGCTGAACAGGACCCGGGCGGTAGCTCCGGACACCGCCCGCCTCGTGCACGACGCAGTGGCCGCGTGTGGCTACGTTCCGGAGAAGCTGGCGCGGCAGCAGCGTGAGGAGTTCGGCACCATCGGGTTGGCGATGTCCGCGATCTCCAACCCCTATTTCGCCGATGTCGTGCACGGCCTGGATCGGCGGGCGACCCAGGAAGGCTACTCACTGCTGCTGGCCGAAACGCACGATGACGCGGACACCGAGCTGCGCGCCGTGGGCGAGTTGCTCAGACGCAAGGTCAGCGCGATCGTCCTCGCCCCGTCGGGCGATGCCGCACGGACGTTGAGTTACACGCGGCAGGCAGGCCTGCCCGTGACCGTACTCGACCGCTTCGTCAGGGAGGCGGTCGACCAGATCGGCGTCGAGAACATCGAGTCCACCGCCCGGCTCGTCGACCACCTCGCAGAGATCGGCCACACCCGCATCGCGATGATCTCCGGTCGCCCCGGGCTGGCTACGACGGAGGAGCGTATCCGCGGCTACAGGCGAGGCTTGGAACGCAACAGCATCCCCAGACGGGACGAGTACCTCGTCTCCGGAGGCTCTCAGGCGGCGCCGGCCCAGCAAGCGATCGCCAAACTACTGAGCCTGCCCCAGCCCCCTACAGCGATCGTCGTGGGCAACAACCAGATGACCATCGGGACGATGCGGGGGTTGCGTACCGTGGGCGTGCGCGTCCCCGACGACATGGCGCTGGTCGCCTTCGACGACTTCGAGTGGTCAGACCTCTTCCATCCACGGCTGACAGCCATCGCACAGCCCACTTTGATGATCGGCGAGCAGGCATTCGAGCTCGCGCTGTCGAGGATCTCGCACCCCGACCTGCCTCCACGTCGGGTGCTCATCCAGCCCACATTCCAGCATCGCGACTCATGCGGGTGCGCCTCCGCGCAGGACGGCGAGGCGTCGTCCTGACCACGAAGCCCGGAGCACGGCGCGGTGGTCAACCGCCGGTCGAGGTGACGGGCGCTGCCGGTGTACCTGCCATGCGCCACGCCTGCGCCATCCTGGCCTCGCTGCGTGACCAGGGCGTCTACATGATGACGCCCGGGTCGTCCTCCTCGCTCCTTCGCCCTGGCCGCCCGAACCGCGTCGATTCCTCCGTGCGCGTCGCGAACGATGGACTCAGCGAGGGCAGTGCGTGCGTCGCGTTCGTACTTCGGGAAACAGATCGAGAAGGCACGCCCACGCCAAGTCTGAGCATCCCAAGAACCCCCGCAGGTCAGATCCCCTTGCCCGCAGGCTCCAGAATCGCCACGCACTCCACGTGATGCGTCATCGGAAACAGATCGAACACCCGCAACATCCGCACCCGATACCCCCCGTCCCGGAAGTACCCCAGATCCCGTGCCAGCGCCGCCGGGTCGCACGCCACGTAGGCGATCCGGCGTGCGCCGAGCGACGCCAGGTGCTGTACGGTGCCGCGGCCCGCGCCGGCCCTCGGCGGGTCGAGGACGATCAGGTCGACCTCCGTGATGCCGGTCCGCGGCAGGACCGAGTCGACCTTGCCCTGCTCGATGCGGACCCGGTCGAAGTCGGCGAGGTTGTGCCGGGCGTCCTCGACCGCGCGCTTGCCGGACTCGATGCCGAGCACCGCGCCCTGCTCGCCCACCCGGTCGGCCAGCGCGCCGGCGAAGAGGCCGGCGCCGCAGTACAGGTCGAGGCACATGTCGCCCTTGCGGGGCAGCAGGCCCTGCATCACCGCCGTGACGAGGGTGTCCGCGGCCTTCGGGTGCACCTGCCAGAATCCGCCGCCGCCCACCCGGTACGTACGGCCGTCCGCGCGCTCGCGGACGAAGGGGCGGCCGTGCACGCGGTGGACGCCGCCGTCCTTCTCCCCCACCCGCATCACCGACACCGGCCGGTCCAGCTCGACCAGCGGGAGCCTCGCGCCCGGCCGGGGGGTCAGGATCACCTGGCGGTCCTGCGAGCCGCTCGCCGCGATCGCCTCCACGGACTCCATGCCCGTCCAGTCGCGCTTCTCGATGCCCAGCTCGCTGACGCCCTCGGCGGCGATCAGGCAGTGGTCGATCGGCTCGACCTCGTGCGAGCGGTGGCGGCGCAGTCCGGCGTGACCGTCCTCGGTCACCGCGTACTGCATCCGCGTGCGCCACTGCGGCACCTGGCCGGCGGGCAGCTTGTCGCCCTCGGCCGGCACGACGGTGCCGTCCCAGCCGGCCTCCTCGGGCGTGAGGCCCGCGAGCCGCCGGAGCTGCTCGGCGACGACCTCGCCCTTCATCCGGCGCTGGGCGCCCGGCTTGGCGTGCTGCCAGTCGCAGCCGCCGCAGCGGCCGGGACCGGAGAAGGGGCAGGGCGCCTCGATGCGGTCCTTGGACGCCTCGAGGATCTCCACCGCGTCGGCCCGCAGGAAGCGGGCGCCCTCCTCGCCCTCCGTGACCCGCGCCACCACCCGCTCGCCGGGCAGCGTGTGCCGGACGAACAGCACTTGGCCCCCGGGTGTGCGGGCGATGCAGTGGCCGCCGTGGGCGACGGGGCCGATCTCGACCTCGTACTCCTCACCCACGAGCGATCCCGCCGGCGACTTCTTCTCTTCTGCCTGCATGGCGGGGTGACTCCAAAGGTGGGGGACGATCGACAACAGCCGTCCAGTCTACGTCGACTGCGAGGATTCCTTCGGCCGCTCCTGCGCCGGTCCGCGGCGGACCGCACCGGGTGCGTTCCACTCCTGCTGCCGGCGCGCCCGCCGCTTGGCCGCCTCGGAGGACTGCAACTGGTAGGGGACCGAGGTCACCATGACACCGGGCGTGAACAGCAGGCGGCCCTTCAGCCGGAGCGCGCTCTGGTTGTGCAGCAGCTGCTCGTACCAGTGACCGACCACGTACTCGGGGATGATCACCGAGACGACGTCGCGCGGGGACTCCTTGCGCAGGCTCTTGACGTACTCGATGACCGGCCGCGTGATCTCCCGGTACGGCGAGTCCAGGATCTTCAGCGGTACGTCGATCCCGCGCCGCTCCCACTCCGCGCGCAGCGCCTTGGTCTCCGCCGGGTCGACGTTGACGCTGAGCGCCTCCAGGGAGTCCGAGCGCATCAGCTTGGCGTAGGCGAGGGCGCGCAGGGTCGGGCGGTGGATCTTGGAGATCAGCACCACCGAGTGGACGCGGGAGGGACGGACCATGTCGTCGCTGGGGCCCTCGGGCGCCGCGATCTCCTCGGCCACCCGGTCGTAGTGGCGGCGGATCGCGGTCATCGTGGCGAAGAAGATGCACATGCCCAGCAGCGCCACCCAGGCGCCGTGCGTGAACTTCGTGACCAGCACGACGACCAGCACCAGCCCGGTGAAGAAGGCTCCGAAGGCGTTGATGGCCCGGGAGCGGATCATCCGGCGGCGCCTGGCGCGGTCCTTCTCGGTGCGCAGATGCCGGTTCCAGTGCCGGACCATGCCGGTCTGGCTGAGCGTGAAGGAGACGAACACGCCGACGATGTAGAGCTGGATGAGGCGGGTGGAGTCCGCTCCGTAGACCCACACCAGCAGTATGGCCGCGCCGGCCAGCAGCACGATGCCGTTGGAGAAGGCCAGGCGGTCGCCGCGGGTGTGCAGCTGGCGCGGCAGATAGCGGTCCTGGGCGAGGATGGAGCCGAGCAGCGGGAAGCCGTTGTAGGCGGTGTTCGCGGCGAGGAAGAGCACCAGCGCGGTGGCCGCGGCCAGCAGGACGAACAGGATGCTGCCGTCGCCGAAGACCGCCTCGGCGACCTGGGAGATCACCGGGTGCTGGACGTAGTCGCCGCCGACGGGGACGCCGTCGCGGATCAGGTCGACGGCCGGGTTCTCCGCCATGCGCACGTTGGTGGCCATGGCCAGGCCGATGATGCCGCAGAACATGGTGACCGCGAGCAGGCCCATCAGCGCCAGCGTCGTCCCGGCGTTGCGGGACTTGGGCTTGCGGAAGGCGGGGACGCCGTTGGAGATCGCCTCGACGCCGGTGAGCGCGGCGCAGCCGGAGGAGAAGGCCCGCAGCAGGAGGAAGAGCAGGGCGAAGCCCGCCAGGCCCTGGTGTTCGGGCTTGATCTCCAGGTCCGAGGTGGGGGCGCGCATCTCGTCGCCCAGCACGACCGCGCGGAACGCGCCCCACGCGATCATGGTGAAGACACCGGCGACGAAGATGTACGTCGGGATGGCGAAGAGCGTGCCCGACTCCTTCACCCCGCGCAGGTTCATCAGGGTCAGCAGCAGGATCACGGCGATCGCGCAGAGGACCTTGTGCTCGACCACGAACGGGATCGCGGAGCCGAGGTTCTCGATGCCGGACGAGATGGAGACCGCGACGGTCAGGACGTAGTCGACCAGCAGGGCGCTCGCCACCGTCAGGCCGGCCTTGGGGCCGAGGTTGGTGTTCGCCACCTCGTAGTCGCCGCCACCGCTGGGGTAGGCGTGCACGTTCTGCCGGTAGGAGGCGACGACGGTGAACATCAGCACGACGACCGCGGCGGCGATCCAGGGGCTGAAGTGGTATGCCGACAGGCCCGCGATGGACAGGACCAGCAGGACCTCGCCGGGCGCGTACGCCACGGAGGACAGCGGGTCGGAGGCGAAGACGGGAAGTGCGATGCGCTTCGGCAGGAGCGTTTCGCCCAGCCGGTCACTGCGCAGAGCGCGCCCGATGAGAATCCGTTTGGGCACGTCGGTCAGTTTGGACACAACAGAGGATCGTAAGCCTTCGAACGGCCGGTCGCCCACCCGCCACCCCAGGCCCGCCCCCGGTCTGCTCTCCGGGTGAATTCGCCGGGCGATGCGGCTGCGGATTCCGCAGGTCGTGGGGTTCGCATGCCTATATGACCAGACCCGGGCGCACCGCCGCCGTCGCCGCTCCTCCCGGAGGTCCCATGCCAGCGCCCGCAGAGCTGATCGGCGCCGCAGCCGCGCTCGTCGGACTCGTGTTCCTCACCGTCGCCAGCGTCCGCAGCATCGGCCGCCGCCGGTCGTCGGCGGGAGGCTGAGGACCGGCCGGGGAACGGACGGGGACCTGCGGGCCGGGCCGGGGAACGGGCGGGAGCCCGCGCGCCCGACGCGCCCCCGCTGCTTCCGGCACCCGGCGCGGGAACCGGCGGGGCGCCGGGACCGTCTTCGGTCCGGACTCCCCGAGCTTCGGTCCGGACTCCCCGAGCGCGTCCGGCCAGGGCCGTCGGCCGGGCCCCGGCCCCTACCGATACGTTGGATCCGGACAGCCGGCGACGGCGCCCCGGCCCCCGGCCGGGGCCACGGCGGGCGATTGCGCGCATGATGGTGCCTGGCGGTCCGCACAGGGGGCCGCGGCGTGCTGTCCGGCGAGCCGAGAGAGAGACATGAGCACGAGATTCACGAAGGTCAGCGGGTCTGTGGGAAGCGCGGTGTGACGCGATGCATATTGTCATCATGGGCTGCGGGCGAGTGGGGTCCGCGCTGGCCCAGACCCTGGAGCAGCAGGGTCACACGGTCGCCGTGATCGACCAGGACCCGACCGCCTTCCGCCGCCTGGGCTCCTCGTTCGGCGGTCGCCGGGTCACCGGCATCGGCTTCGACCAGGACACCCTGCGGGAAGCGGGGATCGAGGAGGCCGGCGCCTTCGCCGCCGTCTCCAGCGGGGACAACTCCAATATCATCGCCGCGCGGGTGGCCCGCGAGATGTTCGGTGTGGAGAACGTGGCCGCCCGCATCTACGACCCCCGCCGTGCGGAGGTGTACCAGCGGCTGGGCATCCCCACCGTCGCGACGGTCCGCTGGACGGCCGACCAGATGCTGCGCAGGCTGCTGCCCTCGGGCGCCGAGCCACTGTGGCGCGATCCCACGGGCGGCGTCCAGCTCGCCGAGGTGCACACGGCGACGTCCTGGGTCGGCCACAAGATCAGCCAGCTCCAGGAGGAGACCGGTGTCCGGGTGGCGTTCCTGACGCGGCTCGGGGAGGCGATCCTGCCGACCTCGCAGACGGTGTTGCAGGAGGGCGACCTGGTGCACGTCATGATGCGGGTCGACGAGGTCGACAAGGTCGAGGCGGCGTTCGCCAAGGGTCCCGAAGAGGAGGGCGGTCACTGATGAGGGTCGCCATTGCCGGTGCCGGCGCGGTCGGCCGCTCGATCGCGGGCGAGCTGCTGGAGAACGGGCACGAGGTCCTGCTGATCGACAAGGCGCCGACCGCCATCTCGGTGGAGCGCGTCCCGCAGGCGGAGTGGCTGCTCGCCGACGCCTGCGAGATCACGTCGCTGGACGAGGCGGCGCTCCAGCGCTGCAACGTGGTGATCGCCGCGACGGGCGACGACAAGGTCAACCTGGTCGTCTCGCTGCTGGCCAAGACGGAGTACGGCGTTCCGCGCGTCGTCGCCCGGGTGAACAACCCCAAGAACGAGTGGCTGTTCAACGAGGCCTGGGGCGTGGACGTCGCCGTCTCCACCCCGCGTCTGATGTCGGCCCTGGTCGAGGAGGCGGTGAGCGTCGGCGATCTGGTCCGGCTGCTGCGCTTCAGCCACGGCGACGCCAACCTCGTGGAGCTGACCCTGCCGGAGGAGTCGGCGCTGGCCGGCACCCAGGTCGGTGACGTCGACTGGCCCGAGGACACGTCGCTGGTCACCATCATCCGCGGCACCCGGGTGCTGGCCCCGACCCGGGACGACTCGCTGGAGGCGGGTGACGAGCTGCTGTTCGTCGCGGCACAGGCCCGTGAGGAGCAGCTGGAGGACCTGCTGTCGGCCCGCCGGGACACCGCCGGCGGCTGAGCGCCACGGGCGCGTGTAATGACGCGGTGTACGACGGTGGGGGGGCCCGGGGGTTTCGGGGGGCCCCCCCCTGTGGTGGCTGGGGCTTTGCATTGTTGGGTCTACTAGCGGGGAGCGTGTCTCCCGGTGGGCCTCACCGGGTCTCATCCTCCTT
>NZ_JBVIGC010000007.1:0-257140 GCF_055571015.1 Streptomyces sp. NPDC031049
TCGGCCGTGGCCTTCGGTGCGCTGCTCTCGCAGGGCATCGGTGACACGATCCGCGTCTCCCTCTCCGCCCCGCCGGCGGAGGAGGTCAAGGTCGGCATCCAGATCCTGGAGTCGCTGAACCTGCGGCAGCGGGGTCTGGAGATCGTCTCCTGCCCGTCCTGCGGCCGGGCCCAGGTGGACGTGTACAAGCTGGCCGAGGAGGTCACCGCCGGTCTGACGGGCATGGACGTGCCGCTGCGGGTGGCGGTGATGGGCTGTGTCGTCAACGGTCCGGGTGAGGCCCGGGAGGCCGACCTGGGGGTGGCCTCCGGCAACGGCAAGGGGCAGATCTTCGTCAAGGGCGAGGTCATCAAGACGGTGCCGGAGTCGAAGATCGTCGAGACGCTGATCGACGAGGCGATGAAGCTCGCCGAGCAGATGGAGCAGGACGGCGTCGCGCAGGGGGAGCCGGCCGTCACCGTGAGCTGACAAGCACGGACCGAGAGGGGGCCGAGCGTGACGATCCTGGAGAACATCCGCCAACCACGCGACCTGAGGGCGCTGTCCGAGGCGGAACTCGGCGAACTGTCCCAGGAGATCCGCGACTTCCTGATCCGGGCGGTGGCCCGCACCGGCGGCCACCTCGGGCCCAACCTGGGCGTGGTCGAACTCACCGTCGCCCTGCACCGGGCCTTCGAGTCACCGGCCGACCGCATCCTGTGGGACACCGGTCACCAGAGCTACGTCCACAAACTGCTGACGGGCCGCCAGGACTTCTCCAAGCTGCGCGGCAAGGGGGGCCTGTCGGGCTATCCGTCGCGCGAGGAGTCCGAGCACGACGTCATCGAGAACAGCCACGCCTCCACCGCCCTCGGCTGGGCCGACGGCCTGGCCAAGGCGCGCCGGGTGCGGGGGGAGGAGGGCCACGTCGTCGCCGTCATCGGCGACGGCGCGCTCACCGGCGGCATGGCCTGGGAGGCCCTGAACAACATCGCGGCCGCCAAGGACCGGCCGCTGATCATCGTCGTCAACGACAACGAGCGCTCCTACGCCCCGACGATCGGCGGTCTGGCCGACCACCTCGCGACGCTGCGCACCACCGACGGCTACGAGCGGATGCTGGCCTGGGGCAAGGACGTCCTCCAGCGCACACCCGTCGTCGGCAACGCCGTCTACGAGGCCCTGCACGGTGCGAAGAAGGGCTTCAAGGACGCCTTCGCCCCGCAGGGCCTGTTCGAGGACCTCGGTCTGAAGTACGTCGGCCCCGTCGACGGCCACGACATCGGCGCCGTCGAGTCGGCGCTGCGCCGCGCGAAACGCTTCCACGGGCCCGTGCTGGTGCACTGCCTGACCGAGAAGGGCCGCGGCTACGCTCCCGCCCTCGCCCACGAGGAGGACCACTTCCACACCGTCGGGGTGATGGACCCGCTGACCTGCGCCCCGCTCGCCCCCTCCGGCGGGCCGTCGTGGACGTCGGTGTTCGGCGAGGAGATCGTGCGCATCGGGGAGGAACGGGAGGACGTCGTCGCCATCACGGCGGCCATGCTGCATCCGGTCGGACTCGGCCGGTTCGCGGAGCGGTTCCCCGACCGGGTCTGGGACGTCGGGATCGCCGAGCAGCACGCGGCGGTGTCCGCCGCCGGGCTGGCGACCGGCGGGCTGCACCCGGTCGTCGCCGTCTACGCCACCTTCCTCAACCGGGCCTTCGACCAGCTGCTGATGGACGTCGCCCTGCACCGCTGCGGCGTGACCTTCGTCCTGGACCGGGCCGGCGTCACCGGCGTCGACGGCCCCTCCCACAACGGCATGTGGGACCTGTCCGTCCTCCAGGTCGTCCCCGGCCTGCGCATCGCCGCTCCCCGCGACGCCGACCAGCTGCGCGCCCAGCTCCGGGAGGCGGTCGCCGTGGACGACGCGCCGACGCTGCTGCGCTTCCCGAAGGAGTCGGTCGGCCCGGCCGTGCCCGCCGTGGACCGCGTCGGCGGCATGGACGTCCTGCACGCCGCGGACCGGCCCGAGGTACTGCTCGTCGCCGTGGGCGTGATGGCGCCGGTCTGCCTCCGGGCCGCCGAGCTGCTCCAGGCCCGGGGCATCGGCTGCACCGTGGTGGACCCGCGCTGGGTCAAGCCCGTCGACCCGGCCCTGCCGCCGCTGGCCGCGCGGCACCGTCTGGTGGCCGTCGTGGAGGACAACAGCCGGGCCGCCGGCGTCGGTTCGGCCGTCGCCCTGGCGCTGGGTGACGCCGAGGTCGACGTGCCCGTGCGGCGCTTCGGCATCCCGGAGCGGTTCCTCGCGCACGCCAAGCGCGCCGAGGTGCTCGCCGACATCGGGCTGACCCCCGTCGAGATCGCCGGCCGGATCAGCGCGAGCCTGGCCGTCGCGGAGCAGCGGAAACAGGGGGGCGACCCACCCGTCGCGTCAGCGCAAGGAGAAACGGAATGACCAAGGAGTTCGACCTCGGCGCGCTGCTGGCCGAGCGCGGAGCCGAGCGGTACGAGCTGCACGGCAGGTACGTCAACCACCAGCTCCCGCGCATGCTGCGCACCATCGGCTTCGACAAGGTCTACGAGCGCGCCGAGGGCGCCTACTTCTGGGACGCGGACGGCAACGACTACCTGGACATGCTCGCCGGCTTCGGGGTGATGGGCCTGGGCCGCCACCACCCCGTCGTCCGCAAGGCCCTGCACGACGTGCTCGACGCCTCGCTCGCCGACCTGACCCGCTTCGACTGCCCGCCGCTGCCCGGACTGCTGGCCGAGCGGCTGCTGTCGTACAGCCCGCACCTCGACAAGGTGTTCTTCGGCAACAGCGGCACCGAGGCGGTGGAGACCGCGCTGAAGTTCGCCCGGTACGCGACCGGCAGACCCAGGGTGCTGTACTGCGACCACGCCTTCCACGGGCTGACGACCGGATCGCTGTCCGTCAACGGCGAGGCCGGGTTCCGGGACGGCTTCGCCCCGCTGCTGCCCGACACGGCCGTCCCGCTCGGCGACCTCGACGCCCTGGCCCGGGAGCTGAAGAGGGGCGACGTCGCCGCGCTGATCGTGGAGCCGATCCAGGGCAAGGGCGTGCACGAGGCCCCGTCCGGATATCTGCGCGCCGCCCAGGAGCTGCTGCACCGGCACAAGGCGCTGCTCATCGCGGACGAGGTGCAGACGGGCCTCGGCCGGACCGGCACCTTCTACGCCTACCAGGACGAGGAGGGCGTCGAACCGGACCTGGTGTGCGTGGCCAAGGCGCTCTCCGGCGGGTACGTGCCGGTGGGCGCGACCCTGGGCAAGGACTGGATCTTCAAGAAGGTGTTCTCGTCGATGGACCGCGTGCTGGTGCACTCGGCGAGCTTCGGTTCCAACGCGCAGGCCATGGCCGCCGGGCTCGCGGTGCTGGCCGTGATGGACGACGAGGAGATCGTCGCCAACGCGGCGGCCGTGGGGGAGCGGCTGAAGTCCCGGCTGGCGGCGATGGTGGACAGCTACGAGCTGCTGTCCGACGTGCGCGGCCGGGGACTGATGGTCGGCATCGAGTTCGGCCGGCCGCGGTCGATGAAGCTGCGCAGCCGGTGGACCATGCTCCAGGCGGCCCGCAAGGGGCTGTTCGCGCAGATGGTCGTCGCCCCGCTGCTGCACCGGCACCGCATCCTCACCCAGGTCTCCGGCGACCACCTGGAGGTGATCAAGCTCATCCCGCCGCTGATCGTCGGGGAGCGGGAGGTGGACCGGTTCGTGGACGCCTTCACCGAGGTCATGGACGACGCGCACAACGGTGGCGGCCTGGTGTGGGACTTCGGCAGGACACTGGTGAAGCAGGCGGTGGCCAATCGCTAGGGGCACCCGGGGCCGGGCGCCACCCGGGGCCCTGACCCGGCCCATGTCCCCGCTGAGGGACGCCTTTGCCTCCCAGGCAAGAAAATTGCCCCTTGGGCAAACGTCGGGCTCAATGGAGGCATGAGCACTCCCGAGTCCGCGCCGCCGGACGGAGCCGCCGACGCGGTGTCCGTCGTGGCACCGCAGCTGCGGTCCCTGCGCCGGCGGGCCGCCCTCACCCTGGAGGCGGCGGCCCGTGCCGCAGGGCTGTCGCCCGCCCATCTCTCCCGGCTGGAGACCGGACAGCGCCAGCCGTCGCTGCCCATGCTGCTCGCGCTGGCCCGGATCTACGGTACGACGGTCTCGGAGCTGCTCGGCGAGACCGTCGCGGGCCAGGACGCGGTCGTCCGGGCGGCCGACATGGAGCCGACGCCGGCGGGCGGCTGGACGTACTGGCAGGCCGGCGCCGCCGGGCGGGGGATGCAGGCGCTGCGGGTCCACGCGCCCTACGGGTCGCAGGGCGACATCGTGCGCGTGCACCCCGGCGAGGAGTGGCTCCACGTCCTGCGGGGCCGGCTGCGGCTGCGGCTCGGCGACACCGTGCACCGGCTGGTGCCCGGCGACAGCGCGCACTTCGACTCGCTCACCCCGCACCGGATCGCCGCCATGGACACCGACGGCGTCGACCTGCTGTTCGTCCACACCCTGTTGCAGAGCCCCGCGGCCACGATGTGCCTCGGCCCCACCACCGGAGAGACGCCATGAGCGACATGGAGGAGAAGTTCCCGCGTGCCCTGTGGGTGCGGCTGATCGTCTACATCGCCGTGGGGCACGTCTTCGCGGCCTTCGTCTACCTGCTGTTCGAGGTCGGCGCCAAGTAGCCGGCGCCGGCCTGGCGGCCCCGGCCGGGGGGCCGGGGACCAAAGCGCCGCGCCCCGGGGAGCCGGGGTCAGTCGAGCAGTCGCTCGCGCAGCCGCTGCCGGGTCTCGGGGGTGATCCGCAGGCCCTGCTCCAGGTAGCCGTCGACGCCGCCCCAGGTCCCCTCGATCGTCTCGAAGGCCGCCTGAAGATACTCGGCGCGCGCGTCGAACAGGGGGTTGAGCAGCTCCATGACCTCGGGGGAGTAGGCCGAGGCGGAGTCGCCGCCGCGACGCACCTTGTAGCGGCGGTGCGCGGCGCCCGACTTCAGGTAGTCCTCGACGATGGCGTCGCGCTCCACGCCCACGGCGAGCAGCGTCACCGCCACCGAGAGACCGGCCCGGTCCTTGCCCGCCGCGCAGTGCATCAGGGCGGGGACGCTGTCCTCGGCGAGGGCGTGCAGCACCTGGGAGTGCTCCGCCGTGCGCTCCTTGATGATCATGCGGTAGGAGGCGATCATCCGCTGGGCGCCCTTGTCGTCCGCCAGGATCTCCCGGAGCTGGTCCAGATCGCCGTCGCGGATCATCTTCCAGAACTCGGCGCCGTCGGCGGGGTCGGACAGCGGCAGGTTCACATTGCGCACGCCCGGCAGCGCGACGTCGGGGCCCTCCAGCTTCTGGTCGGCCGCGTTGCGGAAGTCGAAGATCGTGTGCAGACCCAGGGAGCCGAGGAACGCGGCGTCCTCCGCGGTGGCGTGCGCGAGGTGACCGCTGCGGTACAGCACTCCGTACCGCACCCGCCGGCCGTCCGCGGTCGGCAGTCCGCCCACGTCACGGAAATTGCGCACACCGGACAGCTCCGGCTCGGTCGACGGGACCTGCTGCGTCACGGGGACTCCTCCCACTCCGCCCCGCCGGCGCTGCTCGTCGACGGGCACCGACTCGACGATACGGCATCCCTTGCCTGGGGCAATGAGTTGTCCACAGGCAGGGGAACGGCAGGAACGGCGACCGGATAATTCTCCATTGAGTCTTTCAGGCCTTCTGTCCGAATTGGTGCCTTCATTCCAACTCGCTCTGGAATAAGGGAGGCTGGCGGACGGGTGCGTGAGGAGCGTCATATCCGTGACGGTGCGTTGCCCGTCATGTCCACGTAATTCACGTGCTTTTCAAGGATGTTTGCGGGTGACGGCGGCCCAGGAATCGACGGAGTGTGACGGCGCATTCCGGCAAAGGATCAAGCGAAATCCCCGAATCCGGAAACCGCCGCTTGTTCCTGTGCGTCTTGGTCCCTTACGTTCACCACCGATCCGGACGGACGCCTAATCCTGCCGCCGACCGGAGCCCGCACCCATCCATCACCCGTACACGGCAGGAGCGGGGGACCCACAGGTACAACCGCCTGTTCCGGTTCCCGGAACGGCTAGGGGTAAAGCCGCGCTTCGGCACGGCCGGGCATCTCCAGCCCGCACCCGACAGCTCACCTCGCAGGCGCCGGAGAGGAATGCGCCATGCCCGCGAAGGGTAAGCACCGTCGCAGCAAGACCCAGCGTCTGACCCGTACCATCGCCGCGGCCTCCACCGGTGGCGCCGCGCTCGCGCTGCCGTTCATCGGCGCCGCCGGAGCGCACGCCGCTCCCGCGCACAACGTGCCCGAAAAGGCCGTGAGTTCCCTTCCGGTGGCCCAGCAGAAGGCCGCCGGCAAGAACCTCGACCAGGCCGGGAAGTCCTCGGACGAGAGCACCTACACCGTGCGCGCCGGCGACTACCTCGCGAAGATCGCCGACGAGCAGGACGTCGCCGGCGGCTGGCAGCAGCTGTGGGCCGACAACCTCCAGGCCGTCGGCGAGGACCCGTCGCTCATCCACCCGGGCCTGAAGCTCACCATCGGCGGCAAGGCCGAGGCGGGCGCCGGTATGGCGGACAAGTCGAGCAAGTCCGGCAAGTCCAGCAAGCAGAGCAAGTCGGACAAGCCGGCGAAGTCTGCCGCCCAGGAGAAGTCGTCCTCGGGCGCCGCGCAGCAGGAGTCCTCCGACGAGGGCGCCAAGGCCCAGTCCGCGGGCACCTCCACCGCCTCCAGCGGTTTCGCCTCCCCGGTGCCGGGCGGCACCCTCGGGACGCCGTACCGCCAGTCGGGCAGCATGTGGTCCAGCGGTTACCACACCGGCGTCGACTTCGCCGTCCCCACCGGCACCTCCCTGAAGGCCGTGGGCTCGGGCACCGTCGTCTCGGCCGGCTGGGCCGGTGCCTACGGCAACCAGGTCGTCATCCGGCTCGCCGACGGCCACTACGCCCAGTACGCCCACCTGTCCTCGCTCTCCGTCTCCAGCGGCCAGTCCGTGAGCGCGGGCCAGCAGGTCGGCCTCTCCGGCTCGACCGGCAACTCCACCGGACCGCACCTGCACTTCGAGATCCGCACCACGCCGGACTACGGCTCCGACGTGGACCCGGTCGCCTACCTGCGCTCCAAGGGCGTCTCCCTCTGACGCTCAGGTCTCTCGCGCCACCGAAGGCCGGATCCCGATCCCCGGGTCCGGCCTTCGGTGCGTCCGGGGCCGGAAGACCCCGCCGGATATTCCGGAGTTGGCGAACACTTTAGGTGCGGCGGGGCGTGGTCTTTCTCACCGCTCGTCAACCCCTTCCTACGGTCGCGTAGGTCACATTCGAGGGTGAATCATGGTGCGACGTGGCAGACGATTCGAAGAGTGACAGCAGATCAGTGATCGGGTCGTACGTCGCGGTGGGGGACAGCTTCACCGAGGGCGTCGGCGACCCCGGCCCCGACGGGGCGTTCGTCGGCTGGGCCGACCGCCTCGCCGTCCTGCTCGCGGACCGGCGACCGGAGGGCGACTTCCGCTACACCAACCTCGCCGTCCGCGGGAAGCTGCTCGACCAGATCGTGGCCGACCAGGTGCCCCGGGCCGTGGAACTCGCCCCGGACCTGGTCTCCTTCTGCGCGGGCGGCAACGACATCATCCGGCCCGGCAGCGACCCGGACGAGGTGGCCGAGCGGTTCGAACGGGCGGTCGCCCGGCTGACCGCGGTCGCCGGCACGGTGATGGTGACGACCGGCTTCGACACCCGCGGCGTGCCCGTCCTCAAACACCTGCGCGGCAAGATCGCGACCTACAACGGGCATGTGCGGGCCGTCGCCGACCGGTACGGCTGCCCGGTGCTCGACCTGTGGTCGCTGCGCAGCGTGCAGGACCGGCGGGCCTGGGACGCGGACCGGCTGCACCTGTCGCCCGAGGGGCACACGCGTGTGGCGCTGCGCGCCGGGCAGGTGCTCGGGCTGCCGGTGCCGGCCGACCCGGACCAGCCCTGGCCGCCGCTGCCGCCGCGCGGCACCCTCGACGTCCGGCGGGACGACGTCCAGTGGGCGCGCGAGTACCTGGTGCCGTGGATCGGGAGGCGGCTGCGCGGGCAGTCGTCGGGCGACCACGTGACCGCGAAGGGCGCCCTGTCGCCGGACGACATCCGGATGCGGATCGCGTCGGTGGCCTGAGCGGGACGGGCGACGGCCCCACGGCCGTCCGGGGAACGGGCGTCGGCCGCGCTCACCTGCGTGACGCGGTCAACGCCTCCCGCGCCACACCCAGTTCCCGGGCGAGCGCGTCGTCCACCCACTCCTGGGCGCGCGTCCGCGAGACCGTGCCGCCGTACGACGTCAGCTGCACGGCCAGCCCGTCCAGCAGGGCCGTCAGCCGCAGCGCGGCGCCGGCCGGGTCCGGGCAGGGGAACTCGCCCGCCGCCACGCCCTCGGCGATGACCGCCTCGATCGCGGCCTTCCACTGCGCGTCGAGGTCCCGTGCCACCTGGCGCAGCGCCGGTTCGCGCAGCGCCGCCGCCCAGCCCTCGATCCACAGCCGCCAGCCCTTGGCCTGGCCGGTCGGGGCGTACCAGCGCACCGCCGCGCGCAGCCTCCGTAACGCCGACGTGCGGCGGCCGAGCAGCTTGTGCAGTCGTGCGAGATCGTCCTGGGCGGCCTGCGCGAACGCCGCGGCGACCAGCTTCTCCTTGGTCGAGAAGTGATAGAGCACCAGCGCGTTGCTGACGCCGAGCGCGGAGGCCACGTCGGAGATCCGCACCGCGGCCACGCCGCGCGCCGCGATCTGCTCGATCGCCGCGCCGAGCAGTTCCTCGCGCCTTTCTCGCACACTCAATCGAACCCTGGCCACGCCGGTCACCCTAATCCGTTTCCGGGGGCGGTGGCGCGGGGAGGCCCGCTGCCGGGCCCGGGGCGCGGGCGGGCGGCGGGAGTGCCGGTGCGCCGGACCATAATGAAATCCTGACTCACTCCACCTGGAGGTACCGTGGCCGGCTTCCGTCTTTCGAGCTCAGCGTCCCGAGCCCTGCGGCCGGCCGCCTTCGGTGCGGACCCCAGCGGTGAGCGCATGGCGCGCATCCGCACCTCGCCGCACTTCAGGGACGGTGCCTTCCAGAACCCCGGCGGCCCGGCCCGGACCCGGCCCTCCGGCTCGGCCCGCGACTTCGCGAAGATCTACTTCGACCGGGAGGCACGCGTGCGCCGCGCCCCCCGGGGCCCGGTCCCGACCCACGCCACCACGCTCGCCGACCTGTCCCGTCCGCCGGCCACCGGGCTCCGCCTCACCTGGCTGGGGCACTCCAGCGTGCTCGCCGAGATCGACGGGCAGCGCGTGCTGTTCGACCCGGTGTGGGGCGAGCGCTGCTCGCCGTTCGCGTTCGCCGGGCCCCGGCGGCTGCACCGGGTGCCCGTGCCGCTCGCCGCCCTCGGCCCGGTCGACGTCGTGGTCGTCTCGCACGACCACTACGACCACCTGGACATGCCCACCATCAAGGCGCTGGCCGGCACGGACACCCTGTTCGCCGCGCCCTTGGGCGTCGGCGCTCACCTGGAGCACTGGGGGGTGCCCGCCGGCCGGCTGCGCGAGCTGGACTGGCACGAGTCGACGAAGGCCGGCGGCCTCACCCTGACCGCCACGCCGGCCCGCCACTTCTGCGGACGCGGGCTGCGCAGCACCCAGCACACGCTCTGGGCCTCCTGGGTCGTCGCCGGTGCGGAACACCGCGTCTACCACAGCGGCGACACCGGGTACTTCGACGGCTTCGCAAAGATCGGCGCCGAGCACGGGCCCTTCGACGCCACCATGATCCAGGTGGGCGCGTACTCCGCGTTCTGGCCGGACATCCACATGACCCCGGACGAGGGCCTGCGCGCCCACCTCGACCTCCAGGGCGGGGCGGCCGACGCCGGCGTCCTGCTGCCGATCCACTGGGGGACCTTCAGACTGGCCCCGCACCCGTGGGCGGAGCCCGGTGAGTGGACCAAGGACGTGGCGGACGAGGCCGGCCAGGCGGTCGCCCTGCCGCGGCCCGGGGAGCCATTCGAACCCGGGGGACTGATTCCCGCCGCTCCCTGGTGGCGGTCGGTGTCCGCACCCCTGGACCCCCACTGGCGCCGCCCCCGGCAGCGGACCGGCGGTGCGCCCGTCGTGCCCGGCGGCGGCCTCGGCACCGCGGGCGAGCCGGTGACACCGGGCGGCTGAGCCGCCCCGGCGGCACCTCGCCGCGTCCGAGGGGCTGCCCGGCGGCAGGGGGCGCCGTTCCCGCGCCGTGTCCGCGGGCGTGTGCTGCGGCACGCCCGCGTGGACGGAGCGCCGGCCGGCGGATCGCCACTCGGCGAGCCCCACCGATGTCACCGAACGTGACCGTCTCTGATCGGTTCCGACCGGTCTCGCATTGTTCCGGAGCGGGTGTCTCACCGGCTTATCGGTCTGTCGTACGAGGCCTCATACCAGAGCGGGACGATGCCCGGGGGACTTTGTCAACTGCCCACCGCACATGATGGGCAGGCGACTACCGTGAGTGTCCGTCGGGCGACAGGAGACCGTGTCGCGGTCCCACGGCCGACACCGCGATGGCGCATGCCCGCGTGGCGCACCACGCGTGAGCACGCCACCCCTGACGGACCAGTACGAGGACACCGATGTCTCACCTCCGCGCCCCGGCCGCGCGCGCAGACCGACGCGAGGGCGGGCGGCACGGACGGCCGGCCGCCCGCACCGCTCCCGCGCTGCCCGAGACCCACATACGGTCCCAACTGCTGCGACTCGCCGTCCTGCCGCCCGTCGCCGTGGCCCTCAGCGGCTGCGCGGCCGTGCTGTTCACGGTCCGCTCCACGCAGACCGCGCCCGGACCCACCCTCTGGGGCGTGCTGGCGGGCGCCTTCTCGGTGACGCTCGCGGCCGTCGTCATCGCCGCCGTCGCGGCCCGCCGCGCCGCCCGGACGGTGCACGACCGCGTCGGCGCACTGCGCCGCAGCACCGCACGCGGCGAGGGCGACCTGCGCGCCGTGGTCGAGGCACTGCGCCGCGGCGAGGGACCGCCCAGACGTCCGGTGCCCGGCCGACTCCCGGGCGACGCCGACGACTTCGATCTGCTCGCCGCCGACCTGGCCCGTGCCCACGACAGCGCGGTCTCGGCCGTCGTCCAGGCCGCCCAGCTCTCCAGCCAGGCCGGAAGCGAACAGAAGCTCGAGGTCTTCGTCAACCTCGCCCGACGGTTGCAGTCCCTGGTCCACCGCGAGATCTCCATCCTCGACGAGCTGGAGAACGAGATGGAGGACCCCGACCTGCTCAAGGGCCTCTTCCACGTCGACCACCTCGCCACCCGCATCCGCCGCCACGCGGAGAACCTCGCCGTGCTCGGCGGCGCCGTCTCCCGCCGCCAGTGGAGCAACCCCGTCTCCATGACCGAGGTGCTGCGCTCGGCCATCGCCGAGGTCGAGCAGTACTCCCGGGTCCGGCTGGTCCCGCCGGTCGACGGCACCCTGCGCGGCCACGCCGTCGCCGACGTCATCCACCTGCTGGCCGAACTGGTGGAGAACGCCACGGTGTTCTCGGCACCGCACACCCCGGTGCTGCTGCGCGCCGGCCTCGTCACCTCCGGGCTCGCCGTCGAGGTCGAGGACCGCGGCCTGGGCATGCCCGTCGCCGAACAGCACCGGATGAACGCCCTGCTCACCGACCCCGACCAGGTCAACGTGGCCCGGCTGCTGGCGGACGGGCGCATCGGGCTGTACGTCGTCTCCCAGCTGGCCAAGCGGCACGGCATCACCGTCCGCCTCCAGTCCAACATCTACGGCGGCGTCCAGGCCGTGCTCGTCGTCCCCCAGGCCCTGTTGGGCACGGAACCCGGCGTCCCGGGCAGCGGGGCCCGGTCCGAGACCCCGGCGGCATCCGCGCCCGTACCCGTGCCGCCGCCCCGTCGGCAGCCGGACCCCGCCCCGGCCGCCCCCGTCGTTCCCACCGCCGTCGTGCCCGCCGCGGACCCCTCCGGGCGCGACCCGGGGTCCGAAGGGGCCCGCAGCGGGCACGACCCCGAGCCCGTGCCCGCGCACGGCACCGCACCCCAGCCGCTGCCCGTGCGCGGCGCGCACGAGGACCGGCCCAACCCCGCGGAAGCCGTGCCGGGCATCCGTCCCGACGACCGGGGCGCCCTCGCCGAGCACGCCGACACCCCACCCGTCCCGCGCCACGCCGCCGTGCGCGGCACCATCGACAAACCCCGGCTGCCCCGCCGCCGCGCCCAGGAGCACATCGCTCCCCAGCTCCGCGACGGACCCACCCCCCGGCAGGACCCCGACCAGTTCCCCGGCCACGACCCCGGTCTGATGGCCGCCTTCCAGCGCGGCATCGGCCTCGCCGAGGCGCAGCAGCCCACCGGACCACCCCACCGGGAGCGCGCCCGGCACGACGGGAGCGCACCGGCCGGATGACCACCCCCCTTCGTATTCCAAGGAGTCGATCCACCATGGCGAGCGACGCGCCGACCGGCCAGGTATCCGACCTCGACTGGCTGATGAGCGGACTCGTGCAGCGCGTACCGCACACCAGGAGCGCGGTGCTCCTGTCCTGCGACGGGCTGGTGAAGTCCGTCCACGGCCTGGACCCCGACAGCGCCGACCACATGGCGGCCCTGGCCTCCGGCCTGTACTCCCTCGGCCGCAGCGCCGGCGTCCGCTTCGGCGACGGCGGGGACGTACGGCAGGTCGTCGTCGAACTCGACTCCACGCTGCTGTTCGTCACCACCGCCGGCTCCGGCACCTGCCTGGCCGTACTGGCCGGCCGCGAGGCCGACGCGGCGGTCCTCGGCTACGAGATGGCGATGCTGGTCAAGAGCGTCCGCCCCTACCTCGTCACCGCGCCCCGGCAGCACGCCGTCGAGTCCCCGGCTTCCCCGGCGATGAGGCCTTGAGCGCGGCGGCGGCCGGCGACGGGCCCTGGCTCGACGACGCGGCCGGACGGCTGGTGCGGCCCTTCACGGTCAGCAACGGCCGCACCCGGCCCAGCGTCGCGCTCGACCTGATGTCGCAGGTGATGGCCACCGGCGCCACCCCCTTCGGCTACCTCGGACCCGAGCACGCGCAGGCCGTCGAGCTGTGCCGCGCGCCGGTCCCGGTCGCCGAGGTCGCCGCCCATCTGAGGCTGCCGGTGGCGGTCACCAAGGTGCTGCTGTCGGACCTCGTCGACTGCGGGGCGCTGACCACCAAGCCCCCCGCGTTCCACCACAACCCCACGGACCGGGCCCTTCTGGAGGCAGTGCTCGATGGACTACGACGACAGCTCTGACTACACCGACGGACCCGGCGGAACCGCCGGCGCGGACGGCGACGACCCGTTCCCCACCGCGCTCAAGATCCTGGTCGCGGGCGGGTTCGGGGTCGGCAAGACCACCTTCGTCGGCGCGGTCAGCGAGATCGCGCCGCTGAGCACGGAGGAACTGCTCACCACGGTCAGCGCCGCCACCGACAACCTCGACGGCATCGAGAACAAACTCGAGACGACCGTGGCGATGGACTTCGGCCGCATCACCCTCGACCCGGAACACGTCCTGTACCTGTTCGGAACGCCGGGGCAGGAGCGGTTCTGGTTCATGTGGGACGAACTGTGCGAGGGCGCCCTCGGCGCGGTCGTCCTCGCCGACACCCGCCGCCTGGAGGAGTCCTTCGCGGCCGTCGACTTCTTCGAACAGCGCGGCCTCGCCTTCGTCGTCGCCGTCAACGAGTTCGACGGCGCCCACCGCTACGACACCGAGGAGGTGCGCCTGGCCATGGACCTCGCCGCCGAGGTCCCCGTCGTGCGCTGCGACGCCCGGATCTCCAGTTCCGGTGTGCAGACCCTGCTGACTCTCGTACGCCACCTTCTCGCCCACACGCCGGCCCCCGCCTCGGGGTACGGCGCCCACAGGTGACCCCCGCACCCACCGCCACGGAGCCGCCCATGACGTACGCCCACAGCGCCGGAGTCCGCCCATGAGCTACGACCCGCCGCGCCCGGTCGGACGTCTGCTGCTCACGCCCGAGGACACCGAGGCGCCCGCCCGGGCCCGGCGGCTGCGCAGGCTCGGATTCGGGCACCGGCCCGAGCCCGCGCTCGACGCCTTCGCGGACCGGCTCGCCGAGCACGCCGGGACCCCCTACGCCATGGTCAACTTCCTGGTCGAGGACGGGCAGTTCTTCGCCGGGCTGCACGTCCCCGAGGTCCCGCCCGTGGTGCGCGGCGACGGCACCGCTCCCGAGTTCGGCCGCGTCCAGCCTCGTGAGCACGGCTTCTGCCCGCATGTGGCCGCCCGGCGCAAGGCCCTGGTCCTGGAGGACGTCCGCGACTACCCCCGGTTCGCCGGCAATCCGGTCGTCGACGAGTTCGGCATCCGCTCCTACCTCGGCGCCCCCCTCATCGACAGCACCGGGACCGTGCTGGGCACGGTGAGCGCCGCCGACGTCCGGCCGCGGCCCTGGGGGCGCGAGGGACTGGAGACGATCAAGTCGACGGCGGCCCAGCTCACCCGGCGCCTCGAACGCAGCGCGGACGACGGCCTGCCGCCGTGAGGAACGCGACGGCCCGTGGGAGCCGTGTGAAGGAAAGCTGTGGCGCCGCTTTAGAAAACCTCGATGGACTGCCGCGGTCCCGGTAGGGCAGATTGCTGTGCGATCCCCCTCACCTCCCCGGACGCGGGCCGCCCCGGCATGCCCTGCCCCGGGACCACACCCCTCAGGAGCCGAAGCGTTGAAGGCGCTGGTCAAGGAGAAGGCGGAGCCCGGGCTGTGGCTCATGGACGTCCCCGAGCCCGCCGTCGGGCCGGGTGACGTGCTCATCAAGGTGCTGCGCACCGGCATCTGCGGCACCGACCTGCACATCCGGGCCTGGGACGGCTGGGCGCGGCAGGCCGTCAGCGCCCCGCTGGTCCTCGGGCACGAGTTCGTCGGCGAGGTCGTCGAGACCGGCCGGGACGTCACCGACGTCCAGGTCGGTGACCGGGTCAGCGGCGAGGGCCACCTGGTGTGCGGCAAGTGCCGCAACTGCCTGGCCGGCCGCCGGCACCTGTGCCGGTCCACGGTCGGGCTCGGCGTCGGCCGCAACGGGGCGTTCGCCGAGTACGTCGCCCTGCCGGCCTCCAACGTCTGGGTGCACCGCGTCCCCGTCGACCTCGACGTCGCCGCGATCTTCGACCCGTTCGGCAACGCCGTGCACACCGCGCTGTCCTTCCCGCTGGTCGGCGAGGACGTCCTGATCACCGGCGCCGGCCCGATCGGCCTGATGGCCGCCGCCGTGGCCCGGCACGCCGGGGCGCGCAACGTCGTGATCACCGACGTGAGCGAGGAACGCCTGCGGCTGGCGCTCAAGGTCGGCGTCAGCCTCGCCCTGAACGTCTCCGAGCTGACGATCGCCGACGGCCAGCGCGAGCTGGGGCTGCGCGAGGGCTTCGACATCGGCCTGGAGATGTCCGGCCGCCCCGAGGCGATGCGCGACATGATCGCCAACATGACGCACGGCGGCCGGATCGCCATGCTCGGGCTGCCCGCCGAGGAGTTCCCGGTCGACTGGGCCCGTGTCGTCACCTCGATGATCACCATCAAGGGCATCTACGGCCGGGAGATGTTCGAGACCTGGTACGCGATGTCCGTCCTCCTGGAGGGCGGTCTCGACCTCTCCCCGGTGATCACCGGCCGGTACGGCCACCGTGACTACGAGGCCGCGTTCGAGGACGCGGCGAGCGGCACGGGCGGCAAGGTCATCCTCGACTGGACCGTCTGACCCACGGCCCCCGGCTCTCCTCCTCCTGGGAGCCTCCCCCGGGGCCCGCCCCTCCCCTCACCGCACCCCTTCTCTGGAGCCTTCCGTGTTCGACTCCGTACGCGACGACCTGCGCGCCACCCTCGACGAGATCCGCGCCGCCGGACTGCACAAGCCCGAGCGCGTGATCGGCACCCCGCAGTCCGCCACCGTGAACGTCACCGCCGGCGGCCGCCCCTGGGGGTCCCCCCGGCCGGAGGCTGGGGGAGAGGTGCTCAACTTCTGCGCCAACAACTACCTCGGCCTCGCCGACCACCCCGAGGTGGTCGCCGCCGCCCACGAGGCGCTGGACCGCTGGGGCTACGGCATGGCCTCCGTCCGCTTCATCTGCGGCACCCAGGAGGTGCACAAGGAGCTGGAGGCCCGCCTGTCGGCCTTCCTCGGGCAGGAGGACACGATCCTGTACTCCTCCTGCTTCGACGCCAACGGCGGCGTCTTCGAGACCCTGCTCGGCCCCGAGGACGCGGTGATCTCCGACGCCCTCAACCACGCCTCGATCATCGACGGCATCCGCCTGTCCAAGGCCCGCCGCTTCCGCTACGCCAACCGCGACCTCGCCGACCTCGAGGCGCAGCTGAAGGAGGCCCAGTCCGCCCGGCGCCGCCTGATCGTCACCGACGGCGTCTTCTCCATGGACGGCTACGTGGCCCCGCTGCGCGAGATCTGCGACCTCGCCGACCGCTACGACGCCATGGTCATGGTCGACGACTCGCACGCCGTCGGCTTCGTCGGCCCCGGCGGACGCGGCACGCCCGAGCTGCACGGCGTCATGGACCGCGTCGACATCGTCACCGGCACCCTCGGCAAGGCCCTCGGCGGCGCCTCCGGCGGCTATGTCGCCGCCCGCGCCGAGATCGTCGCCCTGCTGCGCCAGCGCTCCCGGCCGTACCTGTTCTCCAACACGCTCGCCCCGGTGATCGCCGCCGCCTCGCTGAAGGTGCTCGACCTGCTGGAGTCGGCCGACGACCTGCGCGTCCGGCTCGCCGAGAACACCGCGCTGTTCCGCCGCCGGATGACCGAGGAGGGCTTCGACGTCCTGCCCGGCGACCACGCCATCGCCCCGGTGATGATCGGCGACGCGGCACGGGCCGGGCGCATGGCCGAGCTGCTGCTGGAACGCGGCGTCTACGTGATCGGCTTCTCCTACCCGGTCGTGCCGCAGGGCCAGGCCCGCATCCGGGTCCAGCTCTCGGCCGCCCACTCCACGGACGACGTCCACCGCGCGGTGGACGCCTTCGTGGCCGCGCGGGAGCAGCTCGACGCCTGATCCGCCGGTGACCTGAGAGAATCGATCCCGTGATCGAAGCGCGGCGGCTGCACATCCTCCGTGCGGTGGCGGACCACCGTACGGTGACGGCGGCTGCCGCCGCGCTCTACCTCACCCCCTCGGCGGTCTCGCAGCAGCTGTCCGCCCTGGAGCAGGAGACCGGCCACCGCCTGGTCGAGCGCGGCGCCAAGGGCGTACGGCTGACCCCGGCCGGCGAGATCCTGCTCAGCCACACCAACGCGGTGCTCGCCCAGCTGGAGCGGGCCGAGGCCGAGCTGGCCGCCTACGGCTCCGGGCAGGCCGGCACCGTCACCGTCGCCGCCTTCGCCACCGGCATCGCGCTGGTCGTCGCACCCGCGGTCGCCTCCCTCGCCGGGTCGGCGCCCGGCATCCGGATCCGCGTCCAGGACGCCGAGGGCGACGCGAGCCTGCCGATGGTGCTGGACCGGCAGGTCGACGTGGCCGTCGCCGTCGAGTACCGCGGCGCCCCGCCCGCCGACGACCCGCGGCTCACCCACGTCCCGCTCTACGCCGAGCCGTTCGACGCCGTGGTGCCGGTCACGCACCCCCTCGCCCACGCCGCCGAGGTGCCGCTCGCGGAGCTGGCCAAGGACTCGTGGATCGGCCCTTACCCGGGCAACCCCTGCCATGACGTGGTCGTGCTGGCCTGCGAGAACGCCGGTTTCCAGCCGCGTATGGAGCACTCCTCGGACGACTTCCGGGCGGTGGTGGCCCTCGCTTCGGCCGGGGCGGGCGTGGCCCTGGTCCCGCGCTCGGCCCTGCACGGCACGGACCTCACCGGGGCGGTCGTCCGCCCGGTCGACGGAGTCGCGCCCACCCGCCGGGTCTTCGCGGCCGTACGCCGGGGAGCGGAGGAGCACCCGCTGATCCGGCCGGTGCTGCGGGCGCTCCAGGACGCGGCCCGGGAGTGAGCCGTCCGTAACACGGCCGTCTCATGTCCGGGATAGCGTCCCGGACATGAGAAGCGACAGTGACACGGAGACCGGCACCGTCACGGACGCCGGCACCGCCGCCGTGGACGCCCTGCTGGGCGCCCGCCTCGCCGAGCTGCGGGCCGAACGCGGCTGGTCCCTGGGGGAGTTGGCCGAGCGCAGCGGGGTGAGCCGGTCCACGCTGTCCCGGGCCGAGCGGGCGGAGACCAGCCCCACGGCAGCCCTGCTCAACCGGCTGTGCGCCGTGTACGGGCGCACCATGTCCCAACTGCTCAGCGAGGTCGAGGCGCGGCCCGCGCCGCTCGTGCGGGCCGCGGACCAGCCGCTCTGGGAGGACCGGTCCTCCGGCTTCGTCCGCCGGTCGGTCTCCCCGCCGCACGCGGGCCTGCGCGGCGAACTCGTCGAGGGACGCCTCGCCGCGGGCGCCGACATCCCCTACGACCGGCCGCCCGTGCCGGGCCTGGAACAGCACGTCTGGGTCCTGGCGGGAGGGCTGGAGGTGACCGAGCGGGAGACCACCCACGCCCTGGACGCCGGAGACTGCCTGCGGCTGCGGGTGTGGGGGCCGACGCGGTTTCGCTGCCCCGGCCCCGAGGCGGTGCGCTACCTGCTCGCGGTGGTGCTGCCATGAGCGTGTACCGACTTCACGCGCGGCGGCTGACGGACTGCCTGGAGGAACTGGCCGGCCTGCTGGCCGACACGGTGGCCGGCGGCGCCTCCGTCGGCTTCCTCGCACCGCTGGACCACGCGGACGCCGTCGCGTGGTGGCGGGACCGGGCCGCCGACGTGACCGCCGGGCGGCTCGCCGTGTGGGTGGCCCGCGACGGCGGCCGGATCACCGGCACCGTGAGCCTCGCCCTGCCCGACAAGCCCAACAGCCGGCACCGCGGCGAACTGGTGAAGCTCATGGTCCACCGGGAGGCCCGCGGCCGGGGAGTCGGCCGCCGGCTGCTGGCCACCGCCGAGCAGGCCGCCGCGGACGCCGGACTCACCCTGCTCCACCTGGACACCGAGACCGACAGCCCCGCCGAGCGTCTGTACCGCAGCGCCGGGTGGACCCGGGCGGGCGTGATCCCCGCCTACGCGGCCGATCCGGGGGGTGTGCTGCGGCCGACCACGCTCTACTACAAGCGCCTCGGCCGGCACCTCGCCGAGCGGCACGGCGGGTGACTGTCAGTGGCAGCGGTTACGGTGCCTGCCATGCCGGACGCCGAAGACGTACGCCGTATCGCCCTGTCCCTGCCGGACACGACGGAGAAGACCGCCTGGAGCATGCCCACGTTCCGGGTCGCGGGGAAGATGTTCGCCACCCTGCCCGAGGACGAGACCTCCATGGCCGTGCGCTGTCCGAAGGAGGAGCGCGACGAACTGGCCCTCGCCGAGCCGGGGAAGTTCTGGATCGCCGGCCACGAGGCCCAGTTCGCCTGGGTGCGGGTCCGCCTCTCGGCGCTGGAGGGCGAGGACGAACTGCGGGACATCCTGGCCGACTCCTGGCGCCAGGCCGCCCCGTCCCGCCTGCTGGAGGCCCATCCCCGGCTGGGGCTGCCGCCCACGGGATGAAAACCCCGGGGCGTTGTCGGTGCCCCGTGGCATGATCCGGGGCATCGGTGGCGGCCGGGGCGGGAGGGGAGCCCCGGCGCCGCCGGACGGGCCGGCCGGGGGGCCGGCGGGGAGCGGCGCCGAGTCGGTGGGGACCGACCGGGGAGGGAGCGCGCGAAGGTGACCGGGACACCGTCGCAGCCCGCGCGGGACGGATCGGGACGGCCGGAGGCGGCGGGCCGGGCCGCGGGGCGCCGAGGGGCCGGCGACATCGTTGCCGGGGACGGCCGCGGCGGTCCCGCGCGGCGCGTCGGCGAACGGGGCCCCAACGGCCCCTCGCGGCGCGTCGGTGAACCGGGACCCAACGGCCCCGCGCGGCGCGTCGGTGAACCGGGACCCAACGGCCCCGCGCGGTGCGCCGGCGGACCGGGCCGGCCGGCGAGGCCGGTGTGGTCGCGGGACTTCGGCCTGTTCTTCACCGCCCGTGCCGTCGCCCGGCTCGGCGACACCATGTTGCCCGTCGCCCTCGCCGCCGGCCTGCTCCAGCACGGGTACGGCGCGGGCGCGGTCGGCCTCGCCATGGCCGCGACGGCCGCCGCCTTCGCCGGGCTGGTCGTCTTCGGCGGGGTGATCGCCGACCGGTTCAGCACCCGCAAGCTGATGATCGGCGCCGACCTGGTCCGCCTCGGCACCCAGGCCCTGGCGGCGGTCCTGTTCTTCTCCGGGCACGTCGTGCTGTGGCAGATCTGCGCCATCGGCTTCGTCAACGGCGTGGCCGGCGCCGTCTTCCAGCCCGGCGTGGCCAGCACGGTGCCCCGGCTCGCCACCGATGTGCAGGGGGCCAACGGCGCGATACGGGTCGCCGAGTCCGCGGCGCACCTCGCCGGGCCGGCCGCGGCCGGGCTGCTGGTGGGCTTCGCCTCGCCCGGCGGCGTCTTCGCCGCGCACGCCGCCACGTACGGGCTGAGCGCGCTGTGTCTGCTGCTGCTCCGGCTGCCTCCGCTCCCCGCGGGCAGCGGGACCGCCGGCCGCGCCCGGGCAGGCGCCGCCGAGGCAGGCGCCGGCAAGACGGGCGCGGCCACGGCGAGCGGGGCGCCGGAGGGCAAGGCTTCGGCGGGCGGAGCCAAGGCCTTTCGGGCCGATCTGGTCGAGGGCTGGCGGGAGTTCCGCTCCCGCACCTGGCTCTGGGGCGTCATCGCCGTCTGGTGCCTGTACATGATCGCCGTGTGGGGTCCCACCGTCCCCCTCGTCGCGGTCGAGGTCGTCCAGGAGCACGGCCCGCGCGCCTACGGCCTGGTCAACTCCGCCCTGGGCGCCGGCACGGTGGTCGGCGGGCTGATCGCGCTGCGGCTGCGGCCCCGCCGCATGCTGCGGGCCGGTGCGATCGCCCTGGTCGGCTTCGCCGCGTTCCCGGCGACCGTCGGCGCGGGGCTCGGCGTGCCCGCCATGGCCGCGGGGGCGGCCGTCGCCGGGGCCGGGATGTCGTTCTGGGGCGTGATGTGGGCGACCAGCGTGCAGACGCAGGTCCCGCCCGACGTGCTCAACCGCATCCACGCCTACGACGTCGCCGGTTCCCTGGCGATGATGCCGGTGGGGCAGGCCCTCGCCGGCCCGGCGGCCGGGGCCCTGGGCGCCGACCGCGTACTGCTCGTCGCCGGGGTGGTGAGCCTGCTGGTCTCGGCCGCGCTGCTGTCGATACCCGCCGTCCGCGACCTGGTCCGCGCCGACCCGGCCACGCCCCGCCGCACGCCGGCATCGGCGTCCGGGCGGACCTGCCCCGACCGGGGCTGACGGGCGGGGAGGCCGACGGGCCGGGAGGCGGGCGGGCGGGACGCCCGGCGGCTCCGGGTCCGGGCGGCGACCGCCCGCCGTCAGGCCCCCGCCGGCACCGCGGCACCGGTCCCGACGAAGGCGCCGATCCGCTCCCGCAGCGACCGGGCGTCCAGGCCGTGCGCGGCGACGTGCTCCTCGATGCCGCCGTAGCGCCGCAGCTCACGGCGGCCCACACCGAGGCCGAGCACCCGGTGGGGGACGTCGTGCAGCGCGTCGTTGGCGGCCGCGGTCGAGGTGCCCGCCAGGTACGGCTCCACGAGGACGACGTCCGTTCCGGTCGTCCCGGTGGCCCGGCGCAGCGTGTCCGCGTCGAAGGGCCGCACGGTCGCGGCGTACAGGACGGTGACGTCGAGGCCCTCGGTGGCGGCGAGCACCGCGTCCAGCATCGGCCCGACGGCGATCACCACCCCGGAGCGCCCCTCGCGGACGGTGTGGAAGCGCCGCCCGTCGACGGGCCGGGCCACGGCGTTCGCCTGCACCGAGAGCCGTACGTACACCTTGTCGTCCCCGGCGGCGACGGCGTGCCGCAGCAGGGTCTCGGCCTCGTCCGGGTGCCCGGGCACGTGCACCGTCCAGCCGTCCAGGGTGTCGAGCAGCGCCACGTCACCGGGCGCCATGTGCGTGTAGCCGCCGGCCGGCCAGTCGAAGGAGGCGGCGGCGCTCACCAGCACCGCCCCCGCGTCCTGATGGCCGAGATCCAGCTTGACCTGCTCGAAGGGCCGCTCGACGAGAAAGCTGGCGAAGGTGTGCACGACCGGCCGCAGCCCGGTCAGCGCCAGCCCCGCCGCGGTGCCCACGAGCAGCTGCTCGCGGATGCCGACGTTGACGACCCGGTCCGGATGCCGGCGTCGCGCCTCCTCGAAGCCGTCGACGCCGATCTCGGCGAGCACGACGGCGACGCGCGGATCCTCGTCGAGCAGACGGGAGACGACGGGGGCGAAGCGGTCACGCATGGTGTCCATGGGAGGCCTTTCTGAAGTTGGCTGAAGGGGAGTGGCGGGGCCGGGGAAGGGGCGGTCAGGCGGACTTCGGCTCCACCCGGGCCACGACCACGTGTGGCCGGCCCGGATGCGGCGCGGTGAAGGCGGCGTGCAGCGCCTCGTGGTCGCGTCCGTCGACGGTGATCGCCGACCAGCCCGCCGCCTCGAAGCGGGCGGCGATGCCGCCGGGCCGGGCGTGGCTGGCGGAGCGGTTGTCCACGACCACGGTGTGCAGCCGCTCCAGCCCGGCCGGCCCGGCGAACGCGATCGCCTCGTGGTTGCTGCCCTCGTCCAGTTCGGCGTCCCCGATCAGGGTCCACACCCGGGGCTCGGCGAGACCCTGGGCGCGCAGCCCGAGCGCGGTGCCCACGGCGATCGGCAGCCCGTGGCCCAGCGAGCCGCTGCCGATCTCCACCCCGGGCACCAGGGTCCGGTCGGGATGGTGGCCGAGCGGCGAGTCGTAGGAGCCGAAGCCCGGCAGCCACTCCACGGGCACGAACCCCTTGGCGGCCAGGACGGCGTAGTACGCCATCGGCCCGTGGCCCTTCGACAGCAGGAACCGGTCCCGCTCGGGGTCGTCCCTCCGTTCCGGGGCCACCCGCAGCACCCGGTCGTAGAGCACCCACAGCACGTCCAGCGTGGACGTGGCCGCGGGGCCGTGCTTCTCGTCGCCCGTCATCAGGGCCATCAGGCCGGGCAGATCGGCGTAGTCGTACGTGCGTGCGCGTTCCTCGGTGATCGTCATGCCAACGATCCTGCAACCTCGACCAAACTTGAGGTCAAGCGTCGCGCGGCGAGCCGCGCCCCGGAGTCCGCCGGACACGTGCCACCGAAAAGCGATGCGCGACCACCGGTCCGAGTGCGGTATGGTTTTCCTGCGCGTTCGGCCAGGGGAATCCCCAGGTCAGCGGGTATCGGGACGTGGCGCAGCTTGGTAGCGCACTTGACTGGGGGTCAAGGGGTCGCAGGTTCAAATCCTGTCGTCCCGACAGAGAGAAGTCCTCGCGGGCAGTGGTCCGCGAGGACTTTCTTCGTGTCCCGGGCGCGTCAGTTCACGCAGCCGACATGCGCCAGCGCCTGCTTCAGCAGCACCCCGTGGCCGCCCGGCATCTCGCTCTGCACCGCCGGCGACAGCGCCTCCTGCGGGCTGAACCAGACCAGGTCCAGCGCGTCCTGCCGGGGCCGGCAGTCGCCGGTGACCGGGACGACGTAGGCGAGGGACACCGCGTGCTGGCGCGGGTCGTGGTACGGCGTGATGCCCTGGGTCGGGAAGTACTCGGCGACCGTGAACGGCTGGAGCGAGGCCGGGACGCGGGGGAGCGCCACCGGGCCGAGGTCCTTCTCCAGGTGGCGCAGCAGGGCGTCCCGGACCCGTTCGTGGTGCAGCACCCGGCCGGAGACCAGGGTCCGGCTGACCGTTCCGTCGGGGCCGATGCGCAGCAGCAGGCCGACGCTGGTGACTTCGCCGCTGTCGTCGACCCGGACCGGCACGGCCTCGACGTACAGGACCGGCATACGGGCCCGCACGAGTTCGAGTTCGTCGGTCGTCAGCCAACCCGGCGTGGTTTCGGTCATGTCAGACATCGCTTGATCATACTTTCGGCGGGTCAGGGCTTCACGGCCACCGCGCCGTACTGCGGTACGGCGGCGGGGGAGCCCGGCTCCGGGCGCCACTGCGAGCAGGAGACGAGTCCGGGTTCGAGCAGGTCGAGTCCCTCGAAGAAGGCGGCGATGTCCGCACGGCCGCGGGCGGTGATCGGCGGGGTGGCGTTCTCGTTCCAGAACTCCATGGCCGGGATCTGGCCCTCGCCGCCGAGTTCGGCGTCGTGGGTGGGGTGGGTGAGGGCCAGGTGGCTGCCGGAGGGCAGGGCCGACATGACGCTGCGCACGATCTGCCGGGCCTCGTCGTGGTCCAGCACGAAGTTGAGGATGCCGAGCATCATCACGGCGACCGGCCGGTCGAAGTCGAGGGTCTGCCGGGCGCGGGCGAGGATCGCGTCCGGGTCGTGCACGTCGGCGTCGATGTAGTCGGTGGCGCCCTCGGCGTTGCCGGTCAGCAGGGTCCTGGCGTGGGTGAGCACGATCGGGTCGTTGTCGACGTACACGATCCGTGCGTCCGGCGCGATGCGCTGGGCGATCTCGTGGGTGTTGTCGGCGGTCGGCAGCCCGGTGCCGATGTCGAGGAACTGGCGTATCCCCCGTTCCTCCGTCAGGAAGCGGACGGCCCGGCCCAGGAACCAGCGGTCGGCCCGGGCGACCTCCCGGATGACCGGGAACAGCCCGGCGACGTGCTCGCCGACCTGCTGGTCGACCTCGTAGTTGTCCTTGCCGCCGATCCAGTAGTTCCACACGCGCGCGTTGTGCGCCACACCGGTGTTCAGCCTCGGGGACCCGTTCGTCGGGGTGTGGCCCTCGCTCACGTCTGCGACTCCTTCGCGCCGGTTGCGTCGTCGCCGCCCATTGTGCCGCCGGATGATCACCCTGTCCCGGGAAACGGGGACGGAGACCGGCGGCGGAGCGAGAGAAGGGGGAGAAGGGGAGAGAGGGCCAGGCAGGGGGCCGGTGGCGGAGGCGCGAGGATCAGTACGGGTCGGTGGGCTGGGCGTCGGGCGTGCGGCCGGCCAGGACGTCCTCCAGACGCTGGGCGCCCAGCTTCGTCGCCTGGTCGAAGGTGGCCCGCTCGTCCCCGGAGAGTCCGCCGACGGTGAGGGTCATGGCGTTGCTGCCGAACCGTACGGCGGACAGGTTCAGCGACAGCTCGGCCGGGTTGCCGGCGGCCTGGCCCCGCACCGTCACGTGCACGCCCTCGCGCGCGTCGCCCAGGTCGGGCACCGACGCCTCGGTCACCTGGACGGTCCGCTGCTCGCCGTCGGAGCCGGTGGCCGTGAACTCGTCGCAGGTCTCGGGCAACTGGTCGAGCCAGGACAGGGAGTCGTCCAGCCGGGACCGGTCGTAGGCGGCGATCTGCTCGAACAGGCGGGAGTCCTCCTGCTGGAAGCCGGTGATCGCCGACGGCTGCGCCGGCTCGCCGAGCAACTGGTCGCTGTAGAGGGCGTCGAGCAGCCGCTGGCAGTCGGCGGCGTCCGCCTTGGCGGTCAGGAAGTCGGAGACGTCCACCTCGGCGACGACCATCCGGTCACGCCAGGTGCCGGCGTTGTCGACCTGCTGCCAGTCGCCCTCCAGGTCGGCCTCGGTGAGCAGTGCCGCCCGTGCACCGTCCTCGGTCAGGGCGCCGGGCGAGGGGCTGGTGGTCTGCCGGCCGGCGGGTTCGGCGGCCTCGGCCCGCTCGGCGGCCGGTGAGGCGCCGGCGCTCGCCGAGGCGTCGGCCCTCGCCGGGCCGGAGGTGTCATCGGTCCCGTCCGCGCAGGACGCGGTGGCCAGCAGCGTGCCGGCCGCGAGGAGGGAGGCGACGACACGGACGGGACGGGCGGGACGAGGGTTCATCGGGGATGCCTCCTGAAGACGTGGCGCGTCCCCTCAGCGCATCACCGGCGTCACGGGGTCACCAGCCGCTCGCGCCGATCGGGTGACGCCGCGCGCACCGCCGCCGCGCCGGGTCCGCCGCTCAGCCGCGGTCGCAGCGCCCCGCCGACGCCGGGGCCCGGGGCGGGCGCGCCGCTCGCCCGGCCGGCGCGTCATCCGGCGCGCTCCCGCGTGTCCTCCACCACGTCCCTGTCCAGCGACGCCCGCACCAACGCGGCGGCGAGCACGGCCGGGCCGGTCTTCCCGGCCGCCTCGATCAGCCGGCCGGGGTCCTGGGGCAGGCCGAGCCGCTCGGCGCCCTGGAGCGCCTTGGGGTCCAGGTAGGGCGCCGCCTCCGGCCACACGTCCTGCACCTCGCGCAGGAAGATGCCGGCCCCGGCCGGGCCCATGCCGGGGAACTCCTGGAGCAGCCTGCTCAGTGCGCCGACGTCGCCGTCCGCCTCCCGGCGCAGCCGGCGCAGGTCCCCGCCCCACCGTTCGTTCAGCAGCTCGGCGGCCTCGCCGAGCTGGGTGGCGGTCCGCTCGTCGTAGCGCCGGTAGCCGCCCTCGCCCAGTGCGTCGACCCGCTCCTGCCAGTCGGACTCGGCCATGCGGCGCGGATCGCCCAGTCCCGCCTGCGCCAGGGCGCGGGCCGTGGCCACCGCGACCGAGCCGCGGATGCGGGCGCTGAGCAGATGGGCCAGGACGAGCAGCCGGTACAGCGGCTGCGGGGTGTCCTTCAGCCGGATGCCGGCCTCCTCGGCGTAGGTCTGCCCGTGCGCACCGACGAGTTCCCTTACCAGGCGCTCGTCGCGGTCCACGGCTACGCCTTCAGCGGGTCGTGTCCGAGCGTCATCAGACGGTGCCTGCGGCGGGTGCTCTCGGCCTCGGGCTCGTTCTCCACGTCGGTCTGCGCGGTGACGGAGTCCACGACCGAGCGCATCACCCGCAGGTCGTCCTCCGTGAGGTCGGTGCGCCGCTTTTGCAGGATCGCCAGCACGTGCCGGCCGGTGGGTGAGCCCGCCTCCTCCGGCAGCGGTTCGGTCTGCTCGTCGGCGTCGCGCACCCGCAGCCAGGCGGCGAGCTCGGCGGAGGTCATGTTCACCACGCGGTGGAAGTCCTCCCACAGCGCGTCGAGTTCCAGGGCGTCGGCCATGAGGTTGCCCTTCTCGTGGTGCGTAGTCGTACGTGCGGCCCGGGCGCCGGTCAGTCGCGGGGCCAGTTCTCGGCGTCGAACATCCAGCGCTGCTTCTCCAGGTCGGCGGTGACGGCGATCAGCAGGTCCTGGGTGACCGGGTCGGCCTTCTCGGTGGCCTCGATCCGCTCGCGCAGCCGGGCGATGGCCGTCTCCAGGCTCTCCACCATCAGGGCGACGACGTCGCCGTCGCGCACCCAGCCCTCCTTGGCGCCGGGCAGCGTGAACGCGGAGGCGATGGTCTCCGGGCGGCCGTCGGCGGGCATCCCGAGGGCGGCCGAGCGCTCCGCGACCGTGTCCGCGTAGGACCGCGCCGTGGACACGACCTCGTCGAGCTGGAGGTGGATCGAGCGGAAACGCGGTCCGACGATGTTCCAGTGCACCTGCTTCCCGATCAGGGAGAGTCCGAGCAGATCCACGAGCGTGCCCTGCAACGCGTCCCCGGTGACCTGGCGGGCGGACTCCGGAATCGTGCTCTTCACGACAGTCATACAGTGCTTCTCCTCGCGCCGTCTGAGTGGTGTGCGCAGGGACGCCGCGCGACGGTCGGGGCAGCGCGGCGCACCCGCTCCGCGGCCACGGGTGCCCCGCGCGCACCAGGGCAAACGCCGCTACCCCGGCAGGACCCCGTCCAGGAAGCGGATGAGGTCGGCGTGCACCTCGGCCCGGTTGGTCTCGAGGAACACCTCGTGCCGGGCGCCCGGGTAGATCCGCTCGGTCAGGTTCCCGCCGCTGAGCCGCTCGACGCCGGGGCGGCTGCCGGACAGCGGCACCAGCCGGTCGTCGTCGCCGTGCAGCCACAGCAGCGGGAGCCGGCCGACGTCCCCGCCGTCGGCGACGGTGTCCAGGGTCTTCACGAACGCCTCCACCGTCGGCCGCTTCATCGGCCCGTGCCACACCAGCGGGTCCGCCGCGTACGCCGCCCCGACCGCCGGGTCCCGCGAGAGGGAGGACGGGCTGATCGGGGTGTCCGGGATCTCGTCGAGGGCGAGGAGCCGCCGCGGCAGGTACCAGTCGCCGATCACCGGCCCGGACAGCACCAGCGCGGTCAGCTCGCCGGGGTGGCGCTGGGCGTAGCGGGAGGCGATCAGGCCGCCCATCGAGTGCCCGATCACGACCACCGGCAGACCGGGGTGGGCGGCCCGGGCCAGCGCGGCCACGCGGTGCAGATCGGTGACCACGTCCTCGAAGTCCTCGATCAGCACCCGCTCGCCGTCCGAGGTGCCGTGCCCGACGTGGTCCGGTCCGTACACGGCGGCGCCGTGCGCGGCCAGCACGCCGGCCACCTCCTCGTAGCGGCCGATGTGCTCGCCGTACCCGTGCACCAGCAGCGCCACGTAGCGGGGCGGTGCTCCGTTCCACTCGCGGGCGGTGACGCGCCCCCGGGTTCCGGTCAGGACGTGTGCGCGGGACTCGGCCATGCTTGCCTCCAACTGCGTCGGTGCGGGTCCCCGGCGGTTCCCGGGCCGGGGCCCACCGGGATCTTCCCAGCGCGGCGGGCGGCGGTCTATAGTCCAAAACTAGCAGTGCTAATTACGGGGGCCCTGCTGCTCAAGGTTCATGGAGGTCCGCCCGGCGCCCCGACCCGCCGGCGACCGAGCGACGACGGTCAGGAGATCCTTCGTGCGTCCCGTCCACTTCGCGGCCGCCCGCCGCACCCCGATCGGCAAGCTCCGCGGCGCCCTGTCCTCGGTACGGCCCGACGACCTCGCCGCGGCCGTGATCCGGGGCCTGGTCGCCGACGTGCCCGCCCTCGACCCGGCCCGCGTGGACGACGTCTACTGGGGCGCCGCCAACCAGGCCGGCGAGGACAACCGCAACGTCGCCCGCATGGCCGCGCTCCTCGCCGGTCTGCCCGAGACGGTCCCGGGCGCCACCGTCAACCGGCTGTGCGCCTCCGGCCTGGAGGCGGTCACCACCGCCGCACGCGCCGTCGCGGCGGGCGAGGCCGACGTCGTGCTCGCCGGCGGCTCGGAGTCCATGAGCCGCGCCCCCTTCGTCCTGCCCCGCCCCGACGAGGCGCTGCCCCACCGCATCGAGACCGCCGACACCCGGCTCGGCTGGCGCCTGGTCAACCCGGCGATGAAGGAGCTGCACGGCCTGCTGTCCATGGGCGAGACCGCCGAGGAGGTCGCCGAGCGGTACGGCGTCTCCCGGGAGCGCCAGGACGAGTTCGCGCTGCGCAGCCACCGGCGCGCCGCCGAGGCCCGCAGAGACGGCCACTTCGACGACGAACTGCTCCCCGTCGAGCGGCCGGACGGCGTGACCGTGACCGCCGACGAGTGCGTCCGCGAGGACACCTCCCTCGACAAGCTGGCGCGTCTGAAGCCGGTCTTCCGCGCCGGCGGCACGGTCACCGCGGGCAACGCCTCCCCGATGAACGACGGCGCCGCCGGACTGCTCCTGGTCAGCGAGGAGGTGCTCGAGGAACTGGGCCTTCAGTCACTGGGCCGCTACGTCGCCGGCGCCTCGGCCGGTGTCCACCCCGACGTCATGGGCGTCGGCCCGGTCCCCGCCACCCGCAAGGCGCTGGCCCGCGCCGGCTGGGGGATCGGGGACGTGCAGGAGGCCGAGTTCAACGAGGCGTTCGCGGCACAGGCGCTCGCGTGCGTGGACCAGCTCGGCATCGAACCCGACCTGGTCAACCCCTACGGCGGGGCCATCGCCCTGGGACACCCGCTCGGCTGCTCCGGGGCCCGCATCCTGACCACGCTGCTGCACCGGATGCGCCGCACCGGGGCCGCCCGCGGGCTGGCGACCATGTGCGTCGGGGTGGGACAGGGCAGCGCGGTACTGGTCGAGCGGCACTGAGCGCTCCACCGCGAGGCACGCAGGCGCCCCCGGTCCCCGGTTCCCGGACCCGGGAATCGGCCCCCGGCTTCCCGGCCCCCGGCCTCCCGGCCCCCGGGTCCGGGCCGGACGGCGGCCGGGCCCGGGAGCCGGGGGCGCGCCCGGGAGCCGGGGGCGTGGTGCGCCGGCGGTGCCCGGGGATCATCAGGCGAGACGGCCGCACGGCGGCGGACGGGTGCGCCTAGCATCGGTGCCCGCAATGGACACCATGACCCTGTGGCACGTCACCGGCTGGGAGTTCGCCGCCCTCGCCCTCGCGGCCCTGCTCGTCGGCTTCTCCAAGACGGCCGTGAGCGGGGCCAACACCGTCAGCCTCGCGATCTTCGCGGCGGTGCTGCCCGCCCGTGCCTCCACCGGCGTCCTGCTGCCGGTGCTGATCGCCGGCGACGTGCTGGCCGTCCTCGTCTACCGGCGGCACGCCCACTGGCCCACGCTGTGGCGGCTGTTCCCCGCGGTCGGGGCGGGCGTGGTCCTCGGCACGGGCTATCTGATGTGGGCCGGCGACGGGGCCGTCCGCATGTCGATCGGGGCCATCCTGCTGCTGATGGCGGGCGTGACGGTGTGGCGCCGCAGACAGGCCGACGCGGTGCGGGAACCGGGGGCGGTGACCGGCGGGGCGGGCCGTGCCAAGGCCCGCTCGTACGGCGTCCTGGGCGGCTTCACCACCATGGTCGCCAACGCCGGCGGCCCGGTGATGTCGATGTACCTGCTCTCCGCCGGCTTCCGGAAACTGGGCTTCCTGGGCACGTCGGCGTTCTTCTTCCTGATCGTGAACGTCTCCAAGCTCCCCTTCAGCGCCGGTCTCGGCCTGATCGACGCCCGCTCGCTGTTCCTCGACGCGGCGCTGCTGGTGTTCGTGGTGCCGGGCGCGCTGCTCGGCAGGTGGGCCGTGGACCGGATCGACCAGCTGCTCTTCGAGCGGCTGGTGATCGCGGCGACGGTCGTCGGGGGCCTCCAGCTCCTGCTGCCCTGACCGGCCCGTACGCTCGTGGCATGTCCCCGCACGTGCTGATCCTCGGCGGCACCACCGAGGCCCGGCGCCTGGCCGCCGAGCTGGCGGCACGGCCCGGCGTCCGCGTCACCACCTCGCTCGCGGGCCGGGTGTCCCGGCCCGGCGCCCTGGAGGGGGAGGTGCGCACCGGCGGCTTCGGCGGCGCCGAGGGGCTGGCCGACTGGCTGCGGGAGCAGCGCGTGGACGCCCTCGTCGACGCCACGCACCCCTTCGCCGCGGCCATCACCGCGAACGCGGCCCGGGCCGCCGCGGCGACCGGCGTCCGCGCGGTGGTCCTGCGCCGCCCGGGCTGGCAGGCGGGCCCCGGCGACCGCTGGCACCCCGCCCCCACCCTGGCCGCGGCGGCGGACCTGCTGCCGGCGCTCGGCCGCCGCGTGTTCCTCACCACCGGCCGGCTCGGCCTCGCCGCCTTCGCGCATCTGACCGGCCTGCACTTCGTCGCCCGCTCGGTGGAGCCCCCCGAGCCCCCCGTCCCGCCGGACACCCGGGTGATCCTGGACCGGGGCCCGTTCACCAGGGCCGACGAGACCAGGCTGCTCCGGGACCACCGCATCGACGTGCTGGTGACCAAGGACAGCGGGGGAACGGCCACCGCGGCCAAGCTCACCGCCGCCCGCGCCCTCGGCCTGCCCGTGGTGATCGTCCGCCGGCCCCCGCTGCCGGAGGGCGTCACGGCGGTCCCCGACGTGCCGGCGGCGCTGGCACACCTGGGACTGCCCGGGCACTGACCCGGGCCCGCGCCCGCGGCCGGCGGCGCACGCCCCCGTGACCGGCCGGGCCGTCTCCGTGGCCGGCCGGGGCGCCTACTCCTTCGGGCGGCGCCGCAGCAGATAGGTGTCCATGATCCAGCCCTTGCGCTCGCGGGCCTCGGCGCGCAGCCGCTCGATCCGGGGCGCGGCCTCCTCGATCGGGCCCGAGACGAGGATCTCGTCCGGGGTGCCGATGTAGGCACCCCAGTAGATGTCGATGTCCTGGTCGGCGTACGCCCGGAAGGCCTGGTGGGCGTCGAGCATGACCACCACGTCGTCCACCCCCTCGGGGAAGCCCTCCGCCAGCCGTCGTCCCGTCGTGATCTGGACGGGCCGGGCGACGCGGTTCAGCCCCGTGCGGTGCCGGGCGACCAGCGCCGAGACGCTGCTGACGCCCGGTACGACGTCGTACGTGAAGTCGACCGCGCCCCGCTCGAGCACCTCCTCGAGGATGCCCAGCGTGCTGTCGTACAGCGCCGGATCGCCCCACACCAGGAACGCGCCGGTCTCGTCGGCGCCCAGCTCCTCGGCGATCAACCGCTCGTAGATGCCGGCGCGGGCGCTGCGCCAGTCGCCGACGGCGGGCGAGTACGCCGCCCCGCCGGCCCTGCGGTCCCGCTCCGGGTCGCGTGCCTCGACGACCCGGTAGGTCCCCTCCGGCACATGCGTCCGGAGCATGTCCCGGCGCAGCCGCACGAGATCCGCTTTGGCCTCGCCCTTGTCCAGGACGAAGAACACGTCCGTGCCGCGCAGCGCCCGGACCGCCTGAAGGGTCAGCTGGTCGGGGTCGCCCGCACCGATACCGATGACATGAATCTTCCGCACGCCCCGAGTCTGCCGCACGCCACCGGCGGCGCCGACGCCGGGACCGTCACCGCCCCGCCCGGCCCCGCAGCCGGGGCGCCCGCGCCGCCGCGTCCACGGCACCGCCGCCGCGCTCGACGTCCGCCGCCAGTTCCCGCGCCCAGGCGGTGACCGACGTGAGCGCCAGGCCGTACGGCTCCGGGTGCCCGGAGCGCGCCGCCCACTCCTCGACGGCCCCGGCCCCGCGCCGCAGCAGCCGGGCGCCGCCCGCCGCGTTCCCGCGGGCCGCGTGCGTCAGGCCCACGGCGGTCTGGGCCAGCCCCCGCCACAGCTCCCGCTCCTGCCCGGGGCCCGACTTCCAGGCGTCCTCGAAGACCTCGTGGGCGTGGAACGGCTTCCCCTCGTCCAGCAGCCGCTGCGCCTCGGTGACGGTCTCCTCCGGCGAGCGCACCACGCCCTCCGGCTGCCGGGGCACGCCCTCAGCGCCGTACGGCAGGGGCCGGCCGAGCCCGTCCCGCGGCCGGGCGTTGCGTGCCCGGCCCTCGCTGTCGCGGTCGCGTGCGTCCACCGGGCGTTTCGCGGGTGTGCTGTCCATGGCTCCGATTGTCCCGCGACCGTGCCCGCTTCGGTGTACGGGGGAGGGTGCGGTAGAGTGCTGTCCGCGTGATCACGCGGTTCGCCGCGTGCGGGCGCACCGGGACGTGGCGCAGCTTGGTAGCGCACTTGACTGGGGGTCAAGGGGTCGCAGGTTCAAATCCTGTCGTCCCGACGGTGCGAAGGGTCTTCGCGGGCGAGAGCCCGGGAAGACCCTTCTTCTCGTTCACCTCGCTCCCGGCCCTCGGACGCCGGGCGGGCGGGCCCGCCCGGGATGATAGAAGCGGGTATGAGCACTCCGCCCGCGGTCACGACCGCCCCGCCCCCCGCCCCGAGCCCGGACGCCGACGACTCCCGCCCGGATGCCACCGGCCCTCGCCCCGACGGCGTCGGCCCCCGCCCGGACGGCGCCCGGTGACCGCCGGCGTCGACACCCCGGACCGCCGGGGCCGCACCGGGCTGGACCGGGCCGGCCGGGAGCTGACCGGCAACCCCCGCGTCAGGGTCCGGGACGTGAGACTCCTGTCCAGCCACTGGTACGTCGAGCGCACCACCACCTTCGACTACCGGCGTGCCGACGGCACCTGGACCACCCAGGAACGCGAGACCCACGACCGCGGCAACGGCGCCACCGTCCTGCTGTACGACACCGCGCGCGAGACCGTGCTGCTCACCCGCCAGTTCCGCTTCCCCGTGTACGTCAACGGGCACCCGGACGGCATGCTGATCGAGACCCCGGGCGGGGTGCTGGACGAGGAGGACGAGCACCCCGAGGTGGCGGTGCGGCGCGAGATCGTGGAGGAGACCGGGCACACCGTGGGCGAGGTCCGGCACGTCTTCGACGTCTACATGAGCCCCGGCTCGGTCACCGAACGCGTCAGCTTCTACGCCGCCGCCTACGGCCCGTCCACCCGCACGCACACCGGGGGCGGTCTCGACGAGGAGGGCGAGGACATCGAAATCCTCGAACTGCCCTTCCGTCGAGCCCTGGAGATGGTGCGCAGCGGAGAGATCGCGGACGCCAAGACCATCATGCTGCTCCAGTGGGCCGCGCTGGAGGGCCCGTTCGCCCGCTGAACCCGCCGCCGTGGCCGCGGTGGCCGCCGCTCCTGATAACTTCTACATAGATGTAGAAGTCAGGGCCGTCCGCACCCTTCCGGTCCGGGCGGCCCCCGACGCAATGGGAGTGTGCTCATGGCCCTGTGGGACCGCATCAAGGAGTCCGCGTCGCAGATGCAGACCCAGTTGACGGCGAAGAAGAACGACCTCAAGAGCGGCGCCTTCCGCGACGCGAGCATGGCGATGTGCGCGCTCGTCGCCGCCGCCGACGGCACCGTCGACCCCTCCGAGCGGCAGCGCGTGGCGCAGCTCATCGCCACCAACGAGGTGTTGCAGAACTTCGACGCCATGGATCTGCGCCGGCGCTTCGAGGACAACCTGGACAAGCTCACCGCCGACTTCGCCTTCGGCAAGGTCAGCGTGTTGCAGGAGATCGGCAAGGCGAAGAAGAAGCCCGCCGAGGCGCGGGCCGTCGTCCAGATCGGCATCGTGATCGGCGGCGCCGACGGGCACTTCGACAAGGACGAGCAGGCCGTCGTGCGGGAGGCGTGCTTCGCGCTCGACCTGCCGCCGCACGAGTTCGACCTCTGAGCACTCCCGGCGCTGGGCCCTCCCGGCCGCGGGACACCGGGTCCCGGGCCGTGCGGCTCACAGCGGCGTGGCCGCGTGGAGGACGAAGACCAGCGTCACCGCGGAGTTCGCGGACGACATCGCGGACAGGGCCGTCCCGGCGGCGGCCAGCCACGCGGCCACGCCCACGCCGGTGAACACCGACGGCCAGGTGCGCGTCGCGGGGGCGGGCCCCAGCAGGGCGGCCACCCGGCGCGGCACCGGCCCCGGAGCGGCGAAGCCGGCCGGACCCGGCGCGGCGAACCCCGCCGGCCCCGGGGCCGGCGCACCGCGCGAGACCAGCGCCGCCGCCCCGATCGCGCGCGCCACGGCACGGCGGTCGCCGACCACCCGGGCCGCGTCCTCGTCCGCCCAGCGCTCCGCCGTGTAGGACACCGCCGTACGCAGCGGCCGCAGAAAGGGGTTGGCGGCCGACGCCAGCCGGACCACCAGCAGGAACCGGTGGTGACGCGCCCTCAGGTGCGCCCGCTCGTGGGCGAACAGGACACGCCGTTCGACGGGACGCAGACCCCGCAGCAGGGCCGAGGTCACGACGATCCGGTCCCGGGCGCCGCCGGGCAGCGCGTACGCGTACGGCTCCCCGTCGGGGAGCACGGCCACCTCCGTGGCGGGCAGGTGGGCGAGCGCCCGGTGCGCGCGGCGGTGCACCCGCCGGTGCCGCCACAGCGTCCGCCCGCACACCGCCGCCACCGCCAGCAGCGCGGGGATGGCCGCCCGGCCGGCCACCTCGTCGTAGGGCACGGCCGCGCGGACCTCCGGGTCCGACCAGCCGTCGGGCAGCGGGTTGCCGGGCAGCTGAGCGGTGCCGACCACCATCAGCAGACCCAGGCACACCGTGCTGCACAGCGCCATCACCCCGGCCACGCCCGTCAGCAGCCGGGTCGCCACGCGCGGATGCAGATGCTGCTCGGCCAGCCGGGCGATCGGCCAGGCCGTCAACGGCAGCACCAGCGGCAGGAAGACGAACATCCCCATGCGGCCTCAGCCCTCCCCGTCGTCCGCCGGCCGGTCCAGCAGTTCCCGCAGCAGCCGCTCGTCCTCGGGGCCCAGCCCGGTGACGAAGCTGGCGAGCACCGCCTCCCGGTCCTGCTCCCCGTCGAGCACCTTGCGCATCTTCCGCGCGGCCAGTCCCGCCTCGTCCGCGGCCGGCGTCCACAGGAACGACCGGCCGGCCCGCTCCCGGGTCACCGCCCCCTTGGCCAGCAGCCGGGTGAGGATCGTGATCACCGTCGTGTAGGCCAGGTCCGAGCCGAGCCGCTCCTGCACCCAGCCGGCGCTCGCCGGCCCGTCCGCCTCGCGCAGCGCCGACAGCACCTGCACCTCCAGCTCGCCCTGTCCCCGTCGCCGGGGCCGCCGGTGGTCCGTCACGCCCTGTCTCCCTTCGGCCGCCGCATCCTCACAGGCGGTCCATCGTAAGGACAGCCGAAGGACATCCGGCGCGCCCGGTCGATCCCGGCCGCCGCCTCACGGGCGGGCCAGCAGCTGGAAGTCGAACGAATACCGGGAGGCGGGGTAGATGTGCGTGCCGAATTCCACCGCCCGGCCGGTGTCGTCGTACGCCGTGCGCCGCATGGTCAGCAGGGCGGCGCCCGGCCGCTCGTCCAGGCGGGCGGCCTCCTCGGCGGTGGCCGAGCGGGCGCCGACTCTCTGCCGGGCACTGTGCAGGGTGACGCCGGCCGCGCGCAGCATCCGGTACAGGCCCGTCGACTCCAGCCGGGCGTCGTCCAGCTCCAGCAGGCCGGCCGGGAGGTAGTTGCACAGGACGGCCACCGGTCGGCCGTGCGTCAGCCGCAGCCGCTCCAGGACGGTGACCTCGCTGCCGTCCGGCACCCCGAGGGCGTCGGCCACCTCGGCGGTCGCGGCGGCCGGCTCATGGCGTACGACCCGGGTGGCGGGGCCCTGCCCGGCCGCCTCCAGGTCGTCGTAGAGACTGCTCAGCTCCAGGGGGCGCCGGACCCGGGTGTGCACCACCTGGGTGCCCACTCCCCGCCGCCGGACCAGCAGCCCTTTGTCGACCAGGGACTGGATGCCCTGGCGGACGGTGGGCCGGGACAGCCCGAGGCGCGCGGACAGGTCGACCTCGTTGCCCAGCCGGTCGCCCGGGGCGAGGGCGCCCCGCTCGATGGCGGCCTCCAGCTGCCGGGCGAGCTGGTGGTACAGCGGCACCGGACTGGTGCGGTCCAGGGCCAGGTCCAGCGAGTGGTGCGCGGCGGCGGTCACGCGCGTACCTCCTTGGTCGGCGGGCCTGCGGGCTCACAGGTGGTGGCGGCGGCCGGCCACCGCGCGGTCGTAGCGTTCCCGGGCCTTCGCCACGGCCTCGCGGCCGGACACCTCGGCCACCGGCACGTCCCACCAGGCCTCGGCCGGGGGAGCGGTCGCCGCCGGGTCGGTCTCGACGTACACACAGGTCGGCCGGTCCGCGTCGCGGGCGGCGGCCAGTGCCTCGCGCAGCTCGCGCACGGTCTTCGCGCGCCGCACCTCCATCCCGAGGCTGGCCGCGTTGGCGGCGAGGTCGACGGGCAGCGGTGCGCCGGTGAAGGTGCCGTCGGCGGCCCGGTGGCGGTAGGCGGTGCCGAACCGTTCGGCGCCCACCGTCTCGGACAGGCCGCCGATGGAGGCGTAGCCGTGGTTCTGGACCAGGACCACCTTCACCGGCAGGTTCTCCTGGACGGCGGTCACGATCTCCGTGGGGTTCATCAGATACGTGCCGTCGCCGACCAGCGCCCACACCGGCGTGCCCGGCGCGGCCTGCTGGACGCCGAGCGCGGCCGGGATCTCGTAGCCCATGCAGGAGTAGCCGTACTCCAGGTGGTACTGGCGCGCGGAGCGGGCCCGCCACAGCTTGTGCAGGTCGCCGGGGAGCGAGCCGGCCGCGTTGATGACCACGTCCTCGTCGCCCACGACCGCGTCCAGCGCGCCGAGCACCTGGGTCTGGGTCGGCACGGCGCTGTCGTCGTCGGCCCGGTGGGCGGCCTCGACGATCCGCTCCCAGCGCTCCTTGCCGGCGCGGTACTCGGCGGCGTAGGCGGGGTCGACCCGGTGGCCGGCCAGCGCCTCCGCCAGCGCCTCCAGGCCGGTCCGCGCGTCGCAGACCAGCGTCCGCGCCGCGAGCTTGTGGGCGTCGAAGGCGGTGATGTTGACGTTGAGGAAGCGGACGTCAGGGTTCTGGAAGAGGGTGCCGGAGGCGGTGGTGAAGTCGGTGTAGCGGGTGCCGACGCCGATCACCAGGTCGGCGGTGCGGGCCAGGTCGTCGGCGACCGCGGTGCCGGTGTGGCCGATGCCGCCGACGTCGGCGGGGTGGTCGTGGCGCAGGGAGCCCTTGCCGGCCTGGGTGGAGGCGACCGGGATGCCCGTGGCGTCCGCCAGCGCCCGCAGCGCCTCCTCGGCCTCGCTGTGGTGGACGCCGCCGCCGGCGACGATCAGCGGGCGTTCGGCGGCCCGGACGGCGCGGACGGCCTCGGCCAGCTCCTCCGGGTCGGGTGCGGGGCGGCGGACGCGCCAGACGCGGTCGGCGAAGAACTCCTCCGGCCAGTCGTGGGCCTCGGCCTGCACGTCCTGCGGCAGGGCGAGCGTGACGGCGCCGGTCTCGGCGGGGTCGGACAGCACCCGCATGGCGGCCAGTGCCGACGGGATCAGTGCCTCGGGGCGGGTGATCCGGTCGAAGTGGCGGGAGACCGGCCGCAGCGTGTCGTTGACGGACACGTCGGCGGACACCGGGTGTTCCAGCTGCTGGAGCAGCGGGTCGGCGGCGTGCGAGGCGAAGTAGTCGCCGGGCAGCAGCAGCACCGGCAGCCGGTTGATCGTGGCGAGGGCGGCGCCGGTGACCAGGTTGGTGGCGCCGGGGCCGATCGACGTGGTCACCGCCTGCGCGGACAGGCGGTTGAGCTGCCGGGCGTGGCCGACCGCGGCGTGCACCATGGCCTGTTCGTTGCGGCCCTGGTGGAACGGCATGAGGCCGGCGTACTCGACGAGGGCCTGGCCGACGCCGGCCACGTTGCCGTGGCCGAAGATGCCCCAGGTCCCGGCGATCAGGCGGTGGCGCACGCCGTCGCGTTCGGTGTACTGGGCGGCGAGGAACCGCACCAGGGCCTGGGCGGTCGTCAGACGGACGGTTGCGGCGCTCATGCGGACCTCTCCGGAGCTGTGTAGAGGGGGAGTCGGGGGTCGACGGGCTGCTCGGGCCAGATGTCGCGGATCCAGGAGTGGTCCGGGTGGTCGCGGATCAGCCAGGCGCGCTCCTCCTCCGGCCCCGCCATGACGTTGAGGTAGTACATGTGGTGTCCGGGCACGGCCATCGACGGGCCGTGCCAGCCGTCGGGGATCAGCACCACGTCGCCGTCGCGGACCTCGGCCAGCACGTCCGTGCCCCGTCCGCGGCCGGACGGCGAGACCCGCTGGTAGCCGAGTCCGGGCGTGCCGTCGTGGCCGGCGAACTCGAAGTAGTAGATCTCCTCCAGCACCGACTCCTCGCCGGGCCGGTGCTCGTCGTGCTTGTGCGGCGGGAACGACGACCAGTTGCCGCCCGGGGTGAGCACCTCGACCGCGATCAGCTTGTCGCATTCGAAGACGCCGGCCGCGCCGAAGTTGTTCACCTGGCGGGAGCAGCTGCCGGTGCCGCGCAGCTCCACCGGCACCGAGGACGCCGGCCCGTAGCGGGCGGGCAGCCGCCGGGTGCAGCGGGCGCCGGTGAGCGCGAACCGGCCGCCGCCGGGCGAGGTCACGGTGGTGCGGGCGTCCCGGGGCACGTAGGCGAAGTCGCTGACGGCGCTGAACACGTCCGCGCGGCCGTGGAGTGCGAAGGTGTCCCGGCCGAAGTCGTCCTCGGCGGTGACGGTGCAGCCGCCGCCGAGCGGCAGGACGATCCACTCGCTCTCGCCGGTGCCGAAGGTGTGGCTGCCGCCCGGCGGCAGGTCGAGCACCCGCAGACCGCAGTACCCCCAGCCCGCGGTCTCGGGCGTGATGTCCACGCGGTAGGGGCCGTTCGCCGTCTTCCCGGCGGGGTGGTGGTACGTCATCGGGTCCCTTTCCTCGTCACAACAGGCCGACGGCCGTGTCCACCGCCTGCTCCACGCTGCCCTCGGCCGGGTAGAGCAGCGAGCGGCCGACCACCAGGCCCTGGACGGTGGGCAGGCGCAGTGCCTTGCGCCAGCGCTCGTAGGCGGCGTCCTGATCGTTCCCGACGTCGCCGCCGAGCAGCACCACCGGCAGGGTGGAGGTCTCCAGGACGGCGCCCATGGCGTCGGGGTCGTCGGTGACCGGCAGCTTCAGCCAGGTGTAGGCGGAGGTGCCGCCCAGGCCGGAGGCGATCGCCATGGACCGGGTGACGGCCTCCGCCGACAGGTCGTTGCGGACCCGGCCGTCGACCCGGCGGGAGAGGAACGGCTCCACGAAGACGGGCAGCCGGTGGGCGGCCATCGCGTCCACGGCACGGGCCGTGGCCTCCAGCGTGGCCAGCGAGCCGCGGTCGGCGTAGTCGATGCGCAGCAGCAGCTTGCCCGCGTCGAACCGGAGCCGGACGAGGTCCTCGGCGCGGTGACCGGTGAAGCGGTCGTCCATCTCGAACGCGGCGCCCGCGAGCCCGCCGCGGTTCATCGAGCCCATGACGACCTTGTCCTCCAGCGCCCCGAGCAGCAGCAGGTCCTCCAGGACGTCGGCGGTGGCCAGCACGCCGTCGACGCCGGGCCGGGACAGCGCGACGCACAGCCGCTCGAGCAGGTCCGCCCGGTTGGCCATGGCGAGCCGGCGGTCGCCGACGGCGAGGGCACCGCGCGCGGGATGGTCGGCGGCCACGATCATCAGCCGGCCGCTGTCGCCGACCAGCGGGCGGCGCCTGCGCCGGGCGGCGGCCTCGGCGATCGCCTCCGGGTGCCGGGCTCTGACCGCGGTGAGGTCGGGGATGGCGAGGGTCAAGACGACGCTCCGTTCGGAAAGGTGCGTGCGAGGAGGCCGTCGACCTCGTCGGGGGTGGGCATCGCCGAGGAGCAGGCGAGGCGGGAGGCGACCAGGGCGCCGGCCGCGTTGGCGTACCGCATGGTGCGCTCCAGGTCCCAGCCGGAGAGCAGGCCGTGGCAGAGCGAGCCGCCGAAGGCGTCGCCCGCGCCGAGGCCGTTGACCACCTCGACCGCAACCGGCGGCACCTCGGCCGTCGTCCCGTCCCGGTGCACGGCGAGGACCCCCTTGGGGCCCTGCTTGACGACGGCCAGCTCCACCCCGGCGGCCAGCAGCGCCTCGGCGCAGGCGTGCGGCTCGCGCAGCCCCGTGGCGATCTCGCACTCGTCGAGGTTGCCGACCGCGACGGTCACGTGCCGCAGCGCCTCGGCGTAGTGCGGGCGGGCCTGATCGGGGTCGGACCAGAACATGGGACGCCAGTCCAGGTCGAAGACCGTGGTGCCGGACTTCGCGCGGTGGGCGAGGGCCGCCAGCGTCGTCGTACGGCTGGGCTCCTCGCTCAGGCCGGTCCCGGTGATCCAGAAGACGCGGGCCGCGCCGATCGCGTCGAGGTCCAGCTCCTCGGGGTGGATCTCCAGGTCGGGGGCCTTGGGGCGGCGGTAGAAGTACAGCGGGAAGTCGTCCGGCGGGAAGATCTCGCAGAACGTGACGGGGGTCGGGAGGGCGGCGACCGGGGTGACCCAGCGGTCGTCGACGCCGAACTCCCTCAGCGCACGGTGCAGATAGCCGCCGAACGGGTCGTCGCCGGTGCGGGTGATCACGGCCGCTCTGCGGCCCAGGCGGGCCGCGGCGACCGCCACGTTGGCGGCCGAGCCGCCCAGGAACTTGCCGAAGGTCTCCACCTCGGCGAGGGGTACGCCCGTCTGGAGGGGGTAGAGATCGACCCCGATCCGGCCCATCGTGATCAGGTCGAAATGCTGCGCTGACCGGGCTGACTCGGCTGCCTCTGACATGTACGACGCTCCTTGTGGGGGCTGGGCGGGGGCCTGCCGCCTCCCAGATGTAGGACCGGGAGGCCGACCCTGTCAATACTTTGTACTTACATTCGGACTAGCTCGTGAAATGATGTCTTAACAAAGTATTGACAGCGGGCGTCCCAAGGACTTGTATCCGGTCCCAGCGCAAGGCCGTCTCCTCTCGGCACACGGCTCCCCGTCGCACAGTGAGGTGCAGGAAAGATGGATCGCTCTTCGCACGCCCGCCCCCGCAGATTCGCCCCCGCCCTGGCCCTCGCCGCGGCGGCGGCCCTGACCCTCGCCGGCTGCTCCAGCGGCTCCGGGGGGAAGAAGGCCGACGAGGACGGCGGCTCGGGCGCCTCCGCGGGCAAGGCGAACACCCCCCGGATGAAGGTCGCCCTGGTCACCCACCAGGCACCCGGCGACACCTTCTGGGACATCGTCCGCAAGGGCGCCGAGGCCGCGGCGGCCAAGGACAACGTCGAGCTGATCTACTCCGCCGACCCCAACGCCGGCAACCAGGCCAACCTGGTGCAGAACGCCATCGACCAGAAGGTCGACGGCATCGCGGTCACCCTCGCCAAGCCCGACGCCCTCAAGAGCGTGGTGGCCAAGGCGCAGCGGGCGGGGATACCCGTGGTCGGGCTCAACTCCGGACTGAGCGACTGGAAGGAGCTGGGCCTGCTGGAGTTCTTCGGGCAGGACGAGACCGTGGCCGGGGAGGCGTTCGGCAAGAAGCTCAACGAGGTCGGCGCGAAGAAGGCCGTCTGCGTCATCCAGGAGCAGGGCAACATCGGCCTCACCCAGCGCTGCGACGGAGTGAAGAAGACCTTCGAGGGCGCCCTCGAGAACCTCTACGTCAACGGCACCGACATGCCGTCGGTGAAGTCGACGATCACCGCCAAGCTCAAGCAGGACGGCGCCATCGACCACGTCGTCACCCTCGGCGCCCCCTTCGCGCTCACCGCCGCCCAGTCGGTGGAGGAGACCGGCAGCAAGGCCGAGGTCGCCACCTTCGACCTCAACAAGCAGCTGACCGGCGCCATCAAGGACGGCACCGTCGAGTTCGCCGTCGACCAGCAGCCCTACCTCCAGGGCTACCTGGCGGTGGACGGGCTGTGGCTCTACGAGAACAACGGCAACTACAGCGGCGGCGGTGAGCAGCCGGTGCTGACCGGCCCGGCCTTCGTCGACGAGTCCAACGTCGACCGGATCGCCGACTTCGCCGCGAAGGGCACCCGGTGATGAGCATGACCCAGCAGGCTGCGCCGGCGGCGACCACACCGCCGGCGCCCGGCCCCCGGCCGTCCGACGGGCGGACCCGGCAGCGCCCCCTGGCCCTGCGGCTGCTCGCCCGGCCCGAGGTCGGGGTGTTCCTCGGCGCCGTCGCCGTCCTCGTCTTCTTCCTGATCGCGGCCCCCACGGTCCGGCAGGGCGGGTCGATGGCGACGATCCTCTACCAGTCCTCCACCATCGGGATCATGGCGCTTCCGGTGGCGCTGCTGATGATCGGCGGCGAGTTCGACCTGTCGGCCGGCGTCGCCGTCGTCACCTCGGCACTGACCGCGAGCATGCTCAGCTACCAGCTGACCCTGAACGCCTGGACGGGCGTGCTCGTCGCGCTGCTCGTCTCGCTCGCCGTCGGCGCGTTCAACGGCTGGATGCTGGTCAAGACCGGATTGCCCAGTTTCCTGGTCACCCTCGGCACCTTCCTGATCCTCCAGGGCGTCAACCTCGCCGTCACCAAGCTGGTCACCGGCAACGTCGCCACCGACGACATCAGCGACATGGACGGCTTCGAACAGGCCCGGGCGGTCTTCGCCTCCTCCTTCGACATCGGCGGCGTCCAGGTGAAGATCACGGTCCTGTGGTGGCTGGCCTTCGCGGCGCTGGCCACCTGGGTGCTGCTGCGCACCCGGTACGGCAACTGGATCTTCGCCGTCGGCGGCAACAAGCACAGCGCCCGGGCCGTCGGCGTCCCGGTGACCTTCACCAAGATCTCCCTGTTCATGCTGGTCGGCTTCGGCGCCTGGTTCGTCGGCATGCACCAGCTGTTCTCCTTCAACACCGTGCAGTCCGGCGAGGGCGTCGGCCAGGAGCTGATCTACATCGCCGCGGCCGTCATCGGCGGCTGCCTGCTGACCGGCGGCTACGGCTCCGCGATCGGGCCCGTCTTCGGCGCGTTCATGTTCGGGATGGTGAACCAGGGCATCGTGTACGCCGGCTGGAACCCCGACTGGTTCAAGGCCTTCCTCGGCGTGATGCTGCTCGGCGCCGTGCTCCTCAATCTGTGGGTCCGCCGCACGGCGACCCGGAGGTGATCGGAAATGACCAGCAACACCACCGGCACCCACTCGGCCGTCACCGCGGACACCGTCCCCGACGGTGAGCGCCCGCTCGTCGAACTGCGCGGCGCCGGAAAGTCCTACGGCAACATCCGCGCCCTGCACGGCGTCGACCTCGCCGTCCGCCCCGGCCGGGTGACCTGTGTGCTCGGCGACAACGGCGCCGGCAAGTCCACCCTCATCAAGATCGTCTCCGGGCTGCACCAGCACACCGAGGGCGACTTCCTCGTGGACGGCGAACCCGTCCGCTTCACCACCCCGCGCGAGGCACTCGACCGCGGCATCGCCACCGTCTACCAGGACCTCGCCACCGTCCCGCTGATGCCCGTGTGGCGGAACTTCTTCCTCGGCTCCGAGCTGACCCGGGGCCCCTGGCCCTTCCGGCGCCTGGACATCGCCCGCATGAAGAGGACCGCGGACGAGGAACTGCGCAACATGGGCATCGTCCTGGACGACCTGGAGCAGCCCATCGGCACCCTCTCCGGCGGCCAGCGCCAGTGCGTCGCCATCGCCCGCGCGGTCCACTTCGGCGCCCGCGTCCTCATCCTCGACGAGCCCACCGCCGCCCTCGGCGTCAAGCAGTCCGGCGTGGTCCTCAAGTACATCGCCGCCGCCCGCGACCGCGGCCTCGGCGTCATCTTCATCACCCACAACCCCCACCACGCCTTCATGGTCGGCGACCACTTCAGCGTGCTGCGCCTGGGCACCCTGGAGCTGTCCGCCGACCGCAGCGAGATCACGCTGGAGGAACTGACCAACCACATGGCCGGCGGCGCCGAGCTCGCCGCCCTCAAGCACGAGCTGGCCCAGGTCGGCGGCGTCGACGTGGAGCAACTGCCGGGGGAGCCCCGACGCGACCGGGAACCGGCCGCCACGCCCGCGCCCGCGCCCGCCGCGCCCCCGCAACCGGCCGCGCCCGCCGCGCCCGCCGCGCCCGAACGGACCGAAGGGAAGTCCTGACATGCCCCCTGCCCTCGACCGTATCCGGGTCGGCTCCGCCCCCGACTCCTGGGGCGTCTGGTTCCCCGACGACCCGCGGCAGGTGCCCTGGGAACGCTTCCTGGACGAGGTGGCCGAGGCCGGGTACTCCTGGATCGAACTCGGCCCCTACGGCTACCTGCCCACCGACCCCGCCCGGCTCACCGACGAGGTGGACCGGCGCGGCCTGAAGGTCTCCGCCGGCACCATCTTCTGCGGACTGCACCGCGGCCCCGCCGAGTGGGACGCCACCTGGGAGCAGGTCAGCCGGGTCGCCGCGCTCACCCAGGCCATGGGCGCCCGGCACCTCGTCGTCATCCCCTCCTTCTGGCGGGACGACAAGACCGCCGAGATCCTGGAGCCCAGCGAGCTGACCGCCGAGCAGTGGGCCCACCTGACCAAGGGCATGGAGCGGCTCGGCCACGAGGTCAGGGAGAACTACGGCCTGGACATCGTCGTCCACCCGCACGCCGACACCCACATCGACACCGAGGAGCACGTCGAGCGGTTCCTCGACTCCACCGACTCCGACCTGGTCGGCCTCTGCCTGGACACCGGCCACTACGCCTACTGCGGCGGCGACAGCGTCAAGCTGATCGAGACCTACGGCGAGCGCATCGGCTACCTGCACCTCAAGCAGGTCGACCCGGAGATCCTCGCCGAGGTCACCGCGGGCGGCGTGCCGTTCGGGCCGGCCGTGGCGCGCGGTGTGATGTGCGAACCGCCGGGCGGAGTGCCGGAGCTGGAGCCGGTGCTCGCCGCCGCCCAGCGGCTCGGCGTGGACCTGTTCGCGATCGTCGAGCAGGACATGTACCCCTGCGAAGCGGACGAGCCGCTGCCGATCGCCGTGCGCACCCGCAGGTTCCTGCGCTCCTGCGGCGCCTGACCCCCGGGCCCCGTCGTCCGGCCGGGCGGCCCGCCGGGGCGGCCGTGCGCGAGCCCGCACGGCCGCTCCGGCGGGCCGTTGTCAGTGGCGGGCGCTAGCGTGCTGAGCACTGGCACTTCGGCCCGATCCGGGAGGCAGTCATGAGTTCGCGTCTCAACCCCTACCTCAGCTTCGACGGCGACGCCCGGCAGGCGATGGAGTTCTACGAGCAGGTGTTCGGCGGCACGCTGCGGATGAACACCTTCGGGGAGTTCGGCATGGCCGACAGCCCGAACGCCGACCAGATCATGCACGCCATGCTGGAGACACCGAGCGGCTTCACCCTGATGGCCTCCGACACCCCGCCCGGCACGGAGCACAAGCCGGGCAACACCATGGCCGTGAGCCTCAGCGGCGACGACGACGCCGAGCTGCGCGGCTACTGGGAGAAGCTGTCCGACGGCGGCACCGTCACCGTGCCGCTGGAGAAGCAGATGTGGGGCGACGTCTTCGGCATGTGCACGGACCGCTTCGGCGTCTCCTGGATGGTGGACATCGGCGAGCCGGCGAGCTGACGCACAGCCCGCCGGCTCCGGTGCCCGCGTCCCGGGCCGCTCAGTCGCGCCGTACCTCCGCCAGGGTCACCGGGCGGTGCTCGCGCAGCGACAGCGTGCACGCCTCGGCGATCCAGCCCGCCTCCAGCGCGTCCTCGACCGTGCAGGGCGAGGGCCGCGCACCGGCGACGACCTCGGTGAACGCGGTGAGTTCGGCGCGGTAGGCGGCGGCGAAGCGGTCCATGAAGAAGTCGTGCGGAGTACCGGCCGGGAAGTCCACGCCGGGCTCCACCGACCGCAGCGGCAGCCGGTCGTCCAGGCCGACGGCGATGGAGTCGGCGAAGCCGTGCAGCTCCATCCGGACGTCGTAGCCCCGGGCGTTGTGCCGGCTGTTGGAGACCACGGCGAGCGTGCCGTCGTCCAGGGTGAGGACCGCGCCGGTGGTGTCGGCGTCGCCCGCCCGCCGGATGTGGTCGGCGCCGCGGTTGCCGCCGGCGGCGTACACCTCGGTCACCTCGCGGCCCGTCACCCAGCGGACGGCGTCGAAGTCGTGGACCGCGCAGTCCCGGAAGATGCCGCCGGACGCGGCGATGTACGCGGCCGGCGGGGGCGCCGGGTCCAGCGTCGTCGACCGCACGGTGTGCAGTGTGCCCAGCTCGCCGGCCCGGACCGCCTCCCGGGCGGCGGCGAAGCCCGCGTCGAAGCGGCGGTTGAAGCCGATCTGCACCGGCACGTCGCGGCCGGCGATCGCCTTGAGCACCTCGACGCCCTCCGCCATGGTGCGGGCGACCGGCTTCTCGCAGAAGACGGGGACGCCGGCGTCCACGGCGGCGGTGATCAGCGCCGGGTGGGCGTCGGTCGCGGCGGCGACCACGACCCCGTCCACGCCGGCGGCGAGCACGGCCTCGGGGGAGTCCGCGATCCGGGCGCCGAACCGGGCGGCGGCGGCCTCGGCCGCGTCCGCGAACGGGTCGGCGACGACGAGGGAGTCGACGGCGTCGAGACCGGAGAGGGTTTCGGCATGGAAGGCGCCGATGCGGCCGAGGCCCAGGATTCCGATGCGCATGAGCTTCGCTGCTCCTTGGTTCTGTCCTCAACGCCGGACGCGCTTGAGGGGGTTGCTGTCCGCTGCGGGCGGGGTGGGCGAGGGGGCGTACGAGGGGCGAGGGGACGAGGGTGGGCGTACGACGGGCGAGTGGGGCGACGGCGGGGCGTGCGAGATCAGTCCAGGCCGCCCAGGACGTTCTGGTCCCAGTCGATCACCGAGCCGGTGACCACGCCGGAGCGGTCCGACAGGAGCAGGGCGACGAAGTCGGCGATCTCCTCCGGCCGGCCCAGCCGGCCCATCGGCAGGCGGGCGGCGGCCACCTCGCGCCAGTCGTCGCCCGCGCCGTGGAAGGCGCGCTGGGTCGCGTCCTCTCCCTCGGTCGCCGTCCAGCCGATGTTCAGGCCGTTGATCCGGATGCGGTCCCAGCGGTGGGCGTGGGCGGCGTTCCGCGTCAGGCCCGCGAGTCCGGCCTTCGCGGCGACGTACGGGGCCAGGAACGGCTGACCCCCGTGCGCCGACGACGTGATGATGTTGACGATCGTGCCGGGGGCGCCGCGCCGCACCATGTCGGCCACGGCCGCCTGCATCGCGAAGAACGGGCCCCGGAGGTTGACCGCGATGTGCTGGTCGAACAGCTCCGGGGTGGTGTCCAGCAGCGTCCCCCGGGAGGTCAGGCCGGCCGAGTTGACCAGGCAGTCGATGCGGCCGGAGGCCTCCACGACCCGCGCGACGCACGCCCCGGCCTGCTCCGCGTCGGCCAGGTCGGCGCGGACGTACGCCGCCTTGCCGCCCGCCGCGGTCAGCTCGGCGACCAGCGCCTCACCGGGGCCGGGCCGGCGCCCGGTGACGGTCACGTGCGCGCCCTCGCGGACGGCGGCCCGCGCGACGGCCGCACCGACGCCCTGGCTGCCGCCGTTGACCAGGACGACCTTGTCGTCGAGCAGTCCCATGGTGTCCCTCAGCTCTCTCCTCGGCTCCGCCGCCGTCCGGCCCCGGCCCGCAGCTCGGCACGGAGCGCCTCGGGCGGCCACTCCTCGCGCAGCGCCCGCCGGACGGTGTCGGCCTGGGACGGCGGCGCCAGCCCGTCGACGGGCGGGTCGCGGTCCAGGTCCGTGGGGAACGGATAGCCCTCCGCGCTCGCGGCGATCACGTTCTCCAGCCATCGCCCGGGCACGCCCTGGGCCCTGCGGCGCAGCAGCACCGGGTAGACCGCCTCGACCACCGCCGCCCGGTCCACGGTCTCCATCGCCCGGCCGAACGCCGAGGAGATCTGGAGCAGATGGGCCATGCGCCGGATGCCGGCGGAGCGGTTGGCGCCGGCCGCGTGAACAGCGCCGGGTTGAAGAAGACCGCGTCGCCCTTGGCGAGCGGCAGCTGGACGCGGTGGGCGTCGAAGTACTCCTGGAACTCGGGCAGTCGCCAGGCGAGGTACCCCGGTTCGTACGTCTGCGAGTACGGCAGGTACATCGTCGGACCCGACTCGACCGGCATGTCGCAGTGCGCCACCGCGCCCTGGAGGGTGAGCACGGGGGAGAGGCGGTGCACGTGCGCGGGGTAGGCGGCGGCCGCCTGGGCCGAGAGGAACCCGAGGTGGTAGTCGCGGTGCGCGGTCTGCGCCGCGCCGCCCGGGTTGACCACGTTGACCTGCGACGTGACCTGGTAGCCGGGGCCCAGCCAGGCCTCGGCCGCCAGCGCCAGCACGTCGTTGGCGTAGTAGTCGGCGAACGCCTCCGGATCGTACCGGGCCGCCTTCTCCAGGGCGTTCCACACCCGGTCGTTGGCGCCCGGCGGGGCGAAGTGGTCGCCGCCGCCCGCGCCCGACGCGCGCTGCCCGGCGATCAGCGCGTCGAACACCGCGGTGGCCCGGTCGACCACCGCCGGGTCCGGGAAGGCACCGCGCACGACGATGACGCCGGGGCCCTCGGTGAGGACGCGCACCCATTCGTCCCGGACCCCGCCACCGGCTTCGACCCGGCCGGCCTCGTACACCGGCACGCCCTGCTGCACGTCCTGGGCGTGCGGGTGGTCGGCCGGGTCGGTGGTCCGCTCGACGAGCTCACGGAAGGCGTCGAGGTCGCAGTCCCACATCGTCGTCCCTTCGGGTCGGGAGCAGCCGGGTCAGGAGGAACCGGGTCAGGAGGAACCGGCAGGGGCAACCGGGTCACGGAAGGCCGCGGCCCTGTCATTCTTGTCAGTACAAACCCCTCGAACAACCAGCAGCGAGCCATCAAAAACCCCTCAAGGAGCCGCCGTATGGGCCACCCGTTCCCCATCCGGGAGATCGCGCGCCAGGCCGGACTGAGCGAGGCCACCGTGGACCGGGTCCTCAACGGCCGCGGCGGGGTGCGGCCGAGCACGGCGCAGGAGGTGCACCGGGCCATCGCCGATCTGGACCGGCAGCGCACCCAGGTCCGGCTGGTCGGCCGGACCTTCATGGTGGACATCGTGATGCAGGCGCCGGAGCGGTTCACCACGGCCGTACGGGCGGCGCTGGAGGCCGAACTGCCGTCCCTGCACCCGGCCGTGGTGCGCTCCCGGTTCCACTTCCGGCAGACCGGCCCCGTCGAGGACCTGGTGCGCACCCTGGACCGGATCGCCCGGCGCGGCTCCCAGGGCGTGATCCTCAAGGCCCCGGACGTCCCCGAGGCGACGGCCGCCGTGGGCCGGCTGGCGGCGGCGGGCATCCCGGTCGTGACCCTGGTCACCGACCTGCCGGCCAGCGCCCGCATCGCCTACGTCGGCATCGACGACCGCGCGGCGGGCGCCACCGCCGCGTATCTCACCGGGCAGTGGCTCGGCGACCGCCCCGGCAACGTCCTGACCAGCCTCAGCAGCGGGTTCTTCCGCAACGAGGAGGAGCGGGAGATGGGCTTCCGCGGTGTCATGCGGGCCCGCCACCCTGAGCGCACGCTGGTGGAGATCACCGAGGGCCAGGGCCTGGACGCCACCCAGTACGACCTGGTCCGCGCCGCCCTGGAACGCGACCCGCAGATCCGGGCCGTGTACTCGATCGGCGGCGGGAACGTCGCCACGCTGCGGGCGTTCGCCGACCTGGGCCGCACCTGCGCCGTCTTCGTCGCCCACGACCTGGACCACGACAACGTCCGGCTGCTGCGCGAGCACCGGCTCTCCGCCGTGCTCCACCACGACCTGCGCCAGGACATGCGCGAGGCCTGCCACGCCGTGATGCGCGCCCACGGCGCCCTGCCGCCCGCCGGGCCGGTGCTGCCCTCCGCGATCCAGGTGGTCACGCCGTACAACATGCCACCGCAGGCGACGGCCGCGTGAACCCGCGCCCGGCCACCGGGACCGGTCCTGGACATCTCCGAGCCGACGGGCCCCGACCCCGGGAGGCACCGCCGTCCCTCACGCTCCCGCGTCCACCTCCGCCCAGGCGCCGCTCGCCGCCGACCGCGCCATCGCGTCCAGTACGGCCGCCGCGTGCACGGCGTCGCTCAGCGTGGCGCCGTACGGGGTGCCCTCGGCGACGGAGCGCAGGAAACGGTAGGCCTCCACGACCTTCAGGTCGTCGTAGCCCATGGCGTTGGCGGCACCCGGCTGGAAGGCGGCGAACTCGCCGTGCCCGGGGCCGACGTACACCGTGCTGACCGGCTGGTCCTGGTACGACGTACCGCGGCTGACGCCCAGTTCGTTCATGCGCCGGAAGTCCCAGAACACCGCGCCCCGGGTGCCGTGCACCTCGAAGCCGTACGCGTTCTGCTCGCCCACCGACACCCTGCTGGCCTCCAGGACGCCGCGCGCCCCGGAGGCGAAGCGGAGCAGACAGCCGACGTAGTCCTCGTTCTCCACCGGGCCCGGCTCGCCGCCCGAGGCGCGGGCGTGTCCCGCGGTGGCCGCGGCCGGCCGGGCCCGCCACGGCAGGAAGACCGCCGTGTCCGCGGCCAGCGACGCGATGTCGCCCAGCAGGAACCGGGCCAGGTCCGCGCCGTGCGAGGCCAGGTCGCCCAGGACGCCGCTGCCGCCGCGTTCCCGCTCGTACCGCCAGGTCAGCGCGGACTCGGGGTGCGCCGCGTAGTCGCTGAACAGCCGGATCCGGACATGGGTGACGGTGCCGATCTCGCCCGAGGCGATCAGATCGCGGGCCGCCTCCACGGCGGGCGCGTTGCGGTAGTTGAAGCCGACGGCGCCCTGCACGCCCGCCGCGGCGACCGCCTCGGCCACCGCGCGGGCGTCCTCGGCGGTCAGGCCCACCGGCTTCTCGATCCACAGGTGCTTGCCGGCCTCGGCCATGGCGACGCCGATCTCGCGGTGCAGGAAGTTCGGCGCGGTGACGCTGACGGCCCGGACCCGGGGATCGGCGGCCACTTCGCGCCAGTCGCGGGCCGTCGAGGCGAACCCGAACTGCTCGGCGGCCTCCTCGGCCCGGCCGGGCACCTCCTCGGCGACGGTCACCAGCTCCGGGCGCAGCGGCAGGTGGGGATAGTGGTGGCGGACCCGGGCGTAGGCCTGGGTGTGCACCCGGCCCATCCAGCCGAACCCGACGACGGCGACACCGAGCACATCCACCATGAGAGCCCCTCGTTGGACCGGTCCACAACACCTGCCCGCCCACCCTGGGCGCCATACACGGGCACTGTCAAGCATCCACACGGGCTTTGACAGGGGCCCCCGGGTCATGGAACGGTCCAGAACATGAAGCAGCCGACCATCCGCGACGTGGCCGAGCGCGCCGGGGTCTCCAAGTCGCTGGTGTCCCTGGTGCTGCGCGGCTCCCCGCAGGTGCGTCCCGACAAGCGGGAGGCCGTGCTGCGGGCCGTACGGGACCTCGGGTACCGGCCGAACGCGGCGGCCCGCAGCCTCAGCGAGCAGCGCACGCGCACGGTCGGCGTGCTCCTGAACGACCTGCGCAACCCGTGGTTCGTCGAGCTGCTCGACGGTCTGAACTCCCTGCTGCACGCGGCCGGTCTCCACATGCTGCTGGCCGACGCCCGCCTCAACCGCCGCACCGGCCAGGACCCGGCCGGCCCGCTCGGCGACCTCGGCGTGGACGGACTGGTGGTGGTCGGCACCCTGCCCGACCCGGCCGCCCTCGATGCGGTCGCCGCCCGGATGCCGGTCGTCGTCGCGGGCGCGCGCGAACCGGTGCCGCCGGGCGTGGACGTCGTCGCCGGCGACGACGAGCGCGGGGCACGGCTGGCCACCGAGCACCTCCTCGGCCTCGGCCACCGCCGCGTCGCCCACCTCGCCGGATACGGCGCCGTCGGCGAACTGCGGCGGCGCAGCTACGAGTCGGCCATGGACGCCCACGGCCTCGCCGACCGGGCGGTCGTGGAACCCACGGACATGACCGAGGAGGGCGGCTACCGCGCCGCCGTCCGGCTGCTCGCCCGCCCCGACCGGCCCACCGCGGTCTTCGCCGTCAACGACATCGCCTGCGTCGGCGCCCTCTCGGCGGCCGGAGAGCTGGGCCTGCGGGTCCCGCGGGACCTGTCCGTGGCCGGCTACGACAACACCGGCATCTCCCGGCTGCGCCACGTGTGGCTGACCACCGTCGACAACGCGGGCCACGAGGTCGGCCGCCGTGCCGCCCGCTGCCTGCTCGACCGGTTCGCACGGCGCGGGGGCGAGGGGAGCCTCCATCTCGCGCCGCCCACCCTGGAGATCCGGGGCACCACGGCCCCGCCCGCCGGAGGGTGACGGCCGGTCACGACGCGCGCGCCGGCGCCGTGCCGTCACCCGCCGACGGCGTAGACCTTCCGCAGCGTCTCGTGCACCGTCCACGTCGTCCGGTCGCCCTCGCGCAGCACGACCAGGTCGCCCGGGCCGACCTCCAGCGTCGGCCCGCCCTCCACCTCGATGGTGGCCGACCCGCTGAGCACCACGAACATCTCGTCCGCCTCGGTGTCGGTGACGACCCCCGGGGTGATCTGCCAGACGCCGCGCGCCCGGCGGCCGTCCGCCGACTCCCAGACGACCTTCCCGGTCACCTCGGGGGTGCCGGAGACGATCTGCGCGGGATCGAGCGGCTCGGGTTCGAGCGCGGCGTCGGGCACGTGGAGAGCGAAGCTGTGGTCCATGGCGTCAATCTAGCCAGCACGCAGGCGGCGGGACGCGCGACAGGTTGTGCCGTTTCCGGGGCCGTGCGCGACACTTCGTCGTCCCGCCGCAGCGGGGGCGCCGGCGTCCCGCCCGCGCCCGTGCGGTAGGCTCGGCCTGCGCGTTCACCCGGACCGGTCCGGGACGCGCACCGGGACGTGGCGCAGCTTGGTAGCGCACTTGACTGGGGGTCAAGGGGTCGCAGGTTCAAATCCTGTCGTCCCGACTCGCGAAGCGGCGGGTCGCGGGGCCGGGCCGGATGCCGGCCGGCCCCCGCCGCCCGCTCCGCTAGGGGAGCCGCAGGGTCGGACGGTAGGCGTCCAGCCAGGTGGCCAGGTCCAAAGTCCGCTCCAGGCCCAACCGGGTCAGCCGGTCCATCCCGTCCGCGTCCCGGCCCGTGGCGTCCTCCAGCCACCGCCGGTCCATCAGCTCGAAGACGGCGTGTCCCCGGTCGCCGAGCAGTTCCTTGCCCTGCCGCTGGAGTTCCGCCGCGTAGTACGGGTCCTGCGTCGAGGGGTAGGCGCTCTTGGGCCGCCACAGCACCGACTCCGGGAGCACGTCCCGGGCGGCCCCGCGCAGCAGGCTCTTCTCCCGGCCGTCGTACGTCTTGAACGCCCAGGGCGTGTTGTAGACGTACTCGACGAGCCGGTGGTCGCAGAACGGCACCCGCACCTCGAGCCCGAGCGCCATGCTCAGCCGGTCCTTGCGGTCCAGCAGGTAGCGCATGAACCGGGTCAGATGCAGATGGATCATGACCCGCATGCGGTACTCGAAGTCGTCCTCCGAGCCGTAGTCGTCGCCGGCGTCGAGCCGCTCGACCTCCCCCAGGGCACCGGCGTACGCGTCCCGCCGGTACTCCTCCAGCGCCAGGCCCGACCACAGCTCCGGCCGCACGCCCGTGCCGTCCTTGTCGAACGCGCCGATGTTCAGCGCGATCCACGGGAAGGCGCGGGCCTGCTGGATCTGCGGCACGTGCATGTGCTTGTACCCGCCGAAGACCTCGTCCGCGGCCTCGCCGGACAGGGCCACGGTCGAGCGCTGCCTGATCTCCTTGAACAGCAGGTACAGGGAGAAGTCGATGTCGCCCATCGTCATCGGCACGTCCCGGGCACCGATCACCGCCCTGCGGATCGCGGGGTCGGCGAGGGTCTTCGGGCCGATGACGATGTCGGCGTGGTCGGAGCCGACGTGCTCGGCGACGTCCTTCACGTACGGGGCGTCGACGGTGTCGCGCAGATCGTCGGACTTGAAGTTCTCCGCGTGGTCCATGAAGTCGACCGCGAAGGTCCGCACCCGTTCCTCGCCCAGGTGCGCCGCGGACAGCGCGGTGAGCGTGCCGGAGTCCAGCCCTCCGGAGAGCAGCACACAGCGCGGCACGTCCGCGACGAGCTGCCGCCGCACCGTGTCGTCGAGCAGCTCACGGACCCGGGCGACGGTGGTCTCCACGTCGTCGGGGTGCGGGCGGGTCTCGAGCCGCCAGTAGGTGCGCTCGCGCAGCCCGCCCGCGTCCACCGTGACGACGGTGCCGGGCTCCACCTGCCGCATGCCCGACCAGAACGCATGCCCCGGTGTGAAGCAGTACGACAACGACTCGCGCAGCCCGTCGGAGTCCACCACGCGTTCGGCGAGCGGATGGGCCAGGATCGCCTTCGGTTCGGAGCCGAACAGCAGTCCGTCGCGGGTGCGGTAGTAGTAGAAGGGCTTGATGCCCAGCCGGTCCCGGATCATCACCAGCTTCTGCGCGCGCCCGTCCCAGACGGCGAACGCGTACATGCCGTTGAGCCGGTCGGCGACCGCCTCGCCCCAGCGCAGATAGCCGCGCAGCACCACCTCGGTGTCGCTGGCGGTCGTGAAGCGCTCACCGCGCCGGACCAGTTCCTCGCGCAGCTCGGTGAAGTTGTAGGTCTCGCCGCTGTAGACGAGCGTGACCGCGCCGTTCGGGGTCCGCACCGTCATCGGCTGCTTTCCGCCGGGCAGGTCGATCACGGCCAGCCTCCGGTGGCCGAGGGCGGCGTGGGGCTCCACCCAGGTGCCGGACGCGTCGGGGCCCCGGCAGGCCATCGTCCGCGTCATCGCGTCCAGGGTCTCCCGCTCACGGGTGAGGTCACGGTCGAACGAGACCCAACCGGTTATGCCGCACATCCGCCGTCCTCCTGTGGTCGGCTACAAGCCCGTGGTCCTGTTCCCCGGCCGCTCCCGGTGCCGCGCGCGGCACCGGGAGCCGTCCCGGGTCAGCGCCGGCGCGGTGTCTCGCTCTCCCCGACGTGGGTGTCGATCCACTCCTTCAGGGGCGCCGTCGCCGTCCAGATCTCGCGCACCGCGTCGATGGCCCCGGCCCGGTGCATCCAGTCGGCCCGCTCGTACTCCTTGATCACCACCGCGCCCTTCCAGCGCAGCAGTTCCTCGCGGGGGTGGTCCGCGGGGTAGCCGGCGGGCACCCGCTTGAGGACGGGTTGCGCGCCCGGTTCCACCACCAGGTCCCGCTCGGCCAGACGACGGCGGATCGCCTCGAACTCCGCCGCGGGCCCGGCGTCGTCGACGGCCGAACGGAAGCGTTTGACCTGGTCCGGTGCGAAGGCCATGGCCCCGCCGGCCAGCCGCATCCCCTCGGCGTCGATCCGCAGGAAGGCACCGATGCCGCCGACGGCCCGGTCGCTGGTGGTGACACCGACCCAGGTCTTGTACGGCGTCTTGTCCTTGGAGAACCGCACGTCCCGCTGCGGCCGGAAGGTGCGCAGCGGCCCGAACTCCTCCTCCAGGTCGGCCATGAGCCGTTCGACCGGTTCCCTCACGGACGTCTCCCAGACGGTCCGGTGAGCCTCCCAGTACGTCTTGGAGTTGTCCTTCTCCAGTCCTTCGAGGAAGGAGAAGAGCTCCGGCGGGAAGCCGTCGAAGGGCGGGGTGACGTGCACACCCTTCTCAGTCGCCACTGCCGCTCACCTTTCGGTTGTAGTCCAGCGCCTCCGCGATCCAGCCCTCGAAGGCCTCCTCGGAGTCGATGCCGTGGGCGGCGACCACGATCCAGCCCTTGCCCATGGGCTTTCCGCGCATCTCCGCCCAGTCGGCGCCCTCGCGCTCCAGCAGCTTCTCCGCCCGGTCGGGATCGCAGCGGACCATGAGCCGTCCGTCGCCGTTGGCGGTGACCGCCATGCTGCCGTCGACCATGAAGGCGAGGCTGCCGAACATCTTCACCTCGCGCACCTGGCGCTGTCCGGAGAGAGCTTCCCGGATGCGGTTCGCGAGTTCCTCGTCGTACGCCATCGTCGGCCGCCCTCCTAGATCGTGGTGGCCAGGGGCAGCGCGGGATCGCCGCTCCATTCCACGAGGCCGTCATCGTAGAGAGCCACGTTGCGCACACCGAGCATTTCCAGCGCGAAGGCGTCGACGGTCGCGTCCACCCCCGCGGCGCAGTACGCGACGACCTGGCCGGCCTTCGTCGCACCGACCGCCGCGAACCGGTCGGCGAGCCGGGGCGCCGGCAGGAAGCAGCCGGTCGCGGGGTCCAGGAGCGAGGCCGCCGGGACGTTGACGCTGGAGGGGATGTGGCCGGTGCGGCCGTGCGCGACCGGGACCTGGCCGGCGTGCTGCTCGGGCGAGAGCGCGTTGACCAGGCAGACGTCGGGGGCGTCGACGGCGGCCCGTACCTGATCCCGCGTCACGAACATCTCCGGCCGCGGGTGCGGGACGAAGTGGCCCCGCTCCACGTCCGGGACGTCCGTGGCCATCGGGCGGCCCTCCGCGGCCCACTTGCGCCGACCGCCGTCGAGCACGGCGGCGTTGTCGTGCCCGAGCCAGCGCAGCAGCCACCAGAGCCGGGTGGCGAAGGCGGTGTGCGCCCCGTCGTAGAGGACCACCGCGGTGCCGTTGCCGATCCCGAGCCGTTCCAGGGACGCGGCCAGCGGCCCGGGCGGCGGCACGGCGAACGGCTTGGGCGCGGTGGGATCGGCTAGTTCGGTGAGCAGGTCGGCGAAGACGGCGCCCGGTAGGTGCCCCTGCTCGTAGCCCTCACGGCCGCTGCCGAGGTGGACGCCCCCTTCCGGAAGCGGCCGGAAGTCGACCGTGCAGTCGACGACGACGAGCCCCGGACGCCCCAGGTGCTCCGCGAGCCACTCGGTCCCGACGAGCGCCGAGGGCACCCGCACGGCGGCCGGCGCCGCCCCGGCCCGGGCGTCCGCTCCGGCGCCGCCCGTCGCGCCCGCGGCCGGCGTCCTCCCGGCCGGCGCGGCGGTCGGGACCGGGTCGGGCAGCCGCCCACGGGTCATCAGGGCCGCGGCGAGCACGGCGATCAGCAGCGTGCAGCCGGCGCAGGCCAGGAAGACGACGTGGATCGCGTCGACGAAGGACTGCTGCACCGCCGCCGTGAACTCGCCCCGGTCGACGGGCAGGTCCGGGACGGCACCGGCGCCCTGGCCGGCGCTCGCGCCGGAACCGCCGATGCGCTCGGCGAGCGCGTGGCCGGCCTCTCCGCCCACGCCCATGCGGGCCAGGGCGGAGACGACCTCGTCCTTGAAGACCGACACGACCACCGTGCCCAGCACCGCGGCGCCCGCGGTGAACCCCGCGATCCGGGTCGTGTTGATCATCGAAGAGCCCAGTCCGGCCCGCTCGGGCGGCGTGGAGGCCATCACGGCCAGTGTCAGCGGTGCGAACATGCAGCCGATACCGCCGCCGACCAGCCCGAGCTTCCACCACACCGCACCGAATCCGGAACCCGGCTCGACCGTGGTCAGCAGCAGGAAACCGGCCGTCACCAGCAGTCCGCCGACGATGATCGGGACCCGGGGGCCCAGCTTGCCGGCCAGGGTGCTGGCCGGCGGTGAGAAGAAGAAGATGCCGAGCGTCAGCGGCAGCAGCCGAAGGCCGGTCTCCAGCGCCGAGTGCGCCTGCACGGTCTGGAAGTACTGGGCCATGAAGAACATCGCGCCGACGATGACGAAGCCGAGCAGCGACGCGATGACACTGGACACCGCGAACATGCGGTTGCGGAACAGGTCCAGCGGCAGCATCGGCTCCCGGCTGCGCGTCTCCACGACCACGAACGCCCCGAGCAGCACCGCGGACCCGACGAGGAGACCGACGATCAGCGCCGATCCCCAGCCCTCGCGCTCGCCCTGGATCAGCGCCATGATCAGGCAGAACAGACCGGCGGTCACACAGATCTGACCGGGCACGTCCAGCCGGCCGGCGCGCGGGTTGCGCGACTCGATCAGCCAGCGCAGGCCCAGCGCCAGGGCCACGACGCCGACCGGCAGGTTGATCAGGAAGATCGCGTGCCAGCTGAAGGACTCGATCAGCACACCGCCGAAGAGCGGGCCCAGGGCCAGGGCGACGCCGGAGACGGCGGTCCAGATGCCGATCGCCTTCGCCCGGCCCGCCGGGTCGTTGAACGTCGACACCAGCAGCGCGAGGCTCCCGGTCTCGATCGCGGCGGCGCCGACCCCCTGCAACACCCGCCCGAGGATCAGCACGCCGAAGCTGTCCGCGAAACCGCACAGGGCGGAACCGGCGACGAAGAGGACGAGGCCGGTGAGGAACACCCGTTTTCGGCCCAGCCGGTCCCCCAGGGTGCCGGTCATCAGCATCAGTGCGGCGAACGGCAGCGTGTAGGCGTCCACGGTCCACTGCAGGTCCGACATCTGCGCGCCGAGATCCTGCTGGATCTCGCCCAGGGCGACGAAGATGATGGACCCGTCGAGCAGGACCATGAACGACCCCAGGCTGGTGACCAGCAGGGTCATCGCCCTGAGGGCGCGTGACGTTGTCTCCATGGTGCGTGGGCTCCCTGAGAGATGGCGTGAGCGGATGCCTCAGCCGGCGGCCGGCTGCTCCTGGTACTTGGGGAAGAGGCTGAGGAACTGGGGCGGCACCAGGAAGGGGTGCACCTCCACGCGGTCCCACACCTTGTTGACGATGTAGGGCTCGTTCTTGAGCCATTCGTCGATCTCTTCGCGTGTCTCGAAATCGACGATGAGGACTCCGCCGGTCATCTTCCCGGCGCCGTCCAGGATTCCTCCGCCGAAGAGGAAGGAACCGTCGGCCATCATCCGCTCGCCGTTGGCCATGTGGGCGGGGCGGACGTGCATCCGCCGCTCGAACGTCCCCGGCTCGGTGCTGTCATAGGCGATGACTGCGTACAGCAATGCCGCTGTCCTTTCCGTGCTGTGCCGAAGAGGGCGGGTCAGTCCTCGGACCGCCGGCCCCACACCGACACCGTGATCGGGGTGTACAGGACGGTGTCCGAGGGCTGTTGGAGCTGGTCGAAAGCGGCCTCGATCTCCTTCTCGCCCATCAGCCCCACCTTGGTGATCATGGGGGCGAGCTTGGCCAGGCTCAGCACGATCGTCTGCATCTCGGGGGTGCCCGCCTGGACGGCGGTGAGCTGGCAGTCGGTGCCGAGCACGGTGAGCCCGGTGCGGCGGAACGCGGGCAGGAGCTTCATCCCGTACCCGGGGTCGGCGCCGCCGAAGTAGAAGAAGGTCTCCAGGGCGCTGGCCGCCCGGGTGAGCAGGGGCGAGGGCGGGTCGACCCGCTGGATGCTGCGGATGTCGGCCTCCTCGACCAGCAGGTGGCCGCCGGGCTTGAGGGCCTTGGCGAACTCGCCGAGGATCCGCTCCCGGTCCGCCAGGTGCATGAGGAGGATCTTGGCGTGCACGAGGTCGTACGCGCCCTCCTGAAGCGGTGTGGTCGTGATGTCCTGCTGCCGGACCTCGAGGTTCGGCGCGGACAGCCCGTCCATGTAGGACGTCTCGATGTCGATGGCGTGGACCGTGCCGAAGTGGCCGACCCGGTTGGACAGCCAGCGGGCGATCGACCCCGCCCCGGCCCCGACCTCGGCACAGGTCCACCCCTCGCCGACACCTATCTGCTCCAGGTAGCGGATCGTCGCGGGATCGGTGAGCGCCGCGACCGCCTCCAGGCGGACCTTCTCGGGGTCGGTGGTGTGTTCCGCGGTTTTCTGCACGTCGTCAACTCCTTGAGTCAGGTGTCAGACGCCGGTCTCGAAGAGCTTGGGAACCTTCATCGCGAGCATCATGTCGCCCTTGACCTTGAGCTTTCCGGTCATGAAGGCGCGCATCGCGTCCTGGCGGCCCTCCGCGATCGCCACCCAGGTCTCGCTGCTGGTGACGAACGTCGTGTCGGGCTCGTCGACCCCGCCGGGGATGAGCCGGCCCTGGCCGTTCTTGATCTCGAAGGCCCAGACGCCCGGGTCCTCGTCGGTGATCTTCCATTGCAGGGTCCGGTTCATGCCCGCGGCGGCCTCGTGGTTGAAGCGGGTGGCGAGCGCGGCGAACAACTCTCCGACGGTCATGGACATGGAGCGGCTCCCTCGGGGTCAGTCCAGGCCGATCCGGCGCTGGATCTCCTTGACCTGCGGATAGACATCGAACAGCTGGAGGTGGTTGCCGTCGGGGTCCTTGACGCCGAACGTGCGGCCCGAGCCCATGTCGACGACCGGGGTGCGGATCTCGTAACCGCCCTGAAGGGCCGTCTTGTGGGCGACCTCGGCGTCGTCGACGGCGAACCCGAGCATGAGGCCCCCGCTGGCCTCCGGGATGTCCGCCTGGGTCGGATTGCCGGCCCGGGTGGCCACGTCCTGGACGAGGATGCTGGCGGAGCGCTTCTCCGAGCGCAGCCAGACGAAGTCGCCCTCGGGGGCGGTGAACTCGGGGACGACGGAGAATCCGAGCAGTTCGGTGTAGAACGCCGTGGTGCGCTCCACGTCACGGGCCAGGACGGTCACCGCGTCCAGATGCGAGAGCATGGGTGCGAGTCCCCTTCCGGGGGTGGTGGGATGTGGCGGCACAACCCGTCGACGGCTGTGCGGGGACGCTAGTCACGCCGACTTACCGAGTGCTTACGGGTCCTGAAAGTGGCGTCGCCCACCCGGTCGCGCTCCCGCTCCCGCCCGGGACCTTCCACCGCCGCCGGCCGGCTGGCACGATGCCTGCCCCGGGCCGCAGGGGCGGCCCGGGAGAGCGGAGTCCCGCCGTGACGGGGTACGAGGGTGACGAAGACCATGACTCCGGGTGGTTTCGACCGGACCACCGGGGGAATCAAGGGTCGAACACCCGAGGGCGTTCGCAGGGTCGAACACCCGAGGGCGTTCAACGGGGGACGGGGAACGCAATGGACCGATCACAGGGGGCTGCGCGGACGCCGTCGTCCGCCGCGCCCGCCCGAACCGGCACGACACCGCCGGACGACGCCGGCGAGCGGCCCGGCGCACGACATGAGTACCAGGCATGGCTCTTCGGCTCGTTCCGGGTCCACCGGGCCGGCGTCCCCCTGGGGGAGCCGCGCGGTGGCCGGGCGAGCGCACGCACACTTCTGAAGTGGTTCCTGCTCAACCCGGGGCAGGAGTTCCGGGACGTGGAACTGGCCGAGGTGCTCTGGCCCGGCTGTCCGGGGAACCGGGCCAACAGGCTGCACGTGACGCAGCACTCGCTGCGCCGGGTGCTGGAGCCGGAGCTGGCCAGCCGGCAGCCGTCGCGGTTCATCCGGTCCGATCCCCACGGCCACTACTGGTTCGATCCCGGCGACCGCTGGTGGACCGACGCCGACGAGGTGGCGCTGTTGTCGAAGCGGGCGTGCGCCGCGCGCCGGGCGGGCGACACACGGACCGCGATCGCGGCCTACGAAGGCCTGCTGGCCCACTACGACCTCGGGTTCCTGCCCGAGGAGGTCTACCAGGACGCGTTCGCGCCCTTCCGGGCGGCCCACGAGCGCGGACACGAGGAGACCTTGCTCCAGCTGCTGCGCCTGCACCGTCGGGCGGGGCACCACTACGAGGCGCTGACCTGTGCGACGAGGATCCTGGACCGCGACCCCTACGCGGAGGAGGCGGCCACCGCCGCCGTCGAGATCCACCTGGCCCAGGGCAGTCTCACCGGGGCCATCTCCCAGCTGGAGCAGTTCGTCCGGGTCCTGCGCGAGGACCTGGGGGTGGCGCCCGGTCCCGAACTCCTCGCGCTGCGGGAGCGGGTGAGGCGTGCGCGATGAGGGCCGCGCGCCCCGCGGGGCGGCACCGGCGGGCGCCGGCCGCGCACCGCGGTCCTCGTACGCCGTCGGCGTCACGCCCGTCGGGCGAGGACCTCCCGGCTGATCGCGGCCAGCCGGTCCCAGTCCTCCGCCATCCCGGCGCTGCGGCCGATCTCCCGCATCACGGCGGTGAACAGCGCCCCCGACCTGACCAGCTGCGGCCGGACGTGCCCGAACACCTCCAGCGTGACGATGCCGTACAGCTGCGCCCAGGCGAGTTCGAACAGCCAGATCATCCCCAGGCCGTCGGGTCCCAGCAGCTCCGCGACATCGGGCCTGCCGTCCCCGCCGGGGGAGTGCACCGCCACGAACTCCTCGTCGAGTTCCTCCCGGGCGGGAACGGGGAACGGCTGCCGCTGCGCCAGCCGGACGAAGATCTGTCCGAAGAAGTCGGCGAACAGCTGCACCCCGCCGGAGGCGCCCGGCGAGTCGGCGGTGAGCGGATGGACCGGCCGTCCACCCTCCGACCGGGCGACGTGGTCCCCGGAGAGCGAGTTGGTCTGGAAGACCAGCTGGAACTCGTCGATGTGGTCCAGCGCCCAGCCGCGGAAGGCGGAGGCCGCCGCCACCATCTGCGCCGCCGGGTCGTCGTCGCCGTAGGGCTCGGCGGCCGCGGCCATCTCGCGGACGATCTCGGCGAAGATGTCGTTCGACAGAAGGTCGTTGAGCGCGGCCACGTTGCCCACGTAGCGGTACAGCGCGGGGGCGGTGAAGCCCATCTCGGCCGCCACCGCCCGCAGGGTCACCTCACGGCCGGCCCGCAGCAGGGACCGGCCGGCCTCGACGATCTCCTCCAGCGTGGCCTGCCTCAGGCGCTCCCGGCGGTTCAGCACCGGACGCGTCCGCTCGACGCGTCCGGGGTCGACGTGGCTCATCCGGCACCTCCCGGTGGGTTCGTCAGGGCATGGAGAAGGGCCGATGCGCGGCATCCGCCCTTCCCACGGTAACGCTTGACAACTACGGTGAACACCCTTCACCGTTAACGCCAGTAACTGCCCCTATACCCATACACGATCGCTGAAGAAACAAACGGGGAGGGCGAACGTGCACGGTATGACTTCAGGGACAGCCCTGCTCACCGAACCCGCGTGGTGCCACCCGCGGGACGGGGAACACGGGGCGACCTACCGGGCCTATCTGTTCGGCCCGTTCCGCGTCTTCAAGGGCCAGGAGGTGCTCGGCCGGCACCGCCAGCGCCGGGGGAAGGCGCTGCTGCTGCTCAAGTGGTTCCTGCTGAACCCGGGCAAGCCGGTCTCCATGGACCAGCTCATCGAACTCGGCTGGCAGGACACCGCGCCCGACAAGGCGGCCAGCAACTTCCACGTCGGCATGCACTGTCTGCGCCGGATGCTCGAGCCTGACCTCCGCCCGGGCCAGGAGTCGTCCTTCATCCACCGCAGCGGCACCAACTTCTACCGCTTCGAGGCCGGGGACGGCTGGTGGAGCGACGCGCACGAGGTGGAACGCCTCTTCGAGCAGGCGCGCAGCAGCGACGCCCGGGGCGACGCCCGCCGCGCCTGCTTCTACTACAGCCGCGTCACCGCCTACACCGTGCGACGGTTCCTGGAGGACGAGGAGTCCCAGCAGCCGTGGCTCGCACCGTACCGCCGGCAGTACGAGGGCCTGTGCTCGCAGGCGCTGATCCGGCTGATCCAGCTCCACCGGGCGCGCGGTGAGCTGGACGAGGCCGTGGAGTACGCCTACGAGAAGCTGCGGCTGGACCCCTACAACGAACTCGCCGCCACCACCATCGTCGAGGGGCACCTCCAGCTCGGCCGGCCCGCCCGCGCCCTGCGCGAGCTGTCCGGGTTCCTCAGGTCCCTCGAACACGACCTGGGAGCCGCGGCCGGCCGCGACCTGCTGGCGCTGCGCGAACGGATCATGCACGCGCCGCCGCACGCGCCCGAGCGGGCGCTGTCGCCGACCGGCTCCCGCGGTCCCGTCTGAGACGGGACCGCGAGGCGGTGCCGGACGGTCAGGAGCCGGACGCCGCCTGCTCGGCCGCGATGAACGGCGCCTGGTTGAAGATGATCCGCAGGTGCCTGATGGTGCCGTCCCGCACCGTCAGGCACTCGGCGCCGGGGGCGCTGTCCACCGGCAGGGTCTTCGTGTCGTACATCAGCAGGGCCGTCCGGTCGTCACCGAACGCGGCGATCAGCTGCGAGTCGGTCAGGATCTGCGTGAAGGGCTCCATGAAGCCCCGGAAGGCCTCCGCGCCCTCCAGGCGCCCGGACGGCGCCTCGCACACGATGTCGTCGGCGATGTAGTCCATGGCGCGGTCGAAGTCGTGACCGGTCCACGCCCGGTGATAGGCGAGGGCGGTGTCCAGGGCGGGACTGGGCGCTTGGGTCATGACGGTTCCCTTTTTCGTGACGGGGTCGGAATCCGTCGGTGCCCGGACCGGACGGACGTCCCGGCCCCCGCACCGACGTTTCTTCAACCGCGTCGTGCGCGGCCGGGACACGCCACCAGAGCGCGATTCACTCCGTTGTCGACAAAGAGACCCGAAAGCGCGGTCGCCGGACGCACCGAACGGCGGAGTTCCGTGTGGCGTGTGTGAACCGCGGGATTCCAGCCGCCGGAATCCGGGTGTTCCGGCGGCCGACGAAACGCATTCCGAGGCGTCAGCTTGCACGTGAAGTAAGTCGTCCGTAATCCCGCCCTCCGAGAGTCGTCCGGGACGAAGGGGGACGCATGACCCAATCAGCACGGCATCGGATATCCGACCTGTCCGCCGAACAGCGGGCCCTGCTCACCCGGAAACTCAGGACCCGCACCGCCGACGCCGGCACCGAGCCCGGCCACTACGACGTGGTGGTCCTGGGCGGCGGGGCGGCCGGCCTCACGCTCGCACTCCACCTGCGGCGGGCCCGCCCGGGTGTGCGGGTGCTGGTCGCCGAGCGGCAGGAGCACCCCGTACCCGAGGCCGCGCACAAGGTCGGCGAGTCCACCGTGGAGATCGCCGCCCACTATCTGCGCGACGTCCTCGGACTCGGGGAACACCTGGAGCAGCGGCAGATCCGCAAATTCGGCCTCCGCATGTTCTTCAGCAACGGGGACAACACCGATATCACCGACCGTGTCGAGCTGGGCAGTTCGGTCTTTCCGCCGCTGGCCACCTATCAGCTCGACCGCGGCCGTCTGGAGAACGAACTCGGCACGGCCTGTGCGCGCGAAGGCATCGAATTCCTCCCCGCGAGCAGGGTTCTCCAGGTCGATTTCGCGCCCGACGCCTCGCCCCACCGGGTCCGCCTGGCCGTGGAGGGCCGCGAACGCCTCGTCCACGCCCGCTGGGTGGTCGACGCCACCGGGCGCAGCCACTTCCTCGGGCGGCGCTTCGGCCTGCGCAAGGAGGTGGGGCACAAGGCCAACGCGGCCTGGTTCCGGGTCGGCCGGCCCATCGACCTCGGTTCCTGGAGCGACGACCCCGACTGGCACGCGCGGCTGAAGGAGGGCCGGCGCGAGCTGTCCACCAACCACCTGATGGGACCCGGCTACTGGGTCTGGCTCATCCGGCTCGCCTCCGACGCCATCAGCATCGGCATCGTCGCGGACGCCGGCGCCCACCGGTTCGACGAGTTCAACACCCTCGACAAGGCACTGGACTGGCTGCGCCGCCACGAGCCGCAGTGCGCCCGGGCGGTGACCGAGCACCAGGACCGGATCCAGGACTTCCGCGTCATGAAGGACTACGCCTACAGCTGCGAACGGGTGTACGACGGTGCCGGCCGCTGGTGCCTGACGGGCGAGTCCGGCATCTTCCTGGACCCGCTGTACTCCCCGGGACTGGACCTGATCGCCATCAGCAACACCCTGGTGACCGACCTGGTGACCCGGTCGCTCGACGGCGAGGACGTCACCGTGCGGGCATCCGTCCACGACGCGCTCTTCCGGCGCGTGACCGACATGTGGCTCGCCGTCTACGAGAACCAGTACGCGCTGATGGGCAACGCCCGCGTGATGGTCTCCAAGGTGATCTGGGACACCGCCTTCTACTGGGGCGTCTTCGGCCTGCTCTTCTTCCAGGACCGGTTCCGCACGGTGGCCGACACACCCTCGGTCGCCGCCGACCTGGAGCGCCTCACCGACATCAGCAACCGGGTCCAGGCGTTCTTCCGCGAGTGGGCCGCCCTCGACGACTCCCGTCTCGACCCCCGGTTCGTCGACCTGTACTCCCCGCTGGACTTCATGGTCCGGCTGCACGCGGGCATGGCCGACGACCTGACCGACGTCACGTTCCCCGAGCGCTTCTCGGCCAACACCCGGCTCTTCGCCCAACTGGCCGGGCAACTGGTCACCGCGGTCATCGACGCCCACGGCGACCGGTACGGCGACGACCGGGTCATGGCCCAGGTCCAGAGCTGGCAGCGGGACCCGCTGATCGCCGACCTGGTCGCCGGCCACCGCCGGGAACGCCATCGCAACCCCACCAGCGACGGCTGGATCGCCCTGCCCACGACCGGCCCGCGGACGAGCAGCCCGGGCCGGCGACCGAACGGAGCGGACGGCATGGAACCCCACCCCAGCGAGGTCAGCTATGCATGACACCTCCGAGCGCTTCGACGTGGCCGTCCTCGGCGGCGGCATCGCCGGGCTGACCCTGGCCCTTCAGCTCAGGCGCACCGATCCGGACCTGCGCATCGCCGTCCTCGAACGGCAGCCGCACCCGGTGCCCGAGGCCGCCCACAAGGTCGGTGAGTCCAGCGTCGAGGTCCAGGCCCACTACCTGCGCGACGTCCTCGGTCTGAAGGACCACCTGGAGACCGAGCAGCTGCGCAAGTTCGGCCTGCGGATGTTCTTCAGCCACGCCGGCAACGAGGACATCGCCCGGCGCGTGGAGTACGGCCAGGTCTCCGAGGCACCCCTGGCCTCCTACCAGCTCGACCGGGGCCGGCTGGAGAACGCGCTCGGTCACCTCGTCGCCGACCTGGGAGTGACGTTCCGCCGGCCCTGCAAGGTCCGGGACGTGGCCCTGGCCACCGGCGACGACGACCACCTCGTCCGCATCCAGGACGGCACGGAGCGGCGCACGCTGCGGGCCCGCTGGGTCGTCGACGCGACCGGGCGCGCCGGCCTGCTCAAGCGCAAGCTGGGGCTGGCCCGGCCGGTGGGCCACCGTGCCAACGCCGCCTGGTTCCGCATCGGCCACGAGGTCGACGTACAGCAGTGGTCGGACGACGAGCGGTGGCGGGCCCGGGTCGAGGACGGTCTGCGCCGGCTGTCCACCAACCACCTCATGGGCCCCGGCTACTGGGTCTGGCTCATCCCGCTCGCGTCGGGCTCCACCAGCATCGGCATCGTCGCCGACGACGCGGCGCACCCCTTCGAGGGGTTCAACACCCTGGAACGCGCGCTGGAGTGGCTGGACGCGCACGAGCCGCAGTGCGCGGCCGACGTACGCCGCCACCGTGGGAAGATCCAGGACTTCCGGGTGATGAAGGACTACGCCTACGGCTGCCGGCAGGTGTACTCCGAGGACCGCTGGTGCCTGATCGGTGAGGCCGGGGTGTCGATCGACCCGCTCTACTCCTCGGGCGGCGACCTCATGGCGATCGGCAACGGCCTCGTCACGGACCTCGTCACCCGGGACCGCCGGGGCGAGGACGTCACCGACCGGGCCGTGGCGCACAACCAGGTCTACCTGGTGCTCAGCGAGATCTGGCTGGTCGCCTACGAGGGCCAGTACCCGGTCATGGCCGACCCGCAGGTGATGGTGGCCAAGGTCGTCTGGGACACGATCATCTACTGGGCCGTGCCCGGCCTGCTGTTCTTCCACGACACCTTCCGCCGCCTCGGCGAGAGCCCCCGCGCCTACGCCGACCTCCAGCGCATCTGGCTGCTGCACACCCGCGTCCAGCAGTTCTTCCGGGAGTGGCACTCCGCCGGCAACGAGCCGGCCTCCGACGTCTTCGCCGACCCCTACAGCCTGCTCGACTTCATCGTCGACCTGCACAACGGCATGGCGGCCGGCCTCGACGACGACGAGCTGGAGGAACAGTTCACCCGCAACGTGGACCTGCTGGAGCGGCTCGCGGGCCAGCTGGTGGACACCGTGGCCGGGCGACTGGAGCGGCGCGGCGCCGACGACACGGCCCGGGCCCTGGTCGACGGCTGGCGCGCCGACGCACTGCTGAGCGAGGCCGTCGAGCGCTACCGGGAGCGCAAGGACGGCATGGAGCCCGTCGACAGCGCCTGGATCACCCTCGGCACCCGGACCGCGGCGGTGGCGCCGTGAAGGACAGGAGCACGATGAACGACAGGACCGTCGCCCCTTCCGCAGCGGACGACACCGTCGACACCGTCGACGTCGCCGTGGTCGGCGGGGGCGCCGCCGGCCTCACCCTGGCGCTGCACCTGCGCGAGCACCGCCCCGGCACCCGGGTCCTGGTGCTGGAGCGCCAGGCGCACCCGGTGCCGGAGGCGACCCACAAGGTCGGCGAGTCCACCGTGGAGATCGCCGGTCACTACCTGCGCCAGGTACTCGGACTCGAACAGCACCTCCGGTCCCAGCAGTTGAACAAGTACGGGCTGCGGGTGTTCTTCTCCAAGGACGGCAACGACGACATCACCCGCCGCGTGGAACTCGGCCACTCCGTCCGCCCCCCGGGCGCCGTCGGCACCTACCAGCTCGACCGGGGCCGGCTGGAGAACGCCCTCGCGCACGAGGTGACCGCCCGCGGCATGCGGTTCCTGTCCGGGGCGAAGGTCGAGGCCGTCGACCTGGTCCCGGGCGACGAGCACCACCGGCTCCGGGTCCGCACCTCCGACGGCACCACCAGGAACGTACGCGCACGGTGGGTGGTGGACGCCACCGGGCGGACCTCCCTGCTCAAACGCCGCCTCGGCCTCGCCAAGAGCGTCGGCCACCGGGCCAACGCCGTGTGGTTCCGGGTCGGCTGCCCCATCGACGTCGACCAGTGGTCCGACGACCCGCAGTGGCACGCCCGGATCGAGGAGGGCCGGCGGGAGCTGTCCACCAACCACCTCATGGGCCCCGGCTACTGGGTCTGGCTGATCAGGCTCGCCTCCGGCTCCACCAGCGTGGGCATCGTCACCGACCCGGACCTGCACCGCTTCGAGGACCTCAACCGCTTCGAGCGCGCCCTGGAATGGCTCGACGCGCACGAGCCGCAGTGCGCGGGCGTCGTCCGGCAGCACCTCGACCGGATCCAGGACTTCCGGGTGATGAAGGACTACGCCTACAGCTGCGAACAGGTCTTCTCCGCGGACCGCTGGTGCCTGGCCGGGGAGGCCGGCGTCTTCCTCGACCCCCTGTACTCCCCGGGGCTGGACCTCATCGCCATCAGCAACGGCCTGATCACCGACCTGATCGCGCACGCCCTCGACGGCGACGACGTCGAGGAACTCGCCGCCATCCACAACCAGGTCTTCCTCCTCGTCGCCGAGGGCTGGCTGAGCATCTACGAGAACCAGTACGCGCTCATGGGCAATGCCCGGGTCATGCTCGCCAAGGTCATCTGGGACACCGCCGTGTACTGGGCGGTCCCCGGGCTGCTGTTCTTCCACGACGCGCTGCGCCGCCTCGGGGACCGGCCCGCCATGGTGACCGGACTGGCCCGGTTCAGCGCGGCGAGCCGGGAGGTGCAGCGCTTCTTCCGGGAGTGGGCCGCGGCCGACGACGACCCGGCCGAGCCGGCCCCCTTCGTCCGCTTCTACGACTTCGACTTCATGAGCCGCCTGCACATCGGCATGACCGCGGGGCTCGGGGAAGCCGAACTCGACACGCAGTTCGCGGCGAACGTCCGGTTCATCGAGCACCTCTCGGGCCAACTGGTGCTGACCGTGCTCGAGGAGTTCGAGGCCGAACCCTTCAACCCGGTCAAGCGCGACCAGGCCCGGCGCTGGCGGGCCGACCAGGCCCTGATGGACCTCGTCGACGTCCACCTGCGGGAACGCGGGACCACGCCGCTCAGCGACCGGTGGATCCGGCTGCGGCCCGCCGGCGAGACCGTCGGCACGGGGGAGGCCCGGTGACCGGCCGGCCGGACGCGGCGGCGCTCCCGCTGAAGCGCGTCGCACGACTGCCCCGGGACCAGCGGACCCGCCTCGTCGAGCACCTGCGCGGCAGGCCGCACGAGGCCCGGCCGACGGGCGAGTGGTTCGTCCGGCACCCGGCCGCCGCACCCCCCGCGCTGCGGCTGTTCTGCTTCCCCTACGCCGGCGGCGGGGCGTCCGCCTTCCGCGGCTGGGGCGCACACCTGCCCGCCGGCGTCGAGGTGACGGCGGTCCAGCCGCCGGGCCGCGAGACCCGGGTGGCCGAAGCCCCGCTACGGCGCCTGGACACCCTGGTGGAGGCACTGTACGAGGCCGTCCTGCCGCGCCTGGACCTGCCGTACGCGTTCTTCGGCCACAGCATGGGCGCCCTCGTCGCCTTCGAACTGACCCGGCGCCTGCGCCGCGCCGGAGCGCCGCTGCCGTCCCGGCTGCTGCTCGGCGCGTTCCGGGCGCCCCAGCTGCCGAACCCGCACATCCGCATCCACCACCTGCCCGACGAAGTGCTCAAGACGGTGCTCCGCAAGGAGGGCACCCCCGCGCAGGTGCTCGACAACGACGAGCTGATGCGGGCCCTGCTGCCCACCCTCCGGGCCGACCTGGAGGTCTGCGACACCTACCGCTACCGGGAGGAGGCCGCGCTGCCCATGCCCCTGTCCGTCTACGGCGGCCACCAGGACGTGCGCGTCGGCCGCGGCGACCTCGGCTCGTGGCGCGCGCAGGCCGGCGGGCCGTTCCGGCTCGTGATGCTCCCGGGCTCGCACTTCTTCCTGCACAGCTCTTTCGACCTGCTGCTGGCCGAGCTCGCCCGCGACCTCGGACCGGCCCTTCGCGCCACGGAAGGGGACAGGCGCCATGACTGACCGGTCACCGGCCGGCGGACCGCCGGAACCCATCGCCATCATCGGAATCGGCTGCCGCCTCCCCGGCGGCGCCACCACGCCCGCCCAGTTCTGGGACCTGCTGTGCGCCGGCGTCGACGCCACCCGCGAACTGCCCCCCGACCGCTGGGAGGCGGGCAAGTTCTACGACCCGGACAGCACCAAGCTCGGCAAGACCGCCACCGTCCGCGGCGGCTTCCTCGACCGCATCGACCAGTTCGACGCCCAGTTCTTCGGGATCTCCCCGCGTGAGGCCGTCTGGCTCGACCCCCAGCAGCGCCTGCTGCTGCACACCGCCTGGGAGGCGCTGGAGGACGGCGGACAGGTCGCCGCCCGGCTGGCCGGCAGCGACACCGGCGTCTTCATGGGCGGCTTCACCCTGGACTACCAGCTGCTCCAGAACTACGGCGTGCACAGCCGCTACGAACTCCAGTCCCACTCCGCCACCGGCATGATGATGACGATGCTGGCCAACCGGCTGTCGTACGCCTTCGACTTCCGGGGGCCGAGCATGGCCGTGGACACCGCCTGCTCGGGGTCGCTGGTCGCGGTCCACCTGGCGGCACGCAGCATCTGGGACGGCGAGTGCTCGCTGGCGCTGGCGGGGGGCGTCAACGTCATGATCGCGCCCAACATGACCATCGCGGAGTCCAAGGGCGGCTTCCTGTCGCCCGACGGCCGCTCCAAGGCCTTCGACGCCTCCGCCGACGGATACGCGCGCGGCGAGGGCGCCGGCGTGGTCCTGCTCAAGCCGCTGTCCCGCGCGCTGGCCGACCGGGACCCGGTCCACGCCCTGATCCGCGGCACCGCCGTCTCCCAGGACGGCCACAGCAACGGGATCACCGTGCCCAACGGCCAGGCGCAGGAGGCCGCGATGCGGGCCGCCTGCGAACGGGCCGGGGTCGCGCCGCGCGACGTCCAGTACGTCGAGGCGCACGGCACCGGCACACCGGTCGGCGACCCCGTCGAGGCGGCCGCCATCGGGCGGGTCTTCTCCGAGGGGCGGCCCGCCGGGGAGCGCCTGGTGATCGGGTCCGTCAAGACCAACATCGGTCACCTGGAGGCCGCCGCGGGGGTCGCCGGGCTGATCAAGACGGCACTCTCCCTCAAGCACCGCCGGATACCCGGCCAGCTGCACCACCGCACGCCCAACCCGGCGATCGACTTCGCCGCCCTCCGGCTCCACGTCCAGACCGAACCGGGCGACTGGCCGCCGGCCGACGGGCCGCGCCTCGCCGGCGTGAATTCGTTCGGCTTCGGCGGCACCAACGCCCACGTGGTCCTCCAGGAACCCCCGGCCGAGCAGCCGCCCGCCCCGCGCACCGACGACCCGCGGCACCGCCTGGTGCCGGTGTCGGCCCGCTCACCGGAAGCGCTGGCCGACACGGCGGCGGCGCTCGCCGGCGCCCTGACGGGCGACGGCGCGCCCGACCTGCGGGATGTCGGCCACACCCGCGCCCTGCGCCGTGACCACCACGAGCACCGGGCCGCCGTGGTCGCGGCCACGGCCGCCGAGGCCGCCGAGAAGCTCGGCGCGTTCGCCGCGGGACGCGCGGTGAAGGGCGTCGCGAGCGGACACGCCCCGGCGGGGGAGCGGCCCAAGGTGGCCTTCGTCTGCTCCGGCATGGGCCCCCAGTGGTGGGCCATGGCCCGCCGGCTGCTGGAGACCGAGCCGGTCTTCCGCGCCGCCGTCGAACGCTGCGACCGCGAACTGGGCGCCTACACCGGGTGGTCCCTGCTCGACGAACTCCTCGCCCGGGAGGAGGACTCCCGGATGGCCGAGACGGAGGTCGCGCAGCCGGCCAACTTCGCCGTCCAGCTGGGCCTGGCCGAACTGTGGCGCTCGTGGGGCGTCACGCCCGACGCCGTCGTCGGCCACAGCACCGGCGAGGTCGCCGCCCAGTACCTGGCGGGCGTCCTCGGCTTCGAGGACGCGGTGAAGGTGAACTACTACCGCAGCAGCCTCCAGCAACGCGCGACCGGCACCGGCCGGATGCTCGCCGTGGGGCTGACCCCGCAGACCCTGGACCGGGCCGTGGCGGACGCCGGTCCCGGGGTCTCGGTGGCCGCCGTGAACAGCCCGGCCTCCGTGACCCTGGCCGGTGACGCGCGGATCCTTCAGGACATGGCGGCCCAGCTGGAGACCTTCGGGGTCTTCCACCGCTTCCTGTCCGTCAAGGTCCCCTACCACAGCCACTTCATGGACCCGCTGCGCGAGGACCTCCAGAAGGGGCTGGCCGACCTCCGCCCGGCCACCGCCGCCCTCCCCCTGTACTCGACGGTGACCGGGACCCGTATCGACGGCCGCGGCGCCGACGCCCACTACTGGTGGCAGAACGTGCGCGCGACCGTACTGTTCGCCGCCGCCTTCCGGCAGATGGTCGCCGACGGCTACACCCACTTCGTGGAGCTGGGCCCGCACCCGGTGCTCGCCGGCCCCATGCGGGAACTGCTGGCGGAGCAGCAGCAGAACGGGCTCGTCCTGCCCTCGCTGCGCCGCGACGAACCCGACGACGCCGTGCTCCTCGGGTCCCTCGGGGCCCTCTACAGCCACGGCCACGACATCGACTGGCGGGCGCTGCACGGCGACGACGGCCGCCCGGTGCCGCTGCCCGCCTACCCCTGGCAGCTCAAGAGCTACTGGAACGAGTCGGCGGAGGCCCGCGAGGACCGCCACTACGACGAGGCGCACCCGCTGCTCGGGCAGCGCGTGAACGCCACCCACCCCACCTGGGAGCGCGAACTCAACCCCGGGCGGCTTCCGTTCCTCGCCGATCACCGGGTGAAGGGAAGCACCGTGTTCCCCGGTGCCGCCTACGTCGAACTGGCCCTGGCGGCGGCGCACGAGACGTGGGGCGACGGCGACTACAGCGTCGAGGACGTCGAACTGCGCAAGGCCCTCGTCCTCCCGGACACCTGCGACCCGCGGCTGCGCACCACCCTGCACCGCGAGACCGGCCGGGTCGAGATCGCCGCGTTCACGGCGTCGCCCGGCGGCGACCGCACCTGGACGCTGCACGCGACCGCCCGGCTCGGCCGCCGCCCGGCGACGCGCACCCGCGACCTCGACGGCGCCCGGGCCGGCTGCGAACACCACCTGAGCCGCGAGGAGTTCTATGCGCGGGTCGAGCGGATGGGCTTCCAGTACGGGCCCGCCTTCCGCGCCGTCCAGGAGGTCTCCACCGCCCCCGGCCGCGCGGTCGGGCGGATCACCGTCCCCGAGCCCCTCCGGGACGAACTCGCCGCCCACCGGTTCCACCCCGGCCTCGTCGACGCGGCGTTCCAGGTGCTGCTGGCGTCGGCCGCGCCGGGGGAGACCGACGGCGCCGCGCCGGGTGGCCCCTGGCTGCCGGTGGCCATCGACAGCGTGACCGTCCTCGGCCCCCCGGCGCGGGAGATGTTCGTGCTGGCCGAGGCCGGCGACGCCGACACGGCGTCCCTCGTCAGCGACGTCGCCCTGTGCGACGCCGACGGCACCGTCCTCGCCGAGATCCGCGGGTTCCGGGCGCAGTCGCTGGACACCGCGGCCGGCCTGACCCCCGAACGCATCGACCAGGGGCTGTACGAGCTCCGGTGGCGTCCCGCGCCCCGCGAGGACGACGGGCAGGAGCGGACCGCACCGGCCCCGGACGGCGCCTGGGTGGTGTTCGCCGGCGACAACGGGGTCGGCACCGAGGCCGCCCGTCTGCTGAGCGCGCACGGACGCCCGGTGGTCACGGTCTGCCACGGCCCGGTGGCCGAGCCCGTCGAACGCCCGGACGGCCGCTTCGTGCTCGACCCGACGCGGGCGGAGCACTACGCGTGGCTGGTGCGCCGGCTCGCGCCGGACAGCAGGATCGGCGCGGTGGTGCACCTGTGGAGCCTCGACGCGCCGTTCACCGAGGACGGTCCGGTCACGGCGCTCCAGGACGGCCAGGACCTGGGCGCCCTGTCGGTCCTGCACCTGATGCAGGCCCTCTCCGCCGGCGTCACCCAGGCCCTGCCGCGGGTCTGGCTGGTCACCCGCGGCGCACAGGCCGTCGGCGACCGGGCGCGGCCCCTCGCGCTGCCGCAGTCCCCGATGTGGGGCATCGGCCGGGTGATCGGCCACCAGGAGTTCACCGGCATGTGGGGCGGCATCGTGGACCTCGACACCGGGCCGGACGCGCAGGAGGCGTGCCGCCTCGTCGAGGAGATCACCGCGCCGCACGGCGAGGACCAGGTCGCCTTCCGCGACGGACGGCGCCATGTCGCGCGCCTGGTCCGCTGCGACACGCTCGGCCCGCCCTTCCCGACGGCCCTGCGGCCCGACGCCACCTACCTGGTCACCGGCGGGTCCGGCGCCCTCGGCAGGCTCGTCGCCCGGTTCCTCGCCGACCGCGGCGCACGCCACCTGGCCCTGCTGAGCCGCACGCCCGTGCCCCCGCGGGGGGACTGGCACACGCTGCCCGCCGATCACCCCCAGCGCGACCTGGTCGACGACCTGCTCCTGCTGGAGCACCGCGGGGTGCGCGTCCACTGCGCCGCCGTCGACGCCGCCGACGAGGAGGGCCTGCGCGCCTGGTCCGCCGAACACCGGCGGCTGCGCCGGCCCCCCGTCGCGGGCGTGGTGCACGCCGCCGGAGTCGTCGAGGACGAGCTGACGGCACGGATGAGCCGGGACACCTTCCAGCGCGTCCTGCGGCCCAAACTGCACGGCGGCTGGCTGCTGCACCGGCTGTTCGCCGACACCCCGCTGGAGTTCTTCGTCCTGTTCGGCTCGGTCGGATCCGTCGTCGCCTCGGCCGGGCAGGCCAACTACGCCGCGGCCAACGCCTTCCTCGACGCCCTCGCCCACCACCGGCGCTCCCTCGGCCTGCCCGCCCTCAGCATCGGGTGGGGCCCCTGGTCGGTCGGCATGGTCGAGAAGCTCGGCCTGGAGCAGCTGTACGCCCGGCGCGGCATCGAGCTGATCACTCCCGAGGCCGGCGACCGCATCCTCGGCCGGCTGCTCGGCCGGCACCCGGCGCACGTGCTGGCGATCACCGCCGACTGGGCGACCGCCCGGGCGACGTCCGTGTCCGGGCAGCTTGCGCCGATGTACGCCGAACTCGACGCCGAACCGGACGGCACCACGGACGGCCGGGAGCCGACGGCCTCCGCCGACGCCGTGCTCGACGCCCTGCGGCGCACGCCGGAGCCGGACCGGCCGGCCGCGCTCGCCGCGCACCTGCACGACATCGCCGCGCTCGTCCTCAAGCTCGATCCGGGCGAGTTCGGCGACGACGAGAACCTCAGCAACCTGGGCATCGACTCGCTGATGGCCGTCGAGGTCAAGCACCGCGTCGAGGCGACCCTGCGCGCCGAGGTCTCCGTCCTCGACCTGCTCCAGGGCGTCAGCGTCCACGCGCTCGCCGGCCGGCTCCTGCCCCTCCTGGACCTGGAGGAGCCCGAGGGACGGACGGACCCCGGCACCGAGGCCGGCGACGAGGAACCGGGCGAGGCGGACGAACTCGCCGCCCTGCTCGCCCACGTACCGCCCGAGGAACTGGAGCGGCTCCTGGACGAGCTGGAGAAGGACCAGCCCACCGAGGACCCCACGGGAGCGGTGAACCATGACCCTGTCGCCTAGCAGACTGCGCCGCGCCGTGATGGGCGTCCCCGACGCGGAGGCCACCGCCTTCAGCCGGGGCGACACCCCGACGTGGCGGCACCTGGAGACCGCCGTGCGCGCCGCGGTCGGCGGATACCACGCCGTCCTCGACGGCAGCCGCCTGGAGGACCTGGTCCCCCGACTGGACCGGACACCGCTGGAACTGCGGGGCTACGCCTACGAAGGCGCCGCCATGGGGCTGACCGGCCTGGACTGCTTCCTGCCCGGAAGGTCCCGGCTGGCGGCCTACCTCTCCGGACCCGGCCGCCCGCACCTGTACATGGCGCACATCGGCGCCGGCGAGGCGCTGGCCCGGCTGCGCCGCAGGCCGGAGCCCTTCCTGCGGCGCATGAGCGATCCCGCGCTGCGGTGGCTGGTGATGGACGGCTACGGCTTCCACGAGGGCTTCTTCAAACCGGGCCGCTTCGTCGACCGGCAGCAGGTGCCCGCCCGCCTGTCGCCCTTCGCCCGGCGCGTCTTCGACCAGGGCGTCGGCCGCAGCATCTGGTTCACCTCGGGGGCCGAGCCCACCTCGATCGCCCGCACCGTCGCGGCGTTCCCGGCGCACCGGCACCCCGACCTCTGGCTGGGCGTCGGCGTGGCCTGCGGCTACGTCGGCGGCGTCGACCGGTCCGCCGTCGAGGCCCTGCGCACGGCGGCCGGCCGGCACGCGGCACGGATGGCGGTCGGGACGGCGTTCGTGGCCAAGGGCCGCATCAGGGCCGGCAATCCCGTGCCCGGCACCGCCCTGGCCTGCGAGGTGCTCTGCGGCATCTCCGAGAAGGAGGCCGCGCACCACGTCGACCGGGCCTTCCAGGACCTGCCCGACAGCCCCTCCGCGCCCGCCTACGACACCCTCCAGAACCGCCTGGAGGCCGCGCTCGCCGCCGCCGCGCCCTCCACGACAACGGGAGGCGCCCCATGACCGTGCTGGGGGCCGTGATGCGGCCGCTGTTCGAGGTCGCCCCGGCGGATCTGCCGGCCGCGGCGACGGACACCGGCGCCACCGCGGAACGACTGAGCAAAGTGGTGTACACGGTGACGGAATGCTGCCAGACCACGCTGCTCGACCGGCGGGAGCCGGCGCTGCTGCGCAAGCTCGACGCCTACCCCGAGGAACTGCGCGGGTTCGCCTACGAGGGGGCGGGCGTCGCACTCGCCGCCCTGGACCAGCTGCTGCCGTGGGGACGGCGCACCCGCCGTTTCGTGGACGGGGCCGCACGCCCGTACGTCTTCGCCGTCTACCTCGGCGCGGGCATGGGACTGGCCCGGCTGCGCCGCAACCCCGAACCCTTCCGCCGCAGGCTCGGGGACGACGTGTTCAACTGGGCGGTCCTGGACGGCTACGGCTTCCACGAGGGCTTCTTCGCGCACCGCCGGCACGTCCAGGAGCGCGCCGTTCCCCGCCACCTCAGCGGCTATGCGCTGTGCGCCTTCGACCACGGCCTGGGACGCAGCATCTGGTTCGCCACGGGCGCCGACGTCCAGCGGGTCGTGGCGACCATCGAGGCGTTCCCCGCGGACCGCCGCGGCGACCTGTGGGCCGGGGTCGGCCTGGCGTGCGGCTACACCGGAGGCGTCGACCGGCCGACGGTCGAGCGGCTGCGCGCCCGCGCCGGAGCCCACCGGGCGCGGCTCGCCGAGGGGGTGGTCGTCGCGGCCAGGGCCCGGCACCAGGTCGGCAACGAGGCCGAGCACAACGAGATCGCCTGCCGGGTGATCTGCGGAATCGACAGCCGCGAGGCGGCGGACCTCGCCGCCGCCGCCCTGACCGGCCTGCCGGCCGACGGGGTCGAACCGGCCTACGAGATCTGGCGCGAGCGCATCCGCCGCCCGTTCGCCTGACCACCCTCCCCGACCACCGGTCGATCCGCTCGACGAGGGGGAAACGTGTCCCATTCCGAAATCGCCATCCAGTTCTTCCTGCAACTGGCCGCCATCCTCGCCGCCTGCCGCCTGGTCGGCCTGCTCGTCCGCAGGATCGGGCAGCCGCAGGTCGTGGGGGAGATGATCGCCGGCGTGCTGCTGGGCCCCTCGCTGCTGGGGCTGCTGTGGCCCGACTGGCAGGAGAAGCTGTTCCCGGCCGGGCCGTCGATGTCCATGATCTACGTGGTCAGCCAGGTCGGACTGGCGCTGTACATGTTCCTGGTGGGCCTGGAGTTCGACACCGGGCTGATCCGTCACCGGCTCCCCAGCGCCGTCTCCATCTCGCTGTCCGGGGTCCTCGCACCGCTCGTCCTGGGCGCACTGACCGCCTGGCTGCTCGTGCAGCAGGACGGCACGTTCTTCACCGAGGGCGTCGAGACCTGGCAGGCCATGCTGTTCCTCGGCTCGGCCATCGCCATCACCGCCTTCCCCATGCTCGCCCGCATCATCTTCGAGCGGCGGCTGGCCGGGACGTCGCTGGGCACCCTGGCGCTGGCGGCCGGGGCCACCGACGACGCCATCTCCTGGTGCCTGCTCGCCGTCGTCCTCGCCGTCTTCAAGAACGACATGCAGATCGCCCTGCTGGCCATCGGCGGCGGCATCGCCTACGCCGTCGTGGTCCTCACCGCGGGCAGGCGGGTACTGAGCCGGCTGGGAGACAGGGCCGAGCGGGAGGGCGGCGTCAGCTCGCCCGTCATGGCGCTGGTGCTGATGCTGCTGATGCTGGCCGCCTGGTTCACCGACCACGTCGGCATCTACGCGGTCTTCGGTGCCTTCATCCTCGGCGCCGCGATGCCGCGCGGTGTCTTCGCCGACCGCATCCGCCAGGCCTTCGAACCGCTCACCACCCATCTGCTGCTGCCGCTGTTCTTCGTCTTCTCCGGTCTGAACACCCAGATCGGCCTGGTCAACTCCCTGTACCTGTGGGGCGTGGCGCTGCTCGTGCTCGTGGTCTCCGTCCTCGGCAAGGGCGTCGCCTGCTGGTTCGCCGCCCGGCTCAACAAGGAACCCCAGCGCGAGGCGCTGGCACTGGGCAGCCTGATGAACGCCCGCGGCCTGATGGAACTGATCCTGCTCAACATCGGACTCCAGGCCGGCCTGATCACCCCGACCCTGTTCACGATCCTGGTGTTCATGGCCATCGCGACGACGCTCATGGCCACACCGCTGTTCGAGTTCGTCTACGGCCGGTTCCGCCCCCGGCCGGCCCCGACGGCCCCGGCCCCCGAAGGTCCCGCCCAAGAACTCGCCGAGCTGCCGGGAGGCGGACGATGAGCCTGCCCCTCGGAACCCTGCTCAAGCCGGTCTTCCCGCTGTCCGCGGACTCCTTCCCCGAGATGGCCGCCGAACGCTTCGGCGCGCAGGAGGACATGGAGGCGACCTGGCTCACCTTCGAACCGGTCGCCCGCACCCTCGTCGACAGCTTCTACCTGACGCTGGACCACCCCCGCCACGACGAACTGGTCCCACGGCTGGACGCCGTGCCGCCCGCTCTGCGCGGCATCGCCTACGAGGGCGCCGGCATGGGGCTGATGCTGCTCGACAGCCTCTTCCCGTACCGCAGGCGGCTGCCCGCGTTCCTCCACGGACCCGGCGCGCCCTACCGGTGCCTGATCCACATCGGGGCCGGACTCGTCCTGCCCCGTGTCCCCGTCGACCCGCGCCGGTTCCTCGCCCGCCAGGACCCCGTGCTGCGCTGGCTGGTGATGGACGGCTACGGCTTCTACGAGGGCTTCTTCACCTGGCGGGAGACCGTCGAACGGCACCGCACACCGCGCGGGATCCGCGGCTACGCGGCACGCGCCTTCGACCAGGGGGTGGGCCGCAGCCTGTGGTTCTCCACCGGCGCCGACGTCGAGCGCATCATCGGCACCATCCGCGCCTTCCCCCTCGCCCGGCAGGGCGACCTGTGGAGCGGCATAGGCCTGGCCTGCGCCTACGCCGCCGGGGTGATGGACCGGGGTGCCGTCGCCACACTGCTCGAAGCCGCCGGCCGGCACCGCGCCGACCTCGCCACCGGCACCGCCGTCGCCTCGGTCTTCCGCGAGCAGTCGGGCCTGCCCGCGCCGCACACGGACCTCGCCTGCGACGTGGTGTGGGGCAGCGCGGGCAGCGACGTCGCCGCGATCGCCCACGACGCCGGCCGCGGCCTCGCCGGGACGGGCACCGGCCCCGCCTACGAACGGTGGCGGCTGCGGATCCGCGCCGCCTGGCTCGACACCGGGGCGGCCCCCCTCACCACGGCAGCGAAGGAGACCCGGGCATGACCACCGCCGGAGCCGTCCGCAGGCGGCTGTTCGGAATCCCGTCCGCCGAGGCCGTCTTCTCCCGGCCCGGCTTCGCCCCCGAGGCCTGGCAGCGGTTCGCCCCGGTGGCCCGCTCGCTCATGGAGGGCTACCACGCCACCCTGGAGGACCCCCGGCTCCCGGTGCTCGCCGCCCGCCTCGACGCCGTGGAACCGGCGCTGCGCGGGTTCGCCTACGAAGGCGCGGGGATGGGCCTGGCGGCGCTGGACGCCGTCACGCCCGGCGGCCGCCGGCTCGACGCCTTCGTCGCCGGGCCCGGCGCACCGCACATCTACCCCGTCTACGTCGGCGTCGGCCTGGCCTACGCACGGCTGCGGCGGACGCCGGAGAGCCGGCTCGCCCGCCTGGACCCGCTGCTGGGCTGGATCACCGCCGACGGCTACGGGTTCCACGAGGCCTTCTTCAAACGCCGGCGCCACGTCGAGCGGCACGCCGTACCGGCCCGGCTGTCCGACACCGGCCGCCGGTTCTTCGACCAGGGCGTGGGCCGGGCCCTGTGGTTCTCGGGCGGTGCGGTCGCCGACCGCGTCGCGGGTCTCGTCACCGGCTTCCCGCCCGGCCGCCACGCGGACCTGTGGAGCGGCGTGGGCCTGGCATCGGCCTACGGCGGCGGCACCGACGAGGCCGGACTGCGCACGGTGCGGGACCTGGCCGGGGTGCACCGCCCCCGGCTGGCCCGCGGCGCGGCCATCGCCGCCTGGGGACGCCGGGCCGCGGGCAACCCGACCGCCCACACCGGCCTGGCCTGCCGGGTCTTCTGCGGCCAGGACGCCGAGGAGGCCGCCGCGGTCGTCGAGGAGGCGGCCCGCGACCTGCCCCTGATCAGCGTCGAACCGGCCTGCGAGCTGTGGCGCAGGCGCATCGAGGAACGGTTCACCGCCCGCGCGGCCACCTGAGCCGCCGGGCCGCAGCACCCCGAGGAACGGAGCGACCCGAACGACCCGCCGAGGAAAGGGAACAGGCCGTGTACGACGCCATCGTGATCGGTGCCCGCGTGTCCGGCGCACCCACCGCCATGCTGCTCGCCAGAAAGGGACACCGGGTACTCCTGCTGGACCGCGCCACGTTCCCCAGCGACACGGTCTCCACCCACATGATCACGGTGGAGGGCAGCGCCCAGCTCAGGCGCTGGGGCCTGCTGGGCCAGATCGAGGCCTCCGGATGCCCCGCCGTGACCAACATCGTGCTCGACCTCTGCTTCGACCGGTACGGGCACTTCACCCTGGAGGGCTTCCCGTACCCGGACGACGACGGCTTCGCCGCCATCTACGCCCCCAAGCGCACGGTCCTCGACAAGATCCTGGTGGACGCGGCCGCCGCGGCCGGCGCCGTCGTCCGCGAGGGCTTCTCGGTCCAGGAGGTGCTCACCGAGAACGGCCGGGTGGTCGGCGTGCGCGGGCGGGGCGCCAGCGGCATCACCGTCACCGAGCGGGCCCGCATGGTCGTCGGCGCGGACGGCCTGCGCTCCGTCGTCGCGCGGACCGTCGGGGCACCCGAGTACCACGTCGTACCGCCCAAGGCGTTCGGCTACTACACCTACTGGGACGGCGTACCCCTCAAGGGCCTGGAGTTCTACACCCGCCCCGGCAGCACCGTCATCGCCTTCCCCACCCACGACGACCAGGCCGCCGTCTTCGTCGAACGGCCCGAGCGGGACTTCGCCGACTTCAAGGCCGACGTCCAGGCCGGGTACCGCAAGACGGTCGACGACATCGCTCCCGACCTGGGAGCGCGCCTGGCGGACGGACGCCTCGCCCACCGGTTCATGGGCGCGGGCAACCGCCCGAATTTCTTCCGCAGGCCCTTCGGACCCGGCTGGGCGCTGGTCGGCGACGCCGGTGTCCACAAGGACCCCATCACCGCCCAGGGCATCACCGACGCCTTCCGGGACGCCGAACTCCTCGCGCGCGCCCTCGACGCCGGGTTCAGCGGGCGGATGCCGGTCGAAACGGCGCTGCGCGGCTACGAGTACCGGCGCAACGAGGCGCTCAAGCCGCTGTACGACTTCATCGTGGACCACGCCGCGATGGAACCGTTCGACCCCGCGTTCCAGGACGTGCTCGCCGCGATGCGGGGCGACCAGGACGCCGTCAACCGGTTCTTCGGGGTGATCCAGAACACCGTGCCCTGGGAGGAGTTCTTCTCCCCGAGGAACCTGTCCGCCCTCATGGGCCTCACCGACCCCGACCTGCCCGCCGAGCCCGAACTCGCCGACGCGCGCTGAGCCAGGAGAGATCCATGACCTACGTCATCACCGACGCCTGCGCCGGCCGGAAGGACACCGCCTGCTGGGAGGCGTGCCCCGCCGACGCCATCCACCCCGGCCCGGACGAGGAGGCCTTCGGCACCCACGTCCAGCTCTACATCGACCCCACCGAGTGCATCGACTGCAGCGCCTGCGAACCGGTCTGCCCGGTGGAGGCGATCTACCCCGAGGAGGACGTGCCGGAGGAGTCGCGGGACTCGGTCGCCGCGAACCGCGACTTCTTCGCGGCCCGCACGGCCTGAGCGCCGGGGCCCGGGCCGCGAAGGGCCGGCCCCGGCGTCCGCCGACCCCCGTCCGGCGGACGCCGGCGGCGCCGGGGCGCCGCCCTCCCCCGAAGGCGGCGCTCCCGGCGACCGTCCCCCGGCGCCGGACTGTGGTTTGTCGGCCCCGCGGGCCGTCCGCGGCGCGAGCGGGCAGCGTCGGGCCGTCAGGGGACCAGGGTGCCCTCCGCACGGGTGCGGCACCTGAGTCGAGGGCTGCTCAACCGCGCGTGTATCAGATGTGAGTAGGCGGGCTCTTGTTGGCGTGACGACTTTCGCGACGCGCGCACCCGGCCGGGACGACCGGGAGACGGCCACCGCACCGCCGCCCTGGCCGTTCACCGGACGCGAGGAGGAACTGCGGGCGGTCCGCGGGTCCGTGGCCGCCGGACGGCCCGGCCTGGTGGTGACCGCACCGGCGGGCCACGGCAAGACCCGGCTCGTCACCGAGGCCCTCCGCGGCACCGACCACGCCCTGGCGGCCGGGACGCCCGGAGCCCGGCACCTCCCCTTCGGCGCCTTCGCGCACCTGCTGCCCGAGCCGGCCACCCTGCACCGTGCCGTCCGGCTGCTGTCCGGCGTGCGGCTGCTGGTGGTGGACGACGCGCACCTGCTCGACGACGCCTCCGCCGCCCTGCTCCACCAGCTCGCCGTGCACGGCCGCACCCGGCTGCTGGTCGTCGCCGCCGACGGCGAGCCCGCACCCGACGCGGTCACCCGGCTGTGGGGCGGCGAACTGCTGCCGCGTCTCGCCCTGGAGCCGCTGTCCCGCGCCGAGACCGCCGAGTTGCTCGCCTCCCGGGCCGGCGGCCGGCCGGACCCGTTCACCGCCGACCGGCTGCACCGCCTGTGCCAGGGCGACCTGCGGCTGCTGCGCGACCTCGTGTCCGCGGCCGGGCCGGCCCCGGACACCGCAGCCCCGTGGGCGTTGCGGGGGCCGGTGCCCGTCACGGCGGCCGTACGGCACCGCACCGCGCACCTCCTGGACCGCGCCCGCCCCGAGGAACGCGCGACGCTGGAACTCCTCGCCTTCGCCGAGCCGTTGCCGCTGCCCACGGACGACGTCGACGCCCGTACGCTGAAGGACCTGGAGGCGCTGGAGGCCGAGGGCCTGGTCCACGTCGACGACCAGGGCGCCGCCCGCCTCGCCCACCCCCTGCACGGACCCGTGCTGCGGGCCCGGGCCGGCCGGCTGCGCGCCCGGCGCCTGAGCCGTACCGCGCCCGGCCGGTGCGACGCCGCGCTCGCGGCCGAGCGGACCGCCCTCCTCGACCGCCTGGAGCGGGACGACGTACGGCCCGCCGAGGCGCCCGTGGGGGAGTGGCTGGTGGCGGAGGGCCTGCCCGTGCCCGCCGGGTACGCGGCGGTGCGCGCCCGCTGCGCCCGCCTCCGCGGCGAGCTGCGCCTGGCCGCGGCCTGGGCCCGCGAGGGCCTGCGCGCCGCTCCCGGGGACCGCACCTGCCGCTCCGAACTGGCCCTGGCGACCGCCCAGTCGGGCACCCCGCCGACCACCCGGCACGAGGACGCCGAGTGCCCGGCCGGCGTGCGGGGCACCGAGGCGGCCCTGACCGGGACGGCGCTCGTCTGGGTCGCCGCCGCGCGCGGCGACCTCGACGCGGCCCTGGCCGCCGTGACCGACGAGGACGCCTACGAGGCCGTCCGGCTCGGCGCCCCCGGCCGCGCCGCCCACCGGCTGACCGGCGTCTTCGCCGCCCACGCCGACGCCCTCGCCCGCGGCGACGGACCCGGCCTCGACCGGGCGGCCGAAGAGCTGCGGCGGCGCGGATACCTGCTGTTCGCGGCCGAGGCCCACGCCCAGGCCGCCCGCGTCCACCGCGATCCGGGCGCCGCCCGCACCTCCCGCGCCCGCGCCGTGTCCCTGGCCCGGCGCTGCGACGACGCGCGCACGCCGGCACTGTCCGGCCTGGCGCTCGGCGAACTCACCGCCCGCCAGCGCCAGATCGTCACCCTCGCCGCCGGCGGCCTGACCAACCGGCAGATCGCCGAGCGGCTGACCCTGTCGGTGCGGACCGTCGGCAACCACCTCCACAGCGCCTACACCCGCCTCGGCTCGGGCGACCGCACGGCCCTGAGCCGCCTGCTGGACCTGCCCGAGCCCCGGCCCGCCTGACCCCGCCCGGCCCCCGTCTCAAGCCGCCCCGAACGCCGTGAACGCCCATCCCGTCGCCTGGTGCACCGCGTCGTCCGGCAGTGCGGCCCGGGCGTCGCGCAGTGCCTCGGCCAGCGACAGACCCGCATCCAGCCCCTTGTGCAGCGCGAGCATCAGCGGCACCACCGCCGCGTCGTTGACCGGCGCGCTGCACGCCACGACACCGGCCGTGCCCAGCGGGAGCAACGCGGTGACCAGGCCGAGCAGCTCGTCCGCGCCCACCGTCGCGAACCGGGCGGTGTCGCAGCAGGACAGGATGATCCGGTACGGGCTGCGGTGCAGCCGCTCGAAGTCGTGGACGATCAGCGGCCCGTCGGCCATCCGCAGCGCCGAGAACAGCGGGCTGTCGGCCCGGAAGGTCCCGTGCGCGGCGATGTGCGCCGACGCGGCCCCGTCCAGCTCCCGCAACACCCTCGGAACCCGCGCTTCGTCCCCTTCCAGCACGACCGGCTCCACCCCGACGGCCCCTGTCCCGACCCCTTCGCCACGCCCGGCCGGCTCACCGCCGCCCGCCCCGGCGACACCCGTGCCGAGCCCTTCCCCGCGCCCGGCCGGCTCGGCGGCACCCGTGCCGAGCGCTTCCCGGGGCCCGGTCGGCTCTCCGCCGGCCGGTCCGGCCGGTGCCGTGCCGCCGCCCGGCACGGCGGTCGCTGCTCCGGTCCCTCCGCCCGGCCCGCATCGCTCTCCGCCGGCCGGGCCGGTCGGTCCCGTGCCGCCGCCCGGCGCTGTCGTGCCGTTCGACGAGCCCGGTGCGCCGGCCGGCGCCCGGTTTCCGTACCGTCGGGCGAGTTCCGGGACCTCCGCGCCGCCGCTGGCCAGGCCGGGGCCGCGGACCAGGACGTGCCGGCCGTCGGGCGGCGGCTCGGTCGCGCGGGCCCGCAGCCAGCTGCTCGCCGACGGTGACACGCTCAGCACCCGCTCGCGCAGCGCCGGCAGCAGCGCCCACGGCACGCGGTGCAGCCGCCCCGGCGGGACCACGACGACCGGGCCCGAGCCGAGGTGCGCGGCCGCCGGTCCGAGCAGCAGTTCCTGAAGGCGGCGCCCCGCGGCCTCCACCAGCGGCAGCCGCGCCTGCGCTCCCGGATGGGCCAGCCGCCTGAGCCCGGCCTGCACATGCTCGGCCTCCCGCTCCGCCTCCGCCAGCAGCCCCGCCTCGAACCGCCGCACCCGCCCCTGCCCGCACAGCAGCACATGCACCCGCCCGTCCAGCACGACCAGCTCCACCAGCCGTACGCCGTCCCCCAGCGCCGCGAGCAGCCGGCCGACGTCGAACCGGCCCCCGCCGCCCGGCGCCGCGCCGCGCATGTGCAGGGTCCGGGAGCGGATCTCCCGTTCCAGGCGCCGCTGTTCACGCTCCAGCGCCGCCACGGGCCGCCCGTCCCGGCGGGCCTGCTCCGCGCGGGCGGCGATCTCCCGGAACGCGGTCATGCCGCTGAGCAGCGCCGGATCGGCCGGCGGCCGGGCCGGCGGCGCGGACAGCACCGTCGCCCGCCAGCGCTCGCTCCACACCAGCAGCCGCCGCGGCCCGCCCGAGGCGAGACTCGCCCGCTGCGCGAGGGCGGCCAGCTCCGCGCCCTGCTCCGTGACCCGGGCCCGCAACTCCGAGGCGCCCAGCGTCATCCGGTGGTCGTCCAGCACGTCCAGACCGCGCCGGCACGCCTCCAGCACCCCCCGCGTCGACCCGGCCGCCCGCGCCCGCAGCGCCTGCGCGGCCCAGCCCGTCATCCGGGCCAGCGGCGGCCCGCTGTGCCGGCTGCGCGCGGCCCGCGCCAGATGCCGCTCGGCGTCCTCCGGCCGGCCCAGACCGAGCGCGATCCGGCCCGCGAGCAGCGAGGCCTCGGCCGCGGCCGGCGCACCGAACGCGGCCAGCCGCTCCGCCACCGCGGCGGCGTCCGCGACCAGCCGCCCCGAGCCGCGACCGGCCGCCATCCGCGCCTCGATCAGCACCAGCCGGGCGTGCGTCTCGTACCAGGTGCGCCGCTGCGCCGCGAACAGCCGCACGGCGACGGCCGCGCGGTCGACGGCGGTCCGCGCGTCACCGGCCGGCCGGGCCGCCCGCGCGGCCATCAGCAGCAGCTCCGCCCTACGGGTGGACTGTCCGCCGATGCCGTCCAGCGCGGCGAGCGCCGCGTCGGCCTCCGCCAGCGCCTCCGGGGCGAGGCCCGCCGCCATCAGCACCTCGCAGCGCCGGATGCTCAGCACGAACGTCGGTGTGCCGAGCTTCGCGTACCGCTCCTCGGCCTCGTCGAGCAGCCGCAGCGCCGCCGGCACGTCCCCGGAGCGGAACGCGGCCAGCCCCCGGCTCTCCACCGCGTCCGCCTTGTCGTGCTCCTGGCCCGTGGTGTCCCACAGCGCCTCCGCGGCCGTGAAGTCGGCGTCCGCCCGCTCCACCGCACCCAGCGCCAGATGCACCGTCGCCCGCAGCGTCAGCGCCCGCGCCGTCCAGATCACGTCGTCCACCTGGCGCAATACCGCGATGGCCCGCCGTACGTCCTCCAGCGCCTCGGCGTGCCGCCCCAGGACCCACCACACGTACGCCCGCCGGTACAGCACCCGCGCCCGGGTGTGCCCGGTGCCGCGCGCCACGCCCCGCTCCAGCTCGGCCAGGCCCTGCCGGGTGCGGCCGGTGTGCACCAGCGCGACCCCGAGCGTGGCCAGCACGTCCGCCTCGCGGTCGGCGGAGCCGGCGCGGGCGGCGAGAGCGCGGGCGCGCCGCAGATGGGACAGGGCCAGCCGGGTGTCGCCGAAGTCCCGCTGCCAGATGCCGATCACCTGGTGGGCCACGGAGGCGTGCAGCGGCCCCGGCCGCGCGGCGAGCACTTCCTCGGCCCGCGCCCGGGCCTCGTTCGGTGCGGCGAACACCATCGGGAGCAGGTCCGGCACCGATTCGCTTCCCGCGGTCACGCAACGGATGGTAGTGCTCCGCAACCGTGTGCCACAGGGCGGTGTCTGTATCAATCAGCCACCCCCGGGCTCTGATTGACGACCGCGCCGCGACAGCCGTCGCCTCAGTGGGAGGAACCGCCCATGGCACCACACCGCTTCCGTGAGCAGTTCGACCAGATACAGCGCTCGATGCCCGACGTCCCCCTGGCGATGGGCCCGGACGACTCCGCCGAGTTCCTCTACGAGAAGGGCGTCGTCCTCGCCCGCGACGGCGAGGAGGCCCGCCTCGTCGAGGACACGGTGCGCGAGCACTTCACGACGTTCGCCGGACTGAGCGCGGACCAGGTGCGCCGGGCGGGCCCCGAGACCAACCGCACCGGCATCACCCGCATCCGGGTCGGCGACCCCGGCGAGGGCGAGGCGGGCGGCGACCGGGCCGTCGCCAACGCCCTGCGCTCGCTGCGGTCCTTCGAGGGCCGGGCGGGCCGCCGGCTGATCAGCCGCAACCACGTGGTGTCCATCGCGGTCAACGCCTGCCCCGGCGACGAACCCGTGCCCGTCCCGCTCAGCGAGCCGCCCAACCCGGCACCCGACACCACCCCTCACTCGGCCGACTCCGCGGTCGGCGTCCTCGTCATCGACACCGGCCTCATGCGCGACTACCGGTCCTGCCCGCTGCTGGCGCACACCGACGGCGACCTCCAGACCGAGGAGTGCGACGAGGACGGCGTGCTCCGGCAGTACGTCGGCCACGGCACCTTCATCGCCGGGCTGCTGGCGGCCGTCGCGCCCAACACCGACATCACCGTGCGCAACACCCTCAACGACGCCGGGGCGATCCTGGAGGACGAGTTCGGCGAGAAGCTCTTCGAGGCCGTCGACCGCGACGGCTGGCCCGACGTCATCAGCCTCTCCGCCGGCACCTCCAACGGCCGCACCGACGGCCTGCTCGGCGTCCACGCCTTCATGGAGGAACTGCGCGACCAGGGCACGCTGCTCGTCGCCGCCGCCGGCAACAACGCCAGCGCCACCCCCTTCTGGCCCGCCGCCTACGCCGACCTGCCCGGCTGGCAGGGCGCCGTGCTGTCGGTCGGCGCGCTGCGCACCGACGGCGAGTTCGGCGCCTGCTTCACCAACCACGGCGGCTGGGTGAAGGTGTACGCCCCCGGCGAGCGGCTCACCAGCGCCCTCACCGGCTTCACCACCCCCGTCCCGTACGTCTACCAGCACTCCACGTACGACGCCTGCCGCTACGGCTTCGGCTACGCCTGCACCTGCCAGTTCCCGCCGCACACCGGCGTCCTGAGCGACCCGGGCGAGCCGCCCGCCAAACCGGACCAGGTGATGTTCGAGGGGCACGCCCAGTGGAGCGGCACCTCGTTCGCCACGCCGCTGGTCGCCGGTATGGTCGCCGCCCACATGAGCGCGCACAAGGAGACCGCCCCGCGCGCCGCCCGCAAGCAGCTCCTCGCGGCCGGCACCGACTACGCGGAGGTGCGCGGCGCCCATGTGCCGGCACTGCTGCCGCCGACCTGGCGGCCCGGCCCCGCCGACCCGCCGGCCACCGGGGCATGAGCACCGTCGCGCGAGGCGGAACGGCCCTCTCCACGGCGTACGATGACGAGTCGTACACGAGGGGTGGGACCGTGGAACGTGACGCTGTCGGGGCGCTCGTCCAGTCCGCCGCCGACGGTGACGCGGCGGCGTGGAAGGCACTGGTGGAAGGGCTCGGCCCGCTGGTGTGGTCCGTGGTGCGCGCGCACGGGCTCTCCGACGCGGACGCGCACGAGGTCTATCAGACCGCCTGGTTCCGCTTCGCCCAGCACCTGGGGCGGATCCGGGAGCCGGACAAGGCCGGGTCCTGGCTGGCGAGCACCGCGCGGCACGAGTCGCTGAAGGTGCTCCGGGCGGCGCGGCGCTGGACGCCGACCGACGATCCGCAGCTGCTGGACCGGGTCAGCGAGGACCGTACGCCGGAGGAGTCCGTGCTGGACTCGGAGGAGGCCGCCGCCGAGAGCGAACGCATCCGGCGGCTGTGGCAGGAGTTCGAGGAGCTGGGCGAGCGGTGCAGGCAGTTGCTGCGCGTGCTAATGGCGTCGCCGCCGCCCAGCTATCAGGAGGTGTCGGCGGCGCTGGGCATCGCCGTGGGCAGCATCGGGCCGACGCGCCAGCGCTGTCTGCGCCGTCTGCGCGACCGGCTTCAGGCACGGGGGACGGGATGAGCGACCTGAGCGACGCACACGACGGCGACGGCCTCGCCGACGACGGGGTGTTCCACGACGAGGGGTTCCCTGACGGGGTGTCCCACGACGGCGAGTTCGGCGACGGGCTGCTGGAGGAGGAGCTGCGGCAGGCCGCCGCGATCCTCGACCCCGTGCCGGCCGAGCTGAGCCGGATCGCCGTCGACGCCTACGCCCTGCACGACCTGGACGCCCGGCTCGCCGAGCTGACCTTCGACTCGCTGGTGGACGGCATCCCGGTACGGGGCGAGGAGGACCCGCCGCGGATGCTGACGTTCAGCGCGGGCGAGCTGACGATCGACGTCGAGGTGACCGAGGAGGGGCTGATCGGGCAGCTGCTGCCGCCCGGGCCGGCCCGGATCGAGGTGCTGAGCGGACCGCAGGCCGTCGGCTCGCTCACGGCGGACGACCTGGGCCGGTTCACCGGCGCGGCACCGCCGTCCGGCCCGTTCGCGCTGCGGCTGCGGGCCGGCGGCGAACTGGTCGTCACCGAGTGGCTGCGGGCCTGACGGCACCCGACGGGCGGGGCCGTGGGTGCCGCCGCGCAGGCGACCGTGGGTTCCCGGCCGCTCGGGGCTACCAGGCGCAGGGCAGCGTGCGCGGGCCGCGGATCATGGTCTTGCGGCGCCATTCGACCTGGTCGGCGGTGACCGCGAGGCGCAGTCCCGGCAGCCGGTCGAGCAGGGTGTCGACGAGCAGCTCCAGCTGCATCCGGGCCAGCACCGCACCGGTGCAGTAGTGCGGCCCGTTGCCGAAGGCCAGGTGCGGGTTGGGGTCCCGGCCGGCGTCGATGGCGTCGGGGTCGGGGAAGATGTCCGGGTCGCGGTTGGCGGCCAGATAGGAGACGTACACCGCCTCGCCCGCGGCGATCCGGTGGCCGTGCAGCTCGACGTCCTCCAGGGCGATGCGGGCCAGGCCCACGGAGGAGCGGTGCGGGATCCAGCGCAGCAGCTCGTCCAGGGCCGCGCCGCGCTCCCCGGGCCGCTCGCGCATCCGCCGCATCAGCTCGGGCCGGGTGAGCAGCAGGTACAGCATCTGCCCGCAGTTGTGGGTGACGGCCTCGCCGCCGATCTGCAACGGCCCGGCGAGCCCGATCGCCTCCTCCTCGGCGACCTCGCCGCGGGCCACGGCGGCGCCGAGCCGGGAGTACACGTCCTCGCCGTCGCTGCCGGCGCGGGCCCGGACGGTCTCGGTGATCCAGCCGTACAGCCCGTTCTTGGCCCGCTCGGCGGCCTCCGCCCCGGTGGTGGAGATGATCTCCCGGGTCCATGCGTGCACCCGCTCGCGGTCGGCGTCCGGGACCCCCATGACCTCGCTGACGACGGCGATCGGGAACGGTTCGAGGACCCGCTCGACCAGGTCGGCCGGCGGCCCGTCCCGGACCACCCCGTCCACCAGGCCGTCGAGGACGTCCTGCGCCCGGGGCCGCAGCCGTTTCATCGCGCCGACCGTGAACGCCCCGGCGACGGCCCGGCGCAGCCGGTTGTGGTCGGGCTGGTCGGCGAAGGCGAGGGAGCCGGGCCGCGGCTTGAAGTGCGGCGCCATCCGGGTCACCTGGCGCCGGGTCACCTCCGCCCGCCCGAACCGCGGGTCGTTGGTGATCAGCTTCACGTCCTCGTACCGGGTGGCCAGCCACGCCCAGCCCTCGCCGTGCGGCAGGCGGATGCGGGTCAGCGGCCCCTCGCGCATCAGTTCGGCGAGATGCGGGTCGAACGTCGTCCCGTCCAGGTCGACGGTGGGCCAGTCCCGCACCGGGGGAGGGGCGTGGCCGGTGAGCGTGGTGGTCTCCTGGGTCATGTCCCCACCCTGGCCGCCGCCCGGGCCGCCTGTCGCGCGGGAGTGCTCCAGCCGTGCTCCGGCCGGCGGTCAGCGGCAGACGGCGTCGACCAGGGCCGCCAGCGACCCGGCGAGGCGGGCGAGTCCGGGACCGGCGGGGCCGCCCGGCTCGCTCATGTAGGTGTCCCGGCGGATCTCCACCATCAGCGCGCCGACCTCGGCCCGCTTCCCGTGGAACTCCAGCGGCACGTACGCCCCGGCGAACGGGCTGTCCAGCCCGGTCTCCCCGCACGGCGCGAACGCCTCCCGGGCGGCGGCGAGCAGCCCGGGCGAGGTGTGGAAGGCGTCGGTGCCCAGGCAGACCGGCGGGCGCGGGCCGTCGCCGTGCAGTTCGTAGGGCAGCCGCTCGGTGGGGTAGGAGTGCACGTCGACGATCACCGCCCGCCCGGTGGCGGCGAGCCGGTCCGCGACCGCCCGGGTCATGGCCGCCGCGTACGGCCGGAACCAGCGCTCGATCAGCGGCTCGGGATCGAGACCGGCGCAGCGCAGGACCTCGCCGTGCGTGGTCCGCGTGTACACGGCGCCCATCCCGACGGCCGTCATCTCCTCCCGCTCGTCCGGGAACCGCTCGGGGTCGACCACCAGCCGGGACAGCCGGTTGACGAACCGCCAGGGCCGCTTGGCGGCCAGCCCGGCCGCCGCCTCGGCGATCTCGGCGGTGTGCGCGTCGGTGATGTGGTCCAGCTCCCGCTCCAGCCCGGTGTCGTCCAGCACGATGCCGGCCCGCACCTCGTCCGGTATCTCGCGCGCGGAGTGCGGGACGTGCAGGATCACCGGGGAGTCCGGGGCTCCCGGGAGGAGTTCGAAGGAGGGCGGGGCGTCGGTCACGGGCTGCTCCGGGGTCGGTGGCGGGACGGCTCCGCCCCGCCCGGCAGCCAGGCCGGACGGGGCGGAGACGGTGGGGCGGGGCGTCAGCTCAGGGACGCCAGGGCCTCGTTCCAGGTCGCGGACGGGCGCATGACCTCCGCGGCCTTGGCCGGGTCGGGCTGGTAGTAGCCGCCGATCTCGGCCGGCTTGCCCTGGACGGCGTTCAGCTCCTCGACGATCTTCTGCTCGTCGGCGGACAGCTTCTCGGCGAGCGGGGCGAAGGCCTTGGCCAGGTCCGCGTCGTCGGTCTGCTTCGCCAGCTCCTGCGCCCAGTACAGGGACAGGTAGAAGTGGCTGCCGCGGTTGTCGATGCCGCCGACGCGCCGGGTCGGGGACTTGTCCTCGTTGAGGAAGGTCGCGGTCGCGCGGTCGAGGGCGTCGGCCAGCACCTTGGCGCGGGCGTTGCCGGTGACCTCGGCGTACTTCTCCAGCGACGGGACCAGGGCGAAGAACTCGCCCAGGGAGTCCCAGCGCAGGTAGTTCTCCTTGACCAGCTGCTGCACGTGCTTGGGCGCGGAGCCGCCGGCGCCGGTCTCGAACAGGCCGCCGCCCGCCATCAGCGGGACGACCGACAGCATCTTGGCGCTGGTGCCCAGCTCCAGGATCGGGAACAGGTCGGTCAGGTAGTCGCGCAGCACGTTGCCGGTCACCGAGATGGTGTTCTCACCGCGGCGGATGCGCTCCACCGACAGCTTGGTGGCCTCGACCGGGGACAGGATCTTGATGTCCAGGCCCTCGGTGTCGTGCTCCGGCAGGTACTGCTCGACCTTCTTGATCAGGTTGGCGTCGTGGGCGCGGGTGGCGTCCAGCCAGAAGACGGCCGGGTCGCCGGTGGCGCGGGCGCGGGTGACGGCCAGCTTCACCCAGTCCTTGATCGGCGCGTCCTTGGTCTGGCAGGCGCGGAAGATGTCACCGGCGGACACGGCCTGCTCGATGACGGCGTTGCCGGCCTGGTCGACCAGGCGGACCGTGCCGGTGACCGGGATCTCGAAGGTCTTGTCGTGGCTGCCGTACTCCTCGGCCTTCTGCGCCATGAGGCCGACGTTCGGCACGGAGCCCATGGTCGACGGGTCGTAGGCCCCGTTGGCGCGGCAGTCGTCGATGACGGCCTGGTACACACCGGCGTAGGAGGAGTCCGGGATGACGGCGAGGGCGTCGTGCTCCTGGCCGTCCGGGCCCCACATGTGGCCGGAGGTGCGGATCATGGCCGGCATCGAGGCGTCGATGATCACGTCGGAGGGGACGTGCAGGTTGGTGATGCCCTTGTCGGAGTCGACCATCGCCAGCTCCGGGCCCTCGGCCAGCTCGGCGTCGAAGGAGGCCTTGATCTCGGCGCCCTCCGGCAGGGCCTCGAGGCCCTTGTAGATGCCGCCGAGGCCGTCGTTCGGGGTGAGGCCGGCCGCGGCGAGCTTGTCGCCGTACTTCGCGAAGGTCTTCGGGAAGAAGGCGCGCACCACGTGGCCGAAGATGATCGGGTCGGAGACCTTCATCATCGTGGCCTTCAGGTGCACGGAGAACAGCACGCCCTCCTGCTTGGCGCGGGCGACCTGCGCGGTGAGGAACTCCCGCAGCGCGGCGACCCGCATCACGGAGGCGTCGACGACCTCGCCCTTCTTCACCGGTACCGACTCGCGCAGCACGGTGGTGGAGCCGTCGTCGCCCTTGAGTTCGATGCGCAGCGCGCCGTCCTCGGCGACGATCACGGACTTCTCGGTGGAGCGGAAGTCGTCCACGCCCATGGTCGCCACGTTGGTCTTCGACTCGGCGGTCCAGGCGCCCATGCGGTGCGGGTGGGACTTGGCGTAGTTCTTCACCGAGGCCGGGGCGCGCCGGTCGGAGTTGCCCTCGCGCAGGACCGGGTTGACCGCGGAGCCCTTGACCTTGTCGTAACGGGCGCGGATCTCGCGCTCCTCGTCGGTCTTCGGGTCGTCCGGGTAGTCCGGCAGCGCGTAGCCCTGGCCCTGGAGCTCGGCGACGGCGGCCTTCAGCTGCGGGATGGACGCCGAGATGTTCGGCAGCTTGATGATGTTGGCGGCGGGCGTCTTGGCCAGCTCGCCGAGCTCCGCCAGGGCGTCCGGGATGCGCTGGTCCTCGGTGAGGTACTCCGGGAACACGGCGATGATGCGTCCGGCCAGCGAGATGTCCCGCGTCTCCACGGGGACGCCCGCCTGCGAGGCGTACGCCCGGATCACCGGCAGGAACGAATACGTCGCCAGGGCCGGGGCCTCGTCGGTGTGCGTATAGATGATGGTCGAGTCAGTCACCGGGTGCTCCGCTCCACGTCTGCAACATTGCTCGACATCAAGATATCTCGTGATCGACGCCGTCTCGACTGGGGTCCGCCGGGAGATTCCGGACGAACCCGGCGTGCGGGACGTCGGCGGCCTCCCCGGTCCGCTGCTGCGGCAGCACCACGGCCCCCTGCTGGAGCGCGACGGTGCGGGCGGGCGCCGGGATCCGGATGCCCTCCGCGCGGTACCGCTTGTGCAGGCGCTTGATGAACTCGTGCTTGATCCGGTACTGGTCGCTGAACTCGCCCACGCCCAGGATCACCGTGAAGCCGATCCGCGAGTCGCCGAACGTGTGGAAGCGCACCGCGGGCTCGTGGTCCGGGACGGCGCCGGCGATCTCGGTCATCACCTCGGAGACGACCTCCATGGTGACCCGCTCCACCTGCTCCAGGTCGCTGTCGTAGGCGACGCCCGCCTGCACCAGGATGGTCAGCTTCTGCTCGGGGCGCATGAAATTGGTCATGTTCGACTTGGCGAGCTGACCGTTCGGGATCACCACCAGGTTGTTGGACAGCTCACGGATGGTGGTCTGCCGCCAGTTGATGTCCTCGACGTACCCCTCCTCACCGCTGCTGAGCTGGATGTAGTCACCGGGCTGCACCGTCTTCGCGGCGAGGATGTGGATGCCCGCGAAGAGGTTGGCGAGGGTGTCCTGGAGGGCCAGCGCGACCGCCAGACCACCGACGCCCAGGGCGGTGAGCAGCGGCGCGATGGAGATGCCCAGGGTCTGGAGCACCACCAGGAAACCGATGGCCAGGACCAGGACCCGGGTGATGTTCACGAAGATCGTGGCGGACCCGGCGACTCCGGACCGGGACATCGTCAGCGTCCGCACGAGCCCGGCGATCACCCGGGCCGCCGACACCGTCACCACGAAGATCAGCAGCACCGTCAGCACCTGGTTGACGTTGTGCTGCACCGTCCGGGTCAGCGGCAGCGCCGCCGCCGCACCCGCCACCCCGCCGGCGACCGCCGCCCACGGCACCACGGTGCGCAGCGCGGCCACGATCACGTCGTCGCCGCTCCAGCGGGTGCGGTCGGCGTGTTTCGCCAGCCAGCGCAGCAGCACCCGCAGCAGGAACGCGGCCAGCAGGCCGGCGGCCAGGGCCACCCCCGCCATGACCAGGTGGTCCGCGGTGAGGTCGCCGTTCACCGGTCACCTCCGTGGCGCGCGGATGCGGCGAGGATGCCCGCCGACGGCCGGATGCGAAGTTTCGTCACGTCGTCACCTGCTCGATTCCGGGATGTGCGAACGCCGGATACCGCAAAGGAGTTCGACCGGCGCGAGGCCTCATCCTGCCGCATCCGCGGGGGCGGTCCGCACCACGAGGACCGGGCCCCGCGCCACGGGGACCGTGCCCCGGCCCTCAGACGATGCCTTCGGCCAGTTCCGCCTGCTCGCGGTCGTCGCCGTACGCCGCCGTGGTCGGGATCGCGTACCGGCGGCGGGCGACGAACCACCACACCGTGGCCAGGACCAGGACGGCCAACAGGGCGAGGGAGGCGTAGTTCATCGTGTCCACCGTCACCGGCGACGACTGCGGCAGGCAGAACAGCACCGTGACGAACGCCACCCACACCACCGCGGTCCAGCCGACCGGCCGGCTCCACCGGCCCAGGTTCCACGGCCCCGGCGTGAACCGGTCGCCCGCCCGCAGCCGCAGCAGCACCGGGATGGCGTAGGCCGGGGTGATCCCGATGACGTTGATCGCGGTGACCGCCCCGTACGCCGTCGCCGAGTACAGGGACGGCAGCGCCAGCACACAGGCGGCCCCCACCGACAGCCACACGGCGGCCACCGGCGTCCGGGTGCGCGCCGAGACCCGGCGCCACAGGGCCGAGCCGGGCAGCGCACCGTCCCGGCTGAAGGCGAACACCATGCGGCTGGCGGCGGCGACCTCGGCGTTGCCGCAGAACAACTGGGCGACGATCACCACCAGCAGCAGGGCGCTCGCCCCGTCGGTACCCAGTGCGTCCAGCAGGATCTGGGCCGGCGGCACCCCGGTCGCGGTGTTCTGCGTGGCCTCGTAGTCCTGGATGGCGAAGGTCAGGCCGGCCAGCAGGACGAAACCCGCGATCCACGACACCCAGATGGCCCGGACGATGCCGCGCGCCGCCGTCACCGAGGCGTTGGCGGTCTCCTCCGACAGATGGGCCGAGGCGTCGTACCCGGAGAAGGTGTACTGCGCGAGCAGCAGCCCGATCGCCGCCACGTACAGCGGGTTGTCCCAGCCGGTGTCGTTGACGAACTCCGTGAACACGAAGGACGGTGAGCGGTGGTCGTCGGGCACGATCACCAGCGCGCCGACGATCAGCGCCACGCCGGCCAGGTGCCACCAGACGCTGACCGAGTTGAGCACGCTGACCAGCCGCACCCCGAAGAGGTTCAGCGTGGCGTGCAGCAGCAGGATCACGACGAAGATCAGCATCGTCTTCTCCGGCGTCGGCTCGAAGCCCCACTGGAGGTTGAGGAAGGCGCCGGTGAACAGCGCCGCCCCGTAGTCGATGCCGGCGATCGCGCCCAGCAGGCCCAGCAGGTTCAGCCAGCCCGTGTACCAGCCCCAGCGCCGGCCGCCGAGCCGGTCGGCCATGTAGTACAGGGCGCCGGAGGTGGGGTAGGCGCTGGTGACCTCGGCGAGCGCCATTCCCACGCACAGCACGAACAGGCCGACGCCCGCCCACCCCCACAGCATCACGGCGGGACCGCCGGTGCCCAGGCCGAAGCCGTACAGGGTCATGCAGCCGGACAGGATCGAGATCACCGAGAAGCTGATCGCGAAGTTGCCGAAGCCGCCCATGCGGCGGGCCAGCACCGGCCGGTAGCCCAGTTCGCGCAGACGCTGCTCCTCGTCGTGCGCCGGTGAGGAGGGGGTGCGGGGCATGCGGAGACCTCCGTCGAGAGGGTGGGGGGTGGGTGTGGCGTTCAGCGGGACCGGCGGCCGGCCGGCCGGCAGCGGGCCCGGGCCTGGGCGAAGACCTCCACGGCCCGGCCGGGATCGCGCGGCCCGGTGACGCGCAGCGCCCAGGGCAGCGGGGTCCAATAGGGGCCCAGCGCGTCGAACACCTCCGCCGCCTCGGCGAAGCGGAGGGCGCCCCACAGGGCGTGCGCCAGGTGGTTGAGGTCCAGCACCGAGCGCTCGGCGGGAGGCGCGAGCCGGAACCAGGAGTCGAACGCCTGCCGGGCCTCACGGGTGGCGTCCTCCGCCACCCAGTTCAGGTCGAGTGCCGCCGCCCGCCCGCCCGAGCGCCGGTAGCGCTCGACCCGCACGTACAGCGGCAGGACGTGCAGCGCGGAACCCGGCGGGGCCGCGCCGGCCGCCCAGTGCGCGAACCCGGCCGCCTCGGCCAGCCGCCCAGAACCGCCGCGCGGGTACAGGAACTGGAGCATCCGGTGATGTGCCTCGCGGTTGAACGGGTCCCGTTCGTCCGCCCGGGCCAGCAGCCCCCAGGGGCCCGCGGGCAGCATCGGCTCCGGCGGCGCCATGCGGTGCTCCGCCCAGCGCTGTTCGCCGTCCAGCCGGGCCAGCGCCAGCAGACACACCCACGGCACCGGGTCGTACGGGGCGGACCGCGTCGCCGCGTCGCACGCGTGCCAGGCCTCCAGCCACAGTTCGTGCGTACGGCGGTGCTCCTCCCGGTGCGCCCGCAGCGCGCGTTCGACGGCCACGCGCGCGTGCATCACCGCGGCCGGCACGCTGTGCGGCTCCTCCCCGAGCCAGGCCCGCACCACGTCCGTGCCGGCCGCAGCGGTCGCCAGCACCTGGGTGCGCCGCGTCCACTGCGACCAGGTCGTGGTCTGCTCCAGCAGCGTGCGCATCGACATCCAGCGGCCGGTGCGCACCTCCTGGAGGGCGGCGCGCAGCGCGCTGTCGTGGCCTGCGGGGTCGTAGGCGGGTCGGGCTCCGTCCCGTGCCATCACCCGCCCGTCCCGGCGAGCGGTACGGGCACGACGGCAGGATGGAGTGACAACAGCCCTCCCCGGGGGCGGTGGTGCAGCGGTGCGGTGGTCGGCGGTCACTATAGGGGCGGGGGCCGGGCCCCAGTCCCCGAAAGGCGATCTCCGGCCAACACCACTGCTGCCAGAGGAATATGACTGCCGGTCAGCACCGCTTGACGGGGTGTGTGCGGCGACGGCAGGCTGAGGCTCGGTGATCGTCCGGAACGGGAGGCGTGCGTTGGCCAGGGGACCGCTGCTCGCCGTCGACCAGGGCACGTCCGGCACCAAGGCCCTGGTGCTCTGCCCGGACCGCGGCGTCATCGGCACCGGCTTCGCCCCCGTCCGCCCACGCCACCTGCCCGGCGGCCGGGTCGAGGTGGACCCCGGGGAGCTGTACCGGTCGGTCCTCGACGCCGGCCGGCAGGCCCTGGCCGACGCCGGCGAACCGGCCACCGCCCTCGGACTCGCCAACCAGGGCGAGACCGTGCTCGCCTGGGACCCGGCGACGGGCCGCCCGCTGACCGACGCCCTCGTCTGGCAGGACCGCCGCGCCGAGACCGTCTGCGCCGAACTGGCCCCGCACGCCGAGGAGTTGCGCGAGCTGACCGGGCTGCCCCTGGACCCGTACTTCGCCGCCCCCAAGATGGCGTGGATACGCCGCCGGCTCACCCGCGACGGCGTCGTCACCACCTCCGACGCCTGGCTGGTCCACCGGCTCACCGGCGCCTTCGTCACCGACGCCGCGACCGCCTCCCGCACCCAGCTCCTCGACCTGGACGGCACCACCTGGTCACCGCGCGCCCGCGAGCTGTACGGCCTCGCCGGCGAACGGTTCCCCGAGGTCGTCGGCAACGCCGAAGAGACCGGCACCACCACCGCCTTCGGCCCCGCACTCCCGCTCACCGGACTCGCCGTGGACCAGCAGGCCGCCCTGCTCGCCCAGCGGGTCACCGCGGCCGGCACCGCCAAGTGCACCTACGGCACCGGCGCGTTCCTGCTCGCGCACACCGGCGACACCCCGCGCCGGAGCGCCGTCGGCCTGGCCGGCTGTGTCGCCTGGCGGCTCGCCGGACGCACCGCCTACTGCCTCGACGGCCAGGTCTACACGGCCGCCTCCGCCGTGCGCTGGCTCACCGACCTCGGCGTCATCACCGGCGCCGCCGACCTCGACCGCGTCGGCGGCGCCGTGCCCGACAGCGGCGGCGTCACCTTCGTCCCGGCGCTCGCCGGGCTCGCCGCGCCCTGGTGGCGGGGCGACGTGCGCGGCTCGCTCACCGGACTGGGCCTGGACACCACGCCCGGCCACCTGGTCCGGGCCCTGTGCGAGGGGCTGGCCGCCCAGGTCGTGGAACTCGCCGACGCCGCCGCGGCCGACCTCGGGGCACCGCTGACCGTGCTGCGCGCCGACGGCGGACTGACCCGCTCGGCGCTGCTCATGCAGACCCAGGCCGATCTGCTGCAACGCCCCGTGGAGGTGTCCGCCCTGGCCGACGCCACCGCCCTCGGCGTCGGCGTCCTGGCCCGGCTGGGCGCGGAACCGGACCTGACGGTCGCCGAGGCGCTGCCCGACGGCACACCGGCCGCCGTGTACGAACCCCGCATCACCGCAGGCGAGGCCGCCGAACGCCTCGGCCGCTTCCGCACCGCCGTCGCCGCGCTGCTCGACCGGACGCCGGCATGACGGTCACCCGCGGACGGGGCGCGCCGATCACCCGGGGCCCGGCGTGACGGTCACCGTCCAGGGCGAGCCCCTGCCCCCGCGGCCCTACGACGTGGCGGTCGTCGGCGCCGGCGTGGTCGGCTGCGCGATCGCCCGCCGGCTCGCCCACCACCCGGGGCTGCGCGTCGCCCTCGTCGAGGCCCGGGGTGACGTCGGCGAGGGCACGTCCAAGGCCAACACCGCCATCCTGCACACCGGGTTCGACGCCGTGCCCGGCTCCCTGGAGGCGCGGCTCGTCCGCGAGGGCGCCCGCGCGCTCGCCGCCTACGCCGCCGAGTCCGGCATCGCCCTGGAACCGGTCGGCGCCCTGCTGGTCGCCTGGGACGAGGAGCAGCTCGCCGCCCTGCCGGCCCTGGCGGACAAGGCCCGGCGCAACGCGTACGACGCCGCCCGCCTCCTCGGCCGCGACGACCTCTACGCCCGCGAACCCCACCTCGGCCCCGGCGCGCTGGGCGCCCTGCACGTGCCCGGCGAGAGCATCGTCTGCCCGTGGACGACGACGCTGGCGTACGCCACCCAGGCCGTGCGCGCCGGAGCCGACCTGCACCTCGACTGCCCTGTGGCGGACGTGCGCCGGCAGGACGACACCCATGTGCTGCACACACCGCGCGGCCGGCTGCGCGCCCGATGGCTGGTCAACGCGGCCGGACTGCACGCCGACACGCTCGACGCCCGGCTCGGGCTGCACGACTTCACCGTCACCCCGCGCCGCGGCCAGCTCCTCGTCTACGACAAGGCCGCCCGCCCCCTGGTGCGGCACATCCTGCTCCCCGTCCCCACCGCCCTGGGCAAGGGCGTCCTGGTCGCCCCCACCGTCCACGGCAACGTGCTGCTCGGCCCCACCGCCGAGGACCTGGACGACAGGTCGGCCACCGGCTCCACCGCCGAGGGCATCGCCCTGCTGCGCGCCCGGGGCCGCCGCATCCTGCCCGCCCTGGTCGAGGAGGAGGTCACCGCCGTCTACGCCGGGCTGCGCGCCGCCACCGAGCACGACGACTACCGCATCCGCACCCACCCGTCGCGGAGGTACGTCACCGTCGGCGGCATCCGCTCCACCGGCCTGACCGCCTCCCTCGCCATCGCCGGCCACGTCACCGCGCTGCTCGCCGACGCGGGTCTGGACCTCGGTCCGGAGCGCGAGCCGGAGCCGGTGCGGATGCCCGACCTCGGCGCGGCCTCCCCGCGCCCCTGCCGGCGTCCCGGACTGGTCGCCGCCGACCCGGAGTACGGCGTCCTGGTCTGCCACTGCGAGCACGTCTCCCGTGGCGAGATCCGCGACGCCCTCGCCGGCCCGGTCCCGCCCCGCGACCTCGACGGACTGCGCCGCCGCACCCGCGCGCGGGCGGGCCGCTGCCAGGGCTTCCACTGCGGGGCGGCGGTCCGCGCGCTGTTCGAAAGGGGGCCGGCATGACCCGGCGCGTCGACGTGCTCGTGGTGGGCGCCGGCCCCGGCGGCCTCGCCGCCGCGGCACGGCTGGCGGCCGACGGCGCCTGCGTCGAGGTACTGGAACGCGAGGAGTCGGCCGGGGGCGTGCCCCGGTACTGCCCGCACCGCGGCTTCGGCACCCCGCCGCACCCGCGGACCGGCCCGGCGTACGCCCGCCGGGCCGTCCGGGCGGCGGTGGGTGCCGGGGCCGTGCTGCGGACGGGCGTCGGCGCCCTGGAGTGGGCGGGCCCGCGGTCGCTGGCCACCGCCGGTCCCGGCGGCCCTGGAACCGTCACCGCCCGGGCGGTGGTGCTCGCCACCGGCGCCCGGGAACGCCCCCGCGCCGCCCGCCTGGTCCCCGGCACCCGGCCGGCCGGCGTCTACACCACCGGCGAACTCCAGCAGGCCGTCCACCTGTTCGGGCAGCGGATCGGCAGCCGGGCGGTGGTGGTCGGCGCCGAGGACGTCTCCTACGTCGCCGCCGGGACCCTACGGGCCGCCGGGGCCGAGGTCGTCGCCCTGGTCACGGAGCTGCCCCGGGCCCGGACGGGTGTCGTGCGGGCGCTGGACGAGCGGCTGCGGCACGGCGTCCCGCTCCTCACCGGCACCACGGTCACCGAGATCCTCGGCGGGCGGCGGCTGTCGGGCGTCCGCGTGCGCCACCGGGACGGCCGCACGGCGACGCTGCCGTGCGACACCGTCGTCTTCACCGGCGACTTCGTCCCCGAGCACGACCTGGCGCGCAGCGGCGGCATCCCCCTCGACCCCGGCACCCGCGGCCCGGCCGTGGACGGCGCGCTGCGCACCGCCCGGCCGGGCGTGTTCGCCGTCGGCAGCGTGCTGCACCCGGCCGGGACCGCCGCCACGGCGGCCCGCGAGGGCGCCCGCGCGGCAGCGGCCGTACACACCTGGCTGGCCTCGGGCGAGTGGCCGGGCGCGGGCCTGTGACGGGGCTCGGGTGTCCGGCCCGGTGGCCGCGCCTCCCGGGGCGACCACCGTCGAGACCGCCCGGACAAGCGTCAGACGACCTTCAGCCGGATCAGTGCCCCCAGCGTCAGCGCGCCCGGCAGCATCGGCAGCCAGACGGTGATGACCCGGTAGGCCAGCACCACCGCCGTGGCCACCGCCGCCGGGCCGCCCGCCGCCACCAGGGCCACGATCAGCGCCGCCTCGACCGTGCCGAGGCCGCCCGGCGTCGGCACGAGCGCCACGGCCACCGTCGCCGCCAGATAGGCGACCGCCATGTGCGCGGCCGGCACCTCGAGGCTCAAGGCCCGCCCCACCAGCACCAGTCCGGTCGCCTGGAGGGCGGGGAAGGCCAGCGAACCGCCCCACAGGGCGAGCACCCGGGCCGGCCGGGAGTGCACCGCGCGGGCCTCGCCGAGTGCCGTGCGCAGGAAGGAGACGACGGCCGTGCGCAGCCGCCGTACGCACGCCAGCGCGCCCGCCGCCACCGGCAGCGCGACCGCCGCGACGAGCAGCAAGGGCCCGACCGCCCCGTCCGGCAGCAGCGCGCCGAGCCCCAGCGCGTCGGGAAAGACGAGCAGCAGGACGCCCAGCAGCGCCACCCGGCCGATGCTCTCCGCCAGCAGGTACAGGGCGAGCGCGGCCGAGGAACGGGCGAGCGGCAGCCCGCACACCGTCATGAACCGCAGATTGACCGCGCTCGCGCCCAGACCCGACGGCAGGATGTGGTTGGCGGCGCCCGCCGCGAACTGGGTCACGAGCAGTCGCCCGCCGGGCAGCCGCTCGACCACCGCGCCCTGCCGGGTGCAGGCGGCGGCGACCCAGGTCAGACAGGTCGCGCCGCCCGCGGCCAGCAGCCACGGCCAGCGGGCGGAGGTCAACTGGCCCAGTCCGTCGGCCAGCACGGACCGGTTGTGCCACGCCACCGCCGCGACGAGCGCGAGCGGCAGCAGACAGAGGACTCGGCGGACGGTCACGGTCCAGGAGGCTGCCCGCGCCGCACCAACGGCCGATGTCCCGGGCGGGACCGGCGGCTTACGAGCGGACAGCGGCCGGCCCTTGACCTCAAGAAAGCTTGAGGTTCTACCGTCGTCGGCATGAGCATGGAGACGACCGCATGGACCCAGCTGCACAGCGTCATGAACGCCGAGCAGGACCGCCGCCCCTTCGCCCGCGCGACCCTGCGCCGCATCGCCGCCTTCGCCCGTCCGCACCGCCGCCGTATCGCCGTGTTCGTGCTGCTCGGGGTGGTGACCGCACTGCTCGCCGTCGCCACGCCCGTCCTGGCCGGCCGCGTCGTCGACGCGATCGTGTCGGGCGGCGACGAGGGCACCGTCGTCCGCCTGGCTCTGCTCATCGCGCTCATCGCGGTCGTGGAGGCCGGGCTCGGCATCCTCTCCCGGCGGCTGTCGGCGACGCTCGGGGAGGGGCTCATCCTGGATCTGCGCACGGCCGTGTTCGATCATGTGCAGCGCATGCCGGTCGCGTTCTTCACACGTACGCGTACGGGCGCGCTGGTCTCCCGTCTCAACAACGACGTCATCGGTGCGCAACGGGCGTTCAGCAACACCCTGTCCGGCGTGGTCAGCAACCTGGTGACCCTGGTGCTGACGCTGGCCGTGATGCTCACCCTGTCCTGGCAGATCACCCTGCTGGCGCTGGTGCTGCTCCCGGTGTTCGTCGTGCCCGCCCGGCGGATGGGCAGCCGCATGGCCCGCATGCAGCGGGAGGCCGCCGCCCTCAACGCCGCCATGGGCACGAGGATGACGGAGCGCTTCTCGGCGCCCGGCGCCACACTGGTGAAGCTGTTCGGCCGCCCGGAGGAGGAGTCGGCCGAGTTCGCGGTGCGCGCCCGGCGGGTCGCCGACATCGGCGTCCGCACGGCCACCGCGCAGGCGGCGTTCATCACCGCGCTGACCCTGGTCTCCGCCCTGGCCCTGGCCCTCGTCTACGGGCTCGGCGGCTGGTTCGCCCTGCGCGGCAGCCTGGAGCCGGGCGCCGTCGTGGCGCTGGCCCTGCTGCTCACCCGGATGTACGCGCCGCTCACGGCGCTCGCCGGGGCGCGCGTGGAGGTCATGAGCGCGCTGGTCAGCTTCGAGCGCGTCTTCGAGGTGCTCGACCTCAGGCCGCTGATCGAGGAGCGGCCCGACGCCCGCCCGGTTCCCGACGGCCCGGTGTCGGTGGAGTTCGATGACGTCCGCTTCGGCTACCCCTCGGCCGAGAAGGTCTCCCTCGCCTCCCTGGAGGAGGTCGCCACGCTGGACACCCGGGGCGGCGCCGAGGTGCTGCACGGCGTCTCCTTCCGCGCCGAGGCCGGCCGCACCGTCGCCCTCGTCGGCTCCTCCGGCGCCGGCAAGTCGACCATCGCGCAGCTGCTGCCGCGGCTGTACGACACCGACGGGGGCGCCGTGCGGATCGGGGGAGTGGACGTGCGCGACCTGAGCGCCGAGTCGCTGCGCCGGACCGTCGGCATGGTCACCCAGGACGGTCACCTCTTCCACGACACCGTCCGCGCCAACCTGCTGCTCGCCCGTCCGGACGCCGGTGACGAGGAGCTGTGGGACGCCCTGCGGCGGGCCCGCCTGGACGAGCTGGTGCGGTCGCTGCCGGACGGCCTGGACACCGTGGTCGGCGAGCGCGGGTACCGGCTGTCCGGCGGGGAGCGCCAGCGCATGACCATCGCCCGGCTGCTCCTGGCCCGCCAGCGCGTGGTCATCCTCGACGAGGCCACCGCGCACCTCGACAACACCTCCGAGGCGGCCGTGCAGGAGGCCCTCACCGAGGCACTCCAGGGGCGTACGGCCGTGGTCATCGCCCACCGGCTGTCCACCGTCCGCGCGGCGGACCGGATCCTCGTCGTCGAGGACGGCCGCATCGCGGAACAGGGCACGCACGAGGAACTGCTGGCCGCCGGGGGACGCTACGCGCAGCTGTACCGCACGCAGTTCGCCCGGCAGCCGCAGGAGCGGCCGGCGCGGGCCGTGGCCGCGTGAGCGGACCCGCGCAGCGGTCCGGCAGACCGGCTCACCCGATCACGCCGGCCGGCCGCGTGGCCGCGCATCACGCCGACCAGGCCCCCCGACCGGCCGGCGCGGCCGGATCGGGTCCGCCGGCCGGGCCGGGTCCGCCGGCCGGGCCGGGTCCGGCCACCGGGTCCGTAGGTCGGGTCGGTCGGCAGGGCGGGGCCGTCGGTCGGGGTCGGTCGGCCGGGTCAGTCGGCCCCGGTTCCGGCCCCGGTTCCGGGGTCGGTGTCGCGGCGCCGCTCGCCGGGTGGGGCGCTCCGCACCGAGTCCAGCGGCACCATCTCCGGCTCGTACCTCTCGCACCGGGGATTGTGACAGGGACCTGGGCCCCAGGCCGGGACGTAGATGCCCATGCTCTTGTGCCGGTGCACGACCGTTTCCACGGGCTGCTTGCAGGCCGGGCAGACATGCTCACCGGACGAAGCCGGGGCCGGACGTTGCCTCTCGCTGTTCATGCCCCCCATTTTACGGCCGCTTTAATCCCTTTTGGGAGTCCCTTGACGCAGATCAGTCCTCGGCCTGCTCCGGCGTCTCGGCCGCCTCCGGGTTCCTTCTCGCCGGGGGCCGCGTCATGCTCAGGCCGATGGAGACGGCCAGGACCACCACGATCACGGCGAGACTCAGCAGCGAGGGGACCTCGGGCACGGAGGGGCTGATGATCTTGTGGCAGGCCTGGAGGACCAGCTTGACGCCGATGAAGGCCAGGATGAGCGCCAGTCCCTTGCTGAGGTAGTGGAAGCGGTCGAGCAGCCCCGCGAGCAGGAAGTACAGGGCGCGCAGTCCGAGGATGGCGAAGGCGTTGCTGGTGTAGACGATGAAGGCGTCGCTGCTGACGGCCAGGACGGCGGGCACGCTGTCCACGGCGAAGACCAGGTCGGCGGCCTCGATGGCCGCGACCACCGCGAGCAGGGGCGTGGCGACGCGCTTGCCGGCCTCCTTGACGAAGAAGTGCGGCCCCGCGTACTCGTCCCGCACCGGGACGAGCTTGCGCAGCAGGCGGACGGCGACGCTCTTGCCCGGGTCGAAGCTGTCGTCCTCCTCCTTGAGGATCTTGTACGTGCTCCAGAAGAGGATCGCCGCGAAGACGAACAGCACGGCGGTGAAGCGGCTCACCACCGCCACACCGGCGGCCAGGAAGACACCGCGGAAGATCAGGGCGCCGAGCACGCCGAGGAAGAGCACCCGGTGCTGGTAGGCGCGCGGGACCCGGAAGTAGCCGAAGATCAGTGCGAAGACGAAGAGGTTGTCGACGGACAGGCTCTTCTCCAGCAGCCACGCCGTCGTGTACTCCACCCCGGCCGACGTGCCGACCACGGCGAAGACGACACCGCCGAACGCGATCGCCAGCCCGACCCACACCATGCTCCAGGCCGCGGCCTCCTTGAAGCCGATGACGTGGGCCTGCCGGTGGGCCAGCAGATCGATCGCCAGGGACACCACCACCGTGACGGCGAAGACGGCCCACAACCAGAACGGCACATCATGCACAGGCCCGACCTCTCGCGCGGGATCGACCTCGGTCTCCCTAAGAGTCTGGGGCATCCGGGGGCCGATGTCTCCTCCGCGGACGCGGGATTGCCGGGGAGGAGGCCGGGCGCGGAGCCGGACGGGACCGCCGGTCGGGTGCGGTACCTTTGCACTGTGCAAGAAAACCGGGAGGGTGGTGACGTGTCCGCGAGGCGGCGTACGAGGGCCACGGAGCCCGGAGCGTGGGAGTGCCCCCGGCCGCCCGGCGGGCGCCGCGGACGGATCGCCCCCGTGGTCGTGCACCCGCCCGGCGACGCCGCGGGCCGCCGGGTCTCCGTCGCGGGCGCGCCGGCGGGAGTGGCGACGAGCCTGGAGGACGTCGTGGCCCTGGTGCGCCGCGTCGGGATCGATCTCGACCCCGACGAGGCGCTGGCCTCCTCGCTGATCGAGTGGCGCGGCGCGGGCGCCGAGTCCTGGCGGGACTGACCGGGACGACCGCGCCGGCGCTCAGGCGGGCAGCCGTCCCAGCACCCCCGCGAAGTCCGTGTCCGGCGCGAGCGTGCCGAAGGCCAGCCCGCGGTCGCCGGCCAGCCGGGACGCGCAGAACGCGTCCGCCACGGCGGCCGGGGCGTGCCGGACGAGCAGGGAGCCCTGGAGCACCAGCGCGGCACGCTCGATGACCCGCCGGGCCCGCAGCGGAGCGTCCTCGGTGAGCACCAGTTCCTCCCGCAGCCCCCGCCAGGCCGCGTCCAGCCGGCGGTCGGCGCCGAGGGCGGCCTCGATCTCGGCGCGGAAGACGTCCAGGGACTCCGGCTCACGGGCCAGCGCGCGCAGCATGTCCAGCGCGCTGACGTTGCCCGAGCCCTCCCAGATGCCGTTGAGCGGGGCCTCGCGGTACAGGCGCGGCATGCCGGAGGCCTCGTCGTAGCCGTTGCCGCCGAGACACTCCAGCGCCTCGGCGACGGCGGCGGGCTGGCGCTTGCAGACCCAGTACTTGGCCACGGCCGTCGCGAACCGCAGGAAGGCGCGCTCCGACGCGTCCCCGCGCGCCGCCCGGTCGGCGGCCCCGGCCAGGCGCAGCGCCAGGGTGGTGGCCGCCTCGGACTCGACGCCCAGGTCGGCGATCACATTGCGCATGAGCGGCTGGTCGATGAGCCGGGCGCCGAACGCGGAGCGGTGGCGGACGTGGTGGGCGGCCTGGCCGAGCGCGGTCCGGGTGCCGGCGGCCGAGCCCAGCACACAGTCGAGCCGGGTCATGGTCACCATCTCGATGATGGTGCGCACCCCCTTGCCCTCGGCGCCGACCAGCCAGGCCACGGTGTCGTCGAACTCCGGCTCGCTGCTGGCGTTGGAGCGGTTGCCCAGCTTGTCCTTCAGCCGCTGGATGCGGAAGGTGTTGCGGCTGCCGTCGGGCAGGACCCGCGGCACCAGGAAGCAGGACAGCCCTCCGGGCGCCTGGGCGAGCACGAGGAACAGGTCGTTCATCGGAGCGCTGGTGAACCACTTGTGCCCGCGCAGCCGCCAGGTGCCGTCGGGCCGTTCGGCCGCGACGGTGGTGTTGGCGCGCACGTCCGAGCCGCCCTGCTTCTCCGTCATGCCCATCCCGGCCAGCAGCCCGCGCTTGTCGGTGGGCGTGCGCAGCCCGGGGTCGTAGACCCGGCCGGTCAGCAGGGGCTCGTAGGTCTTGGCCAGGTCGGGCGCGTGCCGCAGCGCGGGGACCACGGCGTACGTCATGGAGACCGGGCAGCCGTGTCCCGCCTCGGTGGCGCTCCACACCATGAACCCGGCGGCCCGCGCCACATGGGCTCCGGCCCGCTCGTCGGCCCAGGCCGCGCCGGCGAGGCCCTCGCCGACCGCCACCTTCATCAGGGCGTGGTACGAGGGGTGGAAGTCGACCTCGTCGACGCGGTGGCCGTAGCGGTCGTGGGTGCGCAGCACCGGTTCGTGGCGGTTGGCCTCCTCGGCCCAGCGCTGCGCCTCCTCGCCGCCGGCCAGCCGGCCGATGCGGTGCAGGTCGTCCAGGCACCATGCGGCGCCCTCCCGGCGCACGCCCTCCAGGAGGACCGGGTCGTCGGCCACGTCGTGCCCGGTCAGCGGCGGGGGCTGGTTGGTCACCTCGTGGGTCGTGGCGGTGGGGTTGCTGCGGGGTGCGGCGGGTGCGGTCACGGGGCTGCCTCCGAGGTGACGGGGTGGTGCGACGGGGTGGAGCGCGGGTGCGCGACGGGGGCGGCGCCCGCGCAGCGCAGGGCCATGGCGGTGAGTTCGCCGAGCAGCGCCTCGGTGTCGCCGTCCTCCGCCGCGCCGAGCGGCACCACGAGGACCTCGCCGATCCCGCCGGTCAGCGCGGCGGCCGTGACCTCCGCGTTCTGCGCGGGGAGCGTGCCGTGCCCGATGCCCTCGCGGACCACCTCCGCGAACAGGGCGCGGTAGCGGCGCCGGAAGTCCAGGCGCTCGGCGCCGACCGCCGGCTCGGCCGGGGCAGCGAGCAGGGCGTAGGCCAGGCCGCGGTTCTCCAGCGCGCGGCGCGCGAAGACCCGCACGCCCGCGGCGAGCCGCTCGACGGGATCGCCGTCACCGCGCAGCACCTCGCCGAGCACCTCGACCTCACGTCCCGCCGCCCGCCGGAACACCTCGACGGCGAGCGCCGCCTTCGACGGGAAGTGCTGGTAGACCGAGCCGGCCGCGATCCCGGCCGCCCCGGCGACCGCCGTCACCGAGGCCTGCGCCCAGCCCACCTCGGCGACCACGGCGGTGGCACAGGCGACGAGGTGGTCCCGGGCGGCTTCCAGCCGACGGATCTCAGCGGGGGTCTTCCGGTAGGCCATGAAAGAAGTGAACCACCATTCACACCTTCACGCCAGAGCCGCCGGCAGCGCCCGCACCGGAGCCGCCGGCAGCGCCCGCGTCAGGTCTGCTCGTCGGACTCCGAGCGCGCCTTCGCCGCCCGGCGCAGCCGGTGGTGGCGCACCGTGGTCTGCTCCGTGACGACGTCGCCGACCATGGTCCGTACGACGTCCCGCAGCCCGTGCAGCGCGTGGTGCCGGGCGGGACCGGCACCCGGGTCCTCCCGCAGCTCCTTCAGCAGGGCCCAGCACAGCAGCAGCATGACGACCACGAACGGCAGCGCGACCAGGATCGTCGCGGTCTGGAGCGAGTTCAGCCCGCCGACGACCAGCAGCACCGCCGCGACCGACGCCATCAGCACGCCCCACACGACCACCAGCCACGACGGCGGGTGCAGCGCCCCGCGGCTGGTCAGCGACCCCATCACCAGGGACGCCGAGTCGGCGCTGGTGACGAAGTAGGTCATGACCAGGATCATGGCGATGACCGACGTGACCGTGCCGATCGGCAGTGCGTCCAGCAACCCGAACAGCGACGCCTCCGCCCCGTCCGCCACCGTGGCCGTGAGGTCCGCCGCTCCCGTCGAGTCCAGCCGGAGCGCCGAACCTCCCATCACGCAGAACCAGACCACGGTCGCACCGCTCGGCACCAGGAGCACGCCGACGAGGAACTCACGCACGGAACGGCCGTGCGAGATGCGGGCGATGAACGTCCCCACGAACGGCGCCCACGACAGCCACCACGCCCAGTAGAAGATGGTCCAGGAGCCCAGCCACGCGTGGTCGGAGAAGGCGCCGGTGCGGGTGGCCATCGGCAGCAGGTTCTGGAGGTAGCCGCCGACCGAGGCCGGGATCGAGTCCAGGATGTAGACGGTGGGGCCGAGCAGGAAGACGAACGCCATCAGGGCCGCGGCGAGCACGATGTTGAGCGTCGACAGCCATTTGATGCCCCGGTGCAGACCCGAGAAGGCCGAGACGACGAAGGCCGCCGACAGCGCCGCGATGATGATCAGCTCCAGGGAGCGGGTGGCGTCGACGCCCACCGTGAGATCCAGCCCCTCGGCGACCTGGAGGGCGCCCAGGCCCAGACTCGTCGCCGTACCGAAGACGGTCGCGAAGACGGCCAGCAGATCGATCACCTTGCCCTGCCACGACACCGCGCGCCGGGCCCCGATGAGCGGCACGAACACGGCGCTGAGCCGGTTTCCCCGGCCCTTGCGGAACGTGGCGTACGCCAGCGCGAGCCCCACGATCCCGTAGATCGCCCACGGGGTGAGCGTCCAGTGGAAGAACGAGTACTCCATGGCGGTGCGCGCCGCGTCCGGTGTCTGGCTGCGCGCATCGCTGGCCGGGGGCGGTTCGAGGTAGTGCGTGAGGGGCTCGCCGACGCCGTAGAACATCAGGCCGATGCCCATGCCCGCGCTGAACATCATCGCGATCCAGGCCAGGTTCCCGAACTCGGCCTCGGAGTCGTCCCTGCCCAGTCTGATCCGGCCGAACCGGCTGAACGCGATCACCAGGCACAGGACCAGGAAGACGTCCGCGGCGACCACGAACAGCCAGCCGAAGTTGTCCAGGACCCACGCCAGGCTCGTGGTGGAGGCGCTGTCGAAGGACTCGTCGCCGAGCCAGGCCCACAGCACCACGGCGGCGACGGCGGCCATGCCGATGCCGACCAGGAGACGGTCGGGTGCACCTGTGGCATGAGCGTCGTGCGGGGGCTCGGGCTCCGGCTGATCGAGGGATTCCGTGCTCATGACGCCCCACTATGGCCGGAAATAGCAGGACAAGGAGGGGCGGCGCGCCGCGCGCGCCGAGCGCCGGGTGCCGGGCCCCGCCCCGGGGTGTCCCGGACGGGAGTGGGCGGGCCGTCGTCCGAGCAGAATCCAGGGGTGTGTGAGCCGGTGTCAGAAAGACCGCGCCGGCCAGGATTTCGCTCCCCGCCCGATCAGGAGAAGGCATGAAGCCCAGCATCCGACGTCCCCTCGGACGCGGCCGTGCGGCGATCGCCGTGCTGGCCGCCGCCGTGCTCGCGCTGGCCGCACCGGCGACGGCCGCGGACACCGGTGTCCCCGGGGAGCAGGCACCGCCCGTGCCCTTGCGGGTGGCGACCTACAACATCCATGCCGGGGCCGGCCAGGACGGCGTCTTCGATCTCGACCGCACCGCCGAGGCCCTGCGCGGCCTGGACGCCGACGTGATCGGTCTTCAGGAGGTCGACGTCCACTGGGGTGCCCGCAGCGACTTCGTGGACGAAGCCCGGGAGCTGGCCGAGGAGTTGGGCATGCGGGTGTTCTTCGCGCCCATCTACGACCTGGACCCGGTGTCCGACGGCGGGCAGCGCCGCCAGTACGGCGTGGCGGTCCTGAGCCGGTATCCGGTGCTGGGGGCCGAGAACCACGAGATCACCCGGCTCTCCACCCAGACGCCCCACCCCGTGCCGGCGCCGGCGCCGGGCTTCGCCGAGGTGGTGGTGAACGTGCGGGGCTCGCACGTGCACGTGTACTCCACGCACCTGGACTACCGGTCCGACCCGTCGATCCGCGCGGCCCAGGTGGCGGACATGCTCCGGGTGCTGGCCGCCGACCGCGGGCCGAAGGTCCTGGTCGGCGACTTCAACGCCGAGGCCACGGCACCGGAACTGGCGCCGCTGTGGCGGGAGCTGCGGGACGCCGCTCCCGGCGGCACGGGCACGTACCCGGCGGTCGGCCCCGTCAAGCGCATCGACTTCGTGACCGTCTCGCCCGGCGTCACCGTGACCGGCGCCCGGACCGTGGCGACGGACGCGTCCGACCACCGGCCCGTCGTCGCGGACCTGAAGCTGCACCGGCGCGGCCACGGGTGAACCGCCCGCCGGCGCCACCACGGACGCACCTTCCGCTGCCGACGCGGTGCGTCACTCCTGCCCGTCGACGCTCATCTCGCCCAGCAGCGACCAGTCGTCCTGCGGCACCGTGGTGTTGACGATCCGGGGCGTCTCGGCGAGGTGGGGCGGCAGGGTGCGCTGGGCCTCCTTGAAGTGCTCGGACTGCACGTGGGCCGCGCCCGCCTCGTCGTCGCGGAACGCCTCGACCAGCACGTACTCCGTGGGGTCGTCGACGCTGCGGGACCAGTCGAACCACAGGCAGCCCGGCTCCGCACGGGTGGCCGTGGTGAAGTCGGCCGCGATCCGGGGCCACTGGTCGGCGTACTCGGGACGGACGCGGAACTTGGCGGTGATGAAGATCATCGGTCTCCCTCGTGGGTTCTCTGCGCGGGGTGCGACGCGCCGCCCCGGGCGGAGCGCCCGGCGGGACGCGGTCGCGCCGCGGCACATATCGGACACATGTGCCGCCGGTGATCGTAACCGACGCAGGTGACGGGCCCGTGAGCGCGTCCGGGCCGGCCGCCGCTACGCCGGCACCACGGCCGTCCGCCACGACGGCGGCCCGGGAACCCGGGCCCCGCGGGGCGAGGTCAGTCCGGTACGACGCGCAGGCGCACGGGCGCGGTCGCCGCCGGCTCCGGCAGGCGCAGGCCCCGGTCGCCCGGCGTGATCGAGCCCAGGACGCTGGGCCGGCGGGCGCCGGTGCACGACGGGACCGTACCCGCCAGGCCGTGCACGGTCAGGAAACCCAGGACGGCGAAGGCACAGGCCTCCTTGGCCGCCGACGGCAGCCCGAGGTCGTCCGAGGTCCGCAGCGGGACGCCGTCCAGTGCCGCGCGGAGCATGGCCATCAGCGTCGGGTTGCGGGTGCCGCCGCCGGAGGCCACGACCTCGCTCGCGCCGGCCGAACGGACGGCGTCGGCGACCGTGCGGGCGGTGAGCCGGGTGACGGTGGCCACCACGTCCTCGTCCGGGAGCCGCTCGCGCCCGGCCAGGGCCCGGCGCAGATAGGGCCAGTGGAACACCTCCTTGCCGGTCGTCTTCGGCGGCGGCTCGGCGTAGTACGGCTCGTCGAGGAGCCGCCGCAGCAGCGCCTCGTCGACCCTGCCGCGGGCGGCGAGGGCGCCGTCCCGGTCGTGGTCCAGGCGCCCGTCGGTCAGGGCGTGCACGGCGGCGTCGACGAGGGCGTTGGCGGGACCGGTGTCGAAGGCGAGGGGCCCGGCCGCCCCGGCGGCCACCGTCAGGTTCGCGATGCCGCCCAGGTTCAGGGCGGCGGGCACGCCGGGCCGGTCGCGCAGCCACAGGACGTCGAAGACGCTCACCAGGGGCGCGCCCTGACCGCCGGCGGCGACGTCGCGGGTGCGCAGGTCGGACACGACCGGGCGACCGGTGGCCTCGGCGATCCAGGCGGCCGAACCGATCTGGAGGGTGCCGTGCACCCGGCCCCGCTCGGCCCAGTGGTAGACGGTCTGGCCGTGCGAGACCACGAGGTCGGCGCGTCCGTCGCACAGTTCGCGGTCGGCCCGGACGGCCTGCTCGGCGAAGGCCTGGCCGATCCGTGTGTCCAGCCGGCACACCTCCCGCAGGGTGGTCCGCGCCGGCGGCAGCGCGGCGGACAGCGCGGCCCGCAGGTCCTCCGGGTAGGGGGCGCTCACCATGCCCAGCGGCCTGAGCAGCAGTGTGTCCCCCCGGAGCGTGAGATCGGCCGCGGCGGCGTCGACCGCGTCGTGGGACGTTCCCGACATCAGCCCGATGACCCGCATCGCCGGCCCCCTCAGTCGCGCAGCGCGCGGCGGTGGTCGTCGCCGCGCAGGGTGAGCAGGGCCAGGGTGCTGACGGCGCAGGTGACGACCACGTAGTACGCCGGGATGTCGATGTCGCCGGTCCGTTCGATCGCCTCGGTGATGATCAGGCCCGCGCATCCGGAGAAGACCGCGTTCGACAGCGAGTACGCCAGACCGAGACCGGTGTAGCGGACGGTGGTGGGGAACATCTCGGCGAGCATCGCGGGCCCGGGCCCCGCCATCAGGCCGACCACGGCACCCGCGGCGAACACCGCGAGGCCCTTGGCGGCCGTCGAGGCGCCGGGGTCCTGGAGCAGGTCCAGCAGGGGGAACGCGAGGACCGCCACGAGCACCGCCCCGGCCACCATCACGGCGCGGCGCCCGATCCGGTCGCTGAGCGCACCCGCCGGGATGATGGAGACGGCGAAGCCCAGATTGGCGACGACCGTGGCGATCAGCGCCTGCTGGAACGTGGCGTTCAGCGTGCTCTGCAGATAGGACGGCATGACGACGAGGAAGGTGTAGCCCGCCGCCGACCAGCCCATCAGCCGCCCGGCGCCGAGCGCGATGGCCTTGGCGACCTCGCGCGCGGGGGCGGCGGCCGGGGGCGCGGGGGCGGCGGCACCCCCGACCGCGGGCGCGGGGCCGGTGGCGACCGTCGGCGGCGTGCCCGCCGCGCCCGGGGTCCGGTCCGGGGCGGCCCGCCGGAAGGAGGGCGTCTCCTCCAGCCGCAGGCGCAGCCACAGGGCGCCGAGCCCCAGCGGCAGCGTCAGCAGGAACGGCAGCCGCCACCCCCACGCGTCGAGGTCCCCCTCGCTGAGCACCGTGGCGAGCAGGGCCGCCACGCCCGCTCCGGCGAGCAGCCCGAGCGCCACCGTGAAGGACTGCCAGGACCCGTACAGGCCGCGCCTGCCGGGCGGGGCGAACTCCGTCATGATCGACACGGCGCCGCCGAACTCCCCTCCCGCGGACAGCCCCTGGAGGATCCGCAGGAAGGTGAGCAGCCAGGGCGCCGCGGCACCCACGGTGGCGTACGTCGGCAGCAGGCCGATCAGGGTGGTGGCGACGGTCATGAGCAGCACGACGAGGATCAGCGTCGGGCGCCGCCCGATCCGGTCGCCCACCCGCCCGAAGACCGCCGCGCCGACCGGGCGGAAGAAGAACGCGAGCGCGAAGGACGCGTACGTCTTGACGAGCCCCTCGACGGCGCTCCCGCCGTCGGGGGTGAAGAAGTTGGCGGCGATGACGGTGGCGAAGTAGCCGTAGACGCCGAACTCGTACCACTCGATGAAGTTCCCCACCGAGCCCGCCACCAGCGCCCTGCGCGCCCGGGGAGGCGTGGTGGCTCCCTCGACCGGCTGGTGTACCGGGGTGGTCATACGGGCCCCTTCGCGGTCGCGGACGCCCTGCGCGACGGGCAGGCTGGGTGGCAGTTAGTTTCAATGCCCCATCAGCTGACTGTCAATAACTTTCAACGCCGTGGCTCCCCTTGATCAGATCCCGATCAGGCCCTGATGAGATCGGCCGCCTTCTCCGCGACCATGACGGTGGGCGCGTGGGTGTTCCCGCGGGGCACCGACGGGAACACCGAGGCGTCGACGACGCGCAGGCCCGCGACGCCGTGGACGCGCAGCTCGGGGTCGACCACCGGGCCGATGGCACAGGTCGACGTCGGGTGGTACAGCGTCTGCCCCGACCGCTGCGCCCAGGACAGGAGGTCCGCGTCGGACTCCCCGGCCGGCACGTCGAACGGCGCCGTGACGACGTCGGCCACCGCCGGCCGCGCCGCGATCTCCAGGGCCAGCCGGACGCCGGCCACCAGACACTCCCGGTCCTCGGGCGTCATCAGGTAGTTGTGCACGATCCGGGGCGCGACGTCGGGGCGCGGGGAACGCAGCGTCACCGCGCCCCGGCTGGTCGGCGCGAGCACGCAGGGCCCGAAGGCGAAGCCGTGCTCGGCGACCGGGCCGAGCCCCTCCTGGTGGAAGAGCACGGGAGCGGCGTGGAACTGCACGTCCGGAGCGGTCAGGCCGTCCCGGCTGCGGGAGAAGCCGCCGGCCTCACCGAGGTTGGAACTCAGCGGGCCGCGCCCCTCGTTCTCCAGCAGCGCGGCGTTCTCCGGAGTGGCCGCGCCGATCAGCGACTCCACCTCGGTGCGGAGGTTCAGCAGCGCCATGTAGTGGTCCTGAAGCCCCTGGCCGACCGGCAGGTCGCGGACGACCTCGATGCCGAGGGCGGACAGGGCGGCGGCGGGCCCGATGCCGGACAGCATCAGCAGCTTCGGGGACTCGTAGGCACCCGCCGACACGATCACCTCGCGCCCGGCACGGACCACGTCCACGGTGCCGCCCCGCTCCACCTCCACGCCCCCGGCCCGGCCGCCCTCGAGCACCACCCGGTGGGCGCGGGCCGAGGACAGCACGGTGAGGTTCGGCCGGCCGAGGGCGGGGTGCAGATAGGCGACGGCCGCGCTGCACCGCAACCCGCCCCGCTGGGTCAGCTGGTAGCGCCCGACGCCGAACTGGGTGTCGCCGTTGAAGTCGTCGTTCGGCTTGTGCCCGGCCTGGACCGCGGCCTGGACGAAGGCCGAGGCGAGCGGGTGCCCGGACCTGCCGTCGCTGACGGCCATCGGCCCGCCGGTGCCGTGGAAGGCGTCCTCGCCGCGCTCGTTGTCCTCCGCGCGCTTGAAGTACGGCAGCACCTCGGCGTACGACCACCCGGTGGCACCGGCCGCCGCCCAGCCGTCGTAGTCGGCGCGACTGCCCCGGATGTAGATCATCGCGTTGATCGAGCTGCACCCGCCGAACGTCCTGCCGCGCGGCAGGTAGGCACGCCGCCCGCCGATCCCCGGCTCCGGGTCGGAGTCGAGGTCCCAGTCGAGGCCGGACTTGAACAACTGCGGGAAGGCCGCCGGAACATGGATCTCCTGCGCGGTGTCGGGACCCCCCGCCTCGATCAGGGCCACCCGCACAGCGGGGTCCTCCGACAGCCGCGCCGCGAGGACGCAGCCCGCGGACCCGGCGCCGACGATGACGTAGTCGTACATGCTCGTTCCATCCTGTGGTGACGGACACGGAGGTGTGGTGACGCGTACGGGCGTGTGGTGACGCGTACGGGCGTGCGGTGACGCGTACGGCATGTGGTGATGCGTACGGACGTGCGGTGACGCGTATGGGCGTGCAGTGACGGACACGGACGTGTGGCGACGGGTACGTGCGCAAGCCATCGAAGTGCTCGGCGGGCGTTCCGGCAAGGGCGCCGACTCGCCGTCCTCACGCGCAGCCGACACCTCGGCGGCATAACCTCGTGCACGGGAGCCGAGGCGGACACCCCGGACGGCACGGGGAGGGGGCGGAGGAGACGATGGTGGCCGGCAGGAGCACGCGTCTGCTCGTGGGCGCGTTGATCATGGCCTGTGCGGTGCTCGTCGGCCCCAGCGCACGCGTCACTCCCTCCGCCGGATCACTGCCCGTCGAAGCCGCCGGGGACGTCGTGCCGAACCGGGTCATGACGTGGAACCTCTGCAACCCCTGCGACCGGAGCAACGCGGACCGGGCCGCGGAGATCGCCCGGCACGCACCCCAGGTCATCGGCCTCCAGGAGGCCTGCGTCCGGGACGTCGAGAGCATCCGGGACCATCTGCGCAACCTCCACGGGCTGGTCTACCACGTCGAGTACGGAACGGTGCTCGGGAACTGGGGCCGCTGCGGAGGACTGCCGTGGAGCCCGGGCGCCTTCGGCCAGGCCGTCCTGTCGGCGGCCCCGGCCGAGGACCCCGTCAACGTCGAGTACCCCGACGGCGGATCCGAGGACCGCGGGTACATGGCGGTCACCACGACGGTGGACGGCCGGTCCGTCCGGGTCTTCAACACCCACCTGGCCGAACGACGCCAGGAGGAGGTCCGCGCGGACCAGGCCCGCGTGCTCGCCGCGGCGGTCGCCCGGTACGACCGCGCGATCGTGCTCGGCGACTTCAACGCGGTGCCGCACGCCCCGGAGCTGGCCGGCATGTGGGAACTGGCCGCGGACACCGACCCCCGGTGCCACCCGTCGCGTCCGGGCGCCTGCGCCCCGACCACCGACTGGCAGAGCAAGTTCGACTACGTCTTCCTGCGGGGCGTCGTCCGCCTCGCCCACCGCGTGGCTCCGACGCCGCGCTCGGACCACCACGTGCTGCACACCGACGTCGACGTGCCCTGACCGGCGAGGCCGGTGATCGTGCCCGGGAAGCGGAAGGGAAGGCGCCGGCGTGGACCAGGCCGCAGCGAGACCTTGGCCCGGAGACGGCCCGAGGACACCTCCGGGCGGGTGCGTCGGGCCGCCCAGGGTTACGGCGAGCTGGGCAGCTGCGGGGAGCGGAGCACGAGCAGGGTGATCTCGCTGGGGGCGAAGACGCGGAACGGCGGGCCCCAGAAGCCGGTGCCGCGGCTGGTGTAGAGCAGGGTGCGGGTGCCGTGCCGGGTGAGGCCGGCGAGGGCGGGCTGGTCGAGGCGGACCAGGTGGTGGAAGGGCCAGATCTGGCCGCCGTGGGTGTGGCCGGAGAGCTGGAGGTCGACGCCTTCGGCCGCCGCGCGGTCGATGAACTTGGGCTGGTGGGCCAGGAGCAGGACGGGCAGGCCGGGGTCGGCGCCCTTCAGGGCTCCGGCGAGGTGGGCGCGGTGGCCGGTCAGGCCGGAGGACTCGGCGGTGACGTCGTCCACGCCGGCGACCACGAGGGTGTCGCCGCCGCGTTCGAGCAGCAGGTGGCGGTTGCGCAGCGGCTCCCAGCCCAGCTCGTCCATCAGGTCGACCCAGCCCTGGGCCTCGCTGTAGTACTCGTGGTTGCCGGTGACGTAGACCCGGGCATGGGTGGCCCGCACGGTCGCGAGCGGGGCGGCCTGGGCGCGGCGGCGTTCGGCCGTGCCGTCGGCGATGTCGCCGGTGTGGCAGACCAGGTCGGCGTCCAGGGTGTTCACGGTCTCGCACACGCGTGCCGACCAGCCGGCGCGATCGAGCGGCCCGTAGTGGGTGTCGGTGATCAGAACGACCCGCAGGCCGTCCAGCCCGGCGCCCAGACGCGGCAGCGGCACGTCGAGCCGGCGCACGCGCGGCACGCGGCGGGCCTCGGCGTACCCCCAGGCGAGCAGCACGGCGGTGACACCGAGGACGGCCCAGGTGACGATCCGGGCCCGTTCCTGACTCTCGCCGACACCGGCCACGGCCAGGACGAGCCGCAGGAAGACGCCGAGCAGAACGGACCAGGTGAACAGTACCCAGCCGACGCCCAGCAGCGTGTCACCGACGATCGCCGCCCGGTCCCGCTGGCGTCGCCCGTGGCCGCGCGCCATCGCGAGCGGCATACCGACGAGGCCGAGGACGAACAGCACGGTGCCGGCCAGCGCGACGGGCAGCGGCCAGTGCTGTCCCGCGTACAGGAGCACCCAGCACGGCACGGCCCACAGCAGGACGGGGGCGATCAGAGGGACGTAGCGCAACAGGCGGTACAGCCGGCTCGACCGCGGCGCCTGCGCGCCCCCTTCGGCGGGCCGGGTGCTACTGGTCTCGGTCACGCTTCCCTCCCTGACCGGGCTGCCGTCCCGCGCACTGTACCGGCCGACTGCGGGCCGACCGGACGGGCGTTCATGGGGGCGGCCCCTCGCGGCCCCTCGCGGCGCCGACCTGCCGTGTGCCCCCCAGGCTCCTGATAGGCCGTCGGACAGGCCGGCGAGGCGAGGTCCTGCTCACCGGGGCGGAGCGACGTTCCTCACAACCTTCGAGTCGGGCGCGTGCCAGTTGTAGAGTGAAGACCGCCTTTGACCTGCACAAAGCAGGCAGGGAGCCGTCTCTCAGGAGTTCAACATGCTGCGCACCATGTTCAAGTCCAAGATCCACCGCGCCACCGTCACCCAGGCCGACCTGCACTACGTGGGATCGGTGACCATCGACGCCGACCTGCTGGACGCCGCCGACCTGCTGCCCGGTGAGCTCGTGCACATCGTCGACATCACCAACGGCGCCCGGCTGGAGACCTACGTCATCGAGGGCGAGCGCGGGTCCGGGGTGATCGGGATCAACGGCGCCGCCGCGCACCTGGTGCACCCCGGCGACCTGGTGATCGTCATCAGCTACGCTCAGGTCACCGACGCCGAGGCGCGGGCGCTGAAGCCGCGGGTCGTGCACGTGGACCGCGACAACCGCGTCGTCGCCCTGGGCGCCGACCCGTCCGAGCCGGTGCCGGGCTCGGACCAGGAGCGCAGCCCGCAGGCCGTGGCGCGCTGAGCGCAGCCTGTCCCCGGGCGCAGGGGCGGCTGGGCGACCGGGATCGGTGCACGCACCGGTCCCGGAGCAGGGACGGCTGGACGACCGGACGAGGAGCGTGCCCGTGAGCGACATCCGTATCCATGACGACCGGGCGGTCGGCCGGCTGACCGCGGTGGCCGGGGACGAGACCGTCGGCCGCATCGAGTACTTCGTGCTGGAGTCCCCCGGCCAAGCCCTGGTCCCCGTGCACACCGTCGTGGAGCCGGCCCACGAGGGCAAGGGCATCGCCGGTTCGCTGGCCCGCGAGCTGTACGCCGCCGCGCGCCGCGAGGGCGTTCCCGTCGCACCGCTGTGCCCCTACGTCGTCAGGTGGGCCGAACGCCACCCCGACGAGGCCCCGGCGCCCGACCCCGAGCTGCTGCGGGCGGCCAAGGCGTCGCTCGTGGCGCACCCTGGGCGGTTCTGAGCGTCCCGTCGTCCGGCCGGGTGCGGCCCTGGTCGATCCGCCGGGCGGCTTTCCGGTCGTCCACCTGGGCCCGCGTCGTTCATGCGGGCGGGTGAGTGGCCGCGCGGCCGTCGGGTAGGCGGGGGAGTAGTCCAGAGCCGATGTCGACCGACTGGCCGGAGGACACGCGCCATGACGAACCCGCACCCGGGCCCGGCCCCGCAGGGACCCACGCCGGGCTCCGCCCCGCAGGGACCGACGCCGGGCTCCGCTCCGCAGGGACCCACGCCGGGGCCCGAACCCCAGCACCCCGAGCCGCACCCGGTCCCGACCCCGGAGCCGCCTCCCGCCCCCCAGCCGACGCCGCCCCCGGACCCGGGGCCGCAGCCGATGCCGCCCCCGCCCGGGCCCGGCCCCGAGCCGACGCCCCCGCCTCCGGGCCCCGGACCGCACCCGGCCCCGCCGCCCCCGCACCCGGGGCCGCCGGAGCCGTCTCCGTCCCCGATCCCGCCGGGCCCCGAGCCGGTGCCGAACCCGGAACCGGGGCCACCCCTCAGCTGAGGCACAGGCGACACGTCGACCCACCCTCGTCCGTTACCCGCGCTCGTCCGGGCGCCGCGCCGGGACCGCGTCCGAGCCCCGCATCCGGGCCCCGCGTCCGGCGTCCCGCTTCCCGCGTCCGCCGTCCGTCGGCTGAACCTGCCGGCCCCCAGCCACCCTGGCCGGCCAGGGCCGGCCCCGGCCGGCCCTGGACACCGCTCCCTACGCCGTCACCTCCGACCGGTCCCCGCCCCACAGCGTGTGGAACGACCCCTCCCGGTCCGTCCGCCGGTAGGTGTGCGCACCGAAGTAGTCGCGCTGCCCCTGCGTCAGCGCGGCCGGCAGCCGGTCGGCGCGCAGGGCGTCGTAGTAGGCGAGCGCGGCGGCGAAGCCGGGAGTGGGTACGCCCTGGCGGGTCGCCGCGACCAGCACCTCCCGCCAGTCGTCCTGCGCGGCGGCGATCTCCTGCGCGAAGGTCTCGTCGGCCAGCAGGCTCGGCAGGTCCGGCCGCGCGTCGTACGCGGCCCGGATGCGGTCCAGGAAGGCGGCCCGGATGATGCAGCCGCCGCGCCAGATCGCGGACACCGCGCCCAGGTCGATGTCCCAGCCGTACTCCTCGCTGCCCGCCGCGATCTCGTGGAAGCCCTGTGTGTACGACACGATCTTCGACGCGTACAGCGCCTGCTCGACCCGGTCCGCGAACGCGCCGGCCTCCGCCTCGCCCAGGGGCGACGCCTTCGGCCCGGCCAGTGCGCGGGAGGCCTCCCGCAGCACCGCGTGCCCCGACAGCGACCGCGCGAAGACCGCCTCGGCGATGCCGGACACCGGCACCCCGAGGTCCAGCGCGATCTGCACCGTCCAGCGCCCCGTGCCCTTCTGCTCCGCCCGGTCCTGCACCACGTCCACGAACGGACGGCCCGTCGCCGCGTCCACGTGCGACAGCACCTCGGCAGTGATCTCGATGAGGTAGGAGTCCAGCCGGCCCGTGTTCCAGGTGCGGAAGATCTCCGCGATCCGGGCGGGGGAGTACCCGGCGACATCGCGCAGCAGCTGGTAGGCCTCACCGATCAGCTGCATGTCGGCGTACTCGATGCCGTTGTGCACCATCTTCACGAAGTGGCCGGCGCCGTCCGGGCCGACATGGGTCACGCAGGGCGCGCCGTCGGCCGCCTTGGCGGCGATCCTCTCCAGCATCGGCCCGAGCGACTCGTACGACTCCGGTGACCCGCCCGGCATGATGCTCGGGCCGTGCAGAGCCCCCTCCTCGCCGCCGGAGATGCCCGTGCCGACGAAGTGGATGCCCCGCTGCCGCAGCTCACGCTCCCGGCGCCGGGTGTCCGCGAAGTGCGCGTTGCCGCCGTCGATGATCATGTCCCCGGGCTCCAGCAGCGGCGCGAACTCCTCGATCACCGCATCGGTCGGCTCCCCCGCCTTCACCATGACGACCAGCCGCCGCGGTCGCTCCAGTGCCGCCACGAACTCCTTCGCCGTCCCGGCCGCGACGAAGTCGCCCTCGTCGCCGAACTCCTCCACCAGCGCGTGGGTGCGCGACGCCGTCCGGTTGTGCACCGCGACCGTGAAGCCGTTGCGGGCGAAGTTCCGGGCGAGATTGCGGCCCATGACCGCGAGTCCCGTGACGCCGATCTGCGCTGTGTTGCTCATGGGGTTCGCTCCTCGTGACCTGGGTGACCTGGACGGACTGGGATGACCTGGACGAACTGGGGTGGCCTGGACCGCCGCGGGCGGCCCAGGTGGACGGGGGCGGCCCCGGATGGCCGGGTGGTGCCGGTCGTGCTCGCCAGTATTGCCCGTGCGCACTGCCCTGCCCCTCCGTACTGCCCGTCGACCATCGTGACCTGCCGGTGCGCCGACCGCACGTCGCCGCCGGCCCGCCGCGGTTCTCCCACCGACGGACTCCAGTACGCACGGAAGGGGCCGGTCGCCTCAGCGTGCGCCGGCGCGCACGGGGCACGGGCCCGCGCCCCGTGGCCCAAGGGGCCGTCCGCCGTCGGCCACTTGGCGCCCCCAAGCGGCCGATTGCCGTCTTGTCGTGGCTCGTTCGCAGCGCTTACTTTTGCCCCTCCTGACGCATTGTCGAGGGGGACGTTCATGGCCGTACGCGGCCGGCACCGCCGGTACCAGCCGAACAGGATCAACCGCGCCTCGCTCACCGTCACCGCGAGCGGTGCCGGGATGGCGCTTCCGCTCATCGGGACCGGCACCGCCCACGCGGCCGACGCCGAGACCTGGGACCGCGTCGCCGAGTGCGAGTCCACCAACGACTGGGACATCAACACCGGCAACGGCTACTACGGCGGCCTTCAGTTCAGCCAGTCCACCTGGGAGGCCTTCGGCGGAACCCGGTACGCGCCGCGCGCGGATCTCGCGACCCGGGACCAGCAGATCGCCGTCGCCGAGAAGGTGCTCGACGGGCAGGGGCCCCGCGCCTGGCCGGTGTGTTCGGTGCGGGCCGGACTGACCCGGGACGGCGGCACCCCCGACATCCGGCCGTCCGGCACCTCGACGGCCGGCGAGGAGAAGGCGCGGGAGGGGGAGGCCCGCGGGGACGGTACCCGGGACAAGGGGGACAAGAAAGAGCAGCGGGAGCAGCGCGTCGCCGACGTCCGCCCCCAGACCACACCCCAGTCCCGTGCCGGCCAGGCCCGGATGTACACGGTCGTCACCGGCGACACGCTGTCCGGCATCGCGGACGACCAGCGGGTCGACGGCGGCTGGCAGCGTCTCTACGCCGCCAACCGCTCCGCCATCGGAGCCGACCCCGATCTGATCCTGCCGGGTCAGCGGCTGCGGGTGGACGGCGGTGGGGCTGCGCCCGGCAAGTCCGCCGCCAAGCCCGAATCCGCCGCCAAGCCCAAGGCGAAGGCGAAGACCAAGTCCGAGGCCAGATCCAAGGCGAATGCCGAGGCCAAGGCCGAGAACCGGACGCAGGCCCGGGCGCGGGAGACCAGCCGTTCCGCCCGCGTCGCCCCCGTCGACGCCTCCACCGGCACGCCGTACCGGCAGGCGGGCTCCGCCTGGTCGAAGGGCTACCACACCGGCGTCGACTTCCCCGTGCCCACCGGCACGTCCGTCAAGTCGGTCGCGCCGGGCAGCGTGGTCAGCGCCGGCTGGGCGGGATCGTACGGGTACCAGGTGGTGATCCGGCACACCGACGGCCGCTACAGCCAGTACGCCCACCTGTCGGCCATCTCCGTGAAGGACGGGCAGAGCGTGACCGCCGGGCAGCGCATCGGGCGCTCGGGGTCCACCGGCAACAGCACGGGCCCGCATCTGCACTTCGAGGTGCGGACGGGGCCCGGTTTCGGCACGGACATCGACCCGGTGGCCTACCTGCGCGCCGGAGGCGTCGGGATCTGAACCGCCGTGCGCGGCACGGCCGGCGTCAGGATCTGACCCGCACCCGGCGCGGATCGAGCAGCGGCAGCGGCACGTACGGACCGCCGTAGAACGGCCCGTACGAGATCGGGGGCACGGTCGCCGGCGCCTCGGCCCCGGGCATCCGCGCCGGCAGCACGTCCGGCACGAGCAGGGCCGGTCCGCCGGGCTCCGCGACATCGGCGTCCGCGTCGATGTCGGCATCGGCGTCGGCGTCGGCGTGGAGCACAGCCGTCGGACCCGGCACCGCCTCCGCGTCCGGCCCCGCGCCCCGCTGCCCGGGCACGCCGTCGGCGAGCCCGGAACCGGACAGCACGCTCCCGGCCAGCACGGCCTCGACCGGCACCCGGGAGGCGTACGCCGCCGAGGCCCGCGCCGCCGCGGACGGCGTCACCGCGGCGTCCCGCTCCGTCCGGGCGATCCGCTCCGTCGTCAGCAGGATCAGCCCGCCCGCGGCCACCGCACCGCAGCTGAGAGCGAGCACCGCACCCGTCGTGCCGTAGCGGAAGGTTTCGCCGAACATCGTGATGCCGACCGCCGCCGCCACCACCGGGTTCACCACCGTCAGCGTGGCCAGCGGCGCGGCGAGACCCGCGTCCCGGTACGCGGCCTGCGACAGCAGCATGCCGGCCGTGGCCAGCACCCCGATGACGGCCAGGGACGGCAGATCCGCTCCGGTCACCCCGCCGGTCCAGTCGACCGCGACGGTCTTGGTGAACACCGAGGACATGCCGAAGGCGACGCCGGACGCCGTCGCGAGCAGCATGCTGCGCACCGCCGTGTGCCGGTGCGCGGCACGGGCCGCGACCATCAGGGCCACCAGCGCGGCGGCGGTCACACCGGCCACCGCCGTGCGCTCGGCCGCGTCCAGCGACTGTGTGCCGGAGGCGCCGACCAGGGACAGCAGACCGGCCAGGCCGACCGTCGCCATGACCGCGCCCCGCCAGGCCGTCGCCCCGGCCCGGCGACCGACGAACAGCGCCGCCATGGGCAGCGCGACGACGATGGTCAGCGCGCCCAGCGGCTGCACCACGCTGAGCGGGCCGTAGGCGAGCGCGACCACGTGCAGCAGTCCGCCGAGTCCGTTCAGTGCCACGGCCGCCCACCAGCCCGGCCGGCGCAGCGGCGCGTAGGGTTGGTCCGGGGCGGAGACCGCGACGCGCTCCTGGACGATCGCCCCGCCCGCGTAGGCGACGGCCGAGACCAGCGACAGGAGCACGGACAACGCGAGGGCGCTCATCGGCGTCTCCCCTGCGTGAGGCGGGGGCTGAGCGCGGTCTGCCCGGCCCGGCGCGGCGAACGGTCGGCTTCCATGAACAACACCTTGCCGTGCCGTGCTCTTCCCGTCGTCGTCCCAGAGCATTCTTTGGGTCCTACTGCCGATGGAGTACGACGAGGCCCCGGTCATCCCCAGGGTGGGCGGAACGGCGCGGACACCCCTGAGGCCCTCCCCGCGGCCCCCTAAGGTGTGCCCGCCTCCGACGGGCCCCGCTGCCGCTGCACGCGACGGCCACCGGCTCCTGCCCCCCATGTGTCCCCGGCTCCTGCCCCCCCCGCGTGTCCCCGCTGCCGCCGCGATGCCTCCCGCCGCGCTCTTCCCCCGGCGCCCCGCCTGAGTGACCATGAAGGGACCAGCCGCCGAACACGGGAGGTTCCGGGTGCGAGTGGGACTGCTGACCCGGGAGTACCCGCCGGACGTGTACGGCGGCGCGGGCGTCCACGTGGAGTTCCTCGCCCGGGAACTCGCCGCCCTCGTCGACCTGGACGTGCACTGCTGGGGCGAGGCGAGCACGGCGGAGAAGGGCGCCGGTGTGCTGCGCCACCGTCCCTGGCCCGTCCTCGACGGTGCCAACGACGCGCTGCGCACCTTCTCGGTGGACCTGGCGATGGCCGCCGCCCTCCGGGACCGCGACCTGGTCCACTCGCACACCTGGTACGCCAACCTCGGCGGTCACCTCGCGAGCCTCCTGCACGGTGTGCCGCACGTGGTCACCGCCCACTCCCTGGAGCCGCTGCGCCCCTGGAAGGCCGAGCAGCTCGGCGGCGGGTACGCGCTCTCCGGCTGGGCCGAACGCACCGCGTTCGAGGCCGCCGACGCGGTGATCGCCGTCTCCGCCGCCATGCGCGAGGACATCCTCGCCTGCTACCCGGCACTGGAGAAAGACCGGGTGCACGTCGTGCACAACGGCATCGACACCACCCTCTACCGCCCCGACCACGGCACCGAGGCCCTGGAGCGGACCGGCCTGGACCGCTCCCGCCCGTACGTGCTGTTCGTCGGCCGCATCACCCGCCAGAAGGGCGTGCCCCACCTGCTGCGCGCCGTGCGCGGCATCGACCCCGGGGTGCAGGTCGTGCTGTGCGCGGGGGCGCCCGACACCCCCGAGATCGACCGCGAGTTCCGCGAGCTGTACCAGGAGCTGAGCCGGGCCCGCGCGGGGGTGCACTGGATTCCGCAGATGCTGCCGCGCGCGGAGGTGATCCAGCTGCTCACCCACGCCGCCGTCTTCGTCTGCCCCTCGGTCTACGAGCCCCTCGGCATCGTCAACCTGGAGGCGATGGCCTGCGGCACACCGGTCGTGGCCTCCCGCGTGGGCGGCATCCCCGAGGTCGTGGCGGACGGGGAGACGGGGGTACTCGTCGACGCGGACGACGACTTCGAGGCGGGGCTCGCCCGGGCGCTCGACGCGGTCGTGGGCGATCCGGAGGCCGCCCGGCGGATGGGTGAGGCGGGCCGGGAGCGCGCGGTGGGCGAGTTCGGCTGGGAGGCGGTGGCCCGCCACACGGTCCGGCTGTACGAGAACGTCCTCGAACGGGCGCGACGGGCCTAGCGCGACGAGAGCGGCGCGCAGTCAGCGGCGCGGAGACCGGCGCGACGGGCTCGGCGCGACAGGCGTAGGCGGAACGGCCCACGGGCAGGCAACGGGCCACAGCGAGGGTGAGGGGAGCGGCCATGCGGCGTGGAGGTCCTTCGGTACTCGGCATCGTCCTGGCGGGCGGCGAGGGCAAGCGCCTGATGCCGCTCACGGCGGACCGCGCGAAACCCGCGGTCACCTTCGGCGGGACGTACCGGCTCGTCGACTTCGTCCTGTCCAACCTGGTCAACGGCGACATCCTGCGCATCTGCGTGCTCACGCAGTACAAGTCGCACTCGCTGGACCGGCACATCACCACCACCTGGCGGATGTCCAGCCTGCTCGGCAACTACGTCACCCCGGTGCCGGCGCAGCAGCGCCTCGGCCCCCGCTGGTACCTGGGCAGCGCCGACGCCATCCTCCAGTCCCTGAACCTGGTGCACGACGAACAGCCCGAGTACGTCGCGGTCTTCGGCGCCGACCACGTCTACCGCATGGACCCGCGCCAGATGCTCGCCCAGCACATCGAGTCCGGCGCGGGCGTGACCGTCGCCGGCATCCGGGTGCCGCGCGCCGAGTCGTCGTCCTTCGGCGTGATCACGCCGGGCTCCGACGGCCGGACGGTCGAGCGGTTCCTGGAGAAGCCCGCCGACCCGCCCGGGCTGCCCGACGACCCCGAGTGCGTGTTCGCCTCGATGGGCAACTACCTCTTCACCACCAAGGCCCTGATCGAGGCCCTGCACCGGGACGCCGAGGACGAGAACTCCGTGCACGACATGGGCGGCTCGATCCTGCCCCAGCTCACCGCCCGGGGCGAGGCCGCGCTGTACGACTTCAGTGACAACCACGTTCCCGGCGAGACCAGCAGGGACCAGGGCTACTGGCGGGACGTCGGCACGCTCGACGCCTACTACGAGGCCCACATGGACCTGATCGCCGAGCGGCCCGCCTTCAACCTGTACAACCGCGACTGGCCGATCTACACCCACTCCGGCCAGCTCTCGCCGGCCCGGTTCAACGCCGGCGGCATCGCCAGCGAGTCGATCATCAGCGCGGGGTGCCTGATCCGGGGCCAGGTGACGCGGTCGGTGCTGTCGCCGGGCGTCGTGGTGGACCCGGGCGCGGTGGTGCAGGGCTCGGTGCTCCACGACAACGTGCACATCGGGCGGGGCGCGGTGGTGCGCGGCGCCGTGCTGGACAAGAACATCGAGGTGCCGCCGGGGGCGACGATCGGCGTCAACCCCGAACGGGACGCCGAGTTGTACACGGTCTCGGGGGGCGGGGTGATCGCCCTCGGGAAGGGCCGGCGGGTGCCGTAGCGACCGGCGGTGGCGGAGGGCGTGGCCGTCGGCCCCGGGGTTCGGGAGGACCCCGGGGCCGTTGTCATGTCCCTGGACGAGATGGGGAATCCATGCTGTCATGCCACTGCTGTTACATCGATGTATGACATCGATGTCCCTGAGCCATCGGCCACCACCCCGTCCACGAGGAGAGGGTCAGTGCGCACCAAACGACTCAGAGACCGACTCGCCCTGCTGTTCGCCGCGGCGCTCGGCGTCACGGGACTCACCACCGTCCCGGCCGCGCAGGCGGCGGACGACGCCCCCGCCGAGGTCCACGGCCTGAAGGGCGAGTACTACACGCACTCCGCCCCCGGCGCCTTCGACTTCCACGAACTGAAGGCCACCGGATTCGACCGGCAGCTCGACTTCGACAACCTGGAGCCGCGCCTGGACTTCGCCACCGGTCGGTCCGACGACGTCAGCGTCCGCTGGACCGGCAAGCTCGTCCCCGAGAAGACCGGGCCCCACACCTTCTCGATCATCGGCGACAACGGCTTCCGCCTCTGGATCGACGGCGAACCGGTGATCGACCACTGGGTCGACGACTGGGACCGGGAGCAGACCGGGGCGCCGGTCGAGCTGACGGCCGGGCAGGCCTACGACTTCAAGCTGGAGTACTTCGAGCACTACGGCGGCTCCAACCTGCACGTCCGCTGGACCCCGCCCGGCGGCGCCAAGGAGCCCGTCCCGCAGTCGGCGTTCCGCCTGCCCGACGACTTCGACTACGACGGGGCCACAGGGGCCACCGTCCTCGCCACCGGCCGCACCCTCAAGCTGGACTTCCCGCACCGCCTCGCCGCACCCCCCGCCGGCCTCGCCGACCACCTCGAAGCGGTGATCGGCGGCGCCGCCTGGCCCCTGGGCGAGGCGAGGCTCGACCCGGCCGACCCCCGCTCCCTCCTCGTCGCCCTCGGTGAACCCGTCGTCGGCGACAAGTCCGGCACCGCCCCCGGCACCGCCGACATCCGCTACGACGGCGACGGCGGCCTGTCCACCGCCGACGGCAACGTTGTCAGCGCCTTCTGGACCAGCGGCGCCAACCACTCCACGTACGAGCTGCGCACCCGCTGGGCCGACGAGGTCGGACCCGGCAACGCCCTCCCGGAGTACCCGCGTCCGCAGCTGACCCGCGACGAGTGGCGCAACCTCAACGGCCGCTGGCAGTTCGCCGCCGCGGAGGCCGGCGAGCAGCCGCCGTTCGGCCGGACGCTCAAGGAGCGGATCCTCGTCCCGTACCCGGTGGAGTCCCAGCTCTCCGGCATCCAGCGGCACGAGGACCGCATGTGGTACCGCCGCACCTTCACCGTCCCCGACGACTGGCGGATCGGCTCCGGCAAGCGGCTGCGGCTCAACTTCGGCGCCGTCGACTGGCGGAGCGAGGTGTACGTCAACGGGCACCGGGTCGCCGCGCACCAGGGCGGCTACGACAAGTTCAGCGCCGACATCACCGAGGCGCTGAAGCCCGGCCGCACCCAGGAGCTGATCGTCGGCGTGTACGACCCGACCGACGCGGTCGGCGGCGAGAACCCGCCGCTGGGCAAGCAGCGCCTGGACCCGAGCGGCATCTGGTACACGCCCAGCTCCGGCATCTGGCAGACCGTCTGGATGGAGCCCGTCGCCCGCGACCACGTCGACTCACTGAAGCTCACCCCCGACGTCGACGCCGGCACCCTCACCGTCGAGCCCGAGGGCGTGCGCGACGGCGTACGGGTCACGGCGACGGCGTACGAGGGACGCCGCAAGGTCGCCACGGCGAGCGGGCGCACCGGCGAGCCGCTCACCCTGCGGATCCACGAGCCGCGCCTGTGGTCGCCGGACGACCCGTTCCTCTACGACCTGGACGTCCGGGTCGGCGCCGACCGGGTGGAGAGCTACTTCGGGATGCGCTCGGTGGCCGTCGAGAAGGTGGACGGCGTGCCGCGCACGATGCTCAACGGCGAGCCCGTCTTCCTCATGGCCACCCTCGACCAGGGCTTCTGGCCGGACGGCCTGCACACCGCGCCCACCGACGAGGCGCTGGCGTACGACCTGAAGCTGCACAAGAAGCTCGGCTTCAACTCCGTGCGCAAGCACATCAAGGTCGAACCCGACCGCTGGTTCTACTGGGCGGACAGGCTCGGCCTGCTCGTCTGGCAGGACATGCCCGCGATGACGGCCGGGGTGAACCCGGACGCCGAGGCGCGTGCCCAGTACGAACGCGAGATGAAGGAGATGATCGACGAGCACATCAGCAGCCCGTCGGTGATCATGTGGGTCACCTTCAACGAGGGCTGGGGCCAGTACGACATCGGCCGGGTCGCCGACCAGGCCAAGCGCTGGGACCCGACCCGTCTGGTCAACAACCAGTCCGGCCTCAACCTCGGGGCCGACGGGCACGCCGGCGACATCATGGACGAGCACGGCTACCCCAGCCCCGCCCTGCCGCCCCGCCCGGACGGCGAACGCGCCCTGGTCAGCGGCGAGTACGGCGGCCTGGGCCTCGCCGTGCCCGGCCACGCCTGGTCGGTGCAGCAGTCGTACGTGGACGTCGACCCGGCCACGTACACCGACGACTACCTGGCCAAGCTCGACGAGGTGCGCGCCCTGGTCTGCCGGGGGAGCAACGGCGCCGTCTACACGCAGATCTCGGACGTCGAGGGCGAGCTGAACGGGCTGACGACCTACGACCGCGAGGTCCTCAAGCCCGACGTCCAGCGGATGCGGGCCGCGCACGAGGCGCTCGTCCGGGACGCCTCGCAGCCCGTCCCGGCCGGCTGCCCGGCCGGCTGAGCACCCCTGCGTCCGGCGGGCCCCTGCCCGCCGGACGCACGGTCGGAGGGCGCCCGTCCGGGTGGGGATGAGCGCCACGGCGGGCGCCACCTGCCGGAATCAGGCCGCCCACGCCTCAGGAGTCCCACCGCCGCGGTCGGCGACCGCACTTAATCTGGTGTTAACTGTACGTAGCCTGATCGTACTTGACCGTAATCGTCGAGGGGCGATTGACTGCTGGTCCATCCGTTCGTCGACGCGAGGCAAGCCCTTGACTCCTGACCTGCTCGCTCCCCTCGACCTGGCGTTCTGGAACATCGAATCCGCCGAGCACCCCATGCACCTCGGTGCGCTCGGGATCTTCTCGGCGCGCTCCCCCACCGCCGGCGCCCACGCGGCCGACCTGCTCGCCGCCCGTGCCGCCGGGGTGCCCGGACTGCGGATGCGGATCCGGGACGTGTGGCAGCCGCCGCTCGCCCTGCGCCGGCCGTTCTCCTTCGGCGGCGCGGCCCGGGAACCCGACCCCGGCTTCGACCCGCTCGACCACATCCGGCTGCACGCCCCCACGGCCGACTTCCAGGCCGACGCCGGGCGCCTCATGGAACGCCCGCTCCACCGCCACCGGCCGCCGTGGGAGGCCCATGTGCTGCCGGGGGAGGACGGGGTGTCCTTCGCCGTGCTGTTCAAGTTCCACCACGCGCTGGCGGACGGGCTGCGCGCGCTCACCCTCGCCGCCGGCATCCTCGACCCGCTCGACATGCCCGCGCCCCGGCCCCGCCCCGAGGAGCCGCGCCGCGGTCCGCTCCCCGATGTGCGCCGCGTGCCGGAGCTGCTGCGCGGCGCGCTCCGCGACGCGGGCCGCGCCCTCGACATCGGCGCCAGCGCGGCCCTGTCCGGACTCGACGTGCGCTCCTCGCCCGCGCTCACCGCCGAGCCCTCCGGCACCCGCCGCACCGCGGGCGTGGCCGTCGACCTGGACGACGTGCACCGCGTCCGCAAGGCCGAGGGCGGCACCGTCAACGACGTGCTCATCGCGGTCGTCGCCGGCGCGCTGCGCCGCTGGCTCGACGCACGCGGCGACGGCAGCGAGGGCGTCCTGCCGCGCGCCCTGATCCCCGTCTCCAATCGGCGCCCGCGCTCCGCCCAGCCGCCCGGCAACCGGCTCTCCGGGTACCTGATACGGCTCCCGGTCGCCGATCCGGACCCGCTCGGCCGCCTCGGCGCGGTCCGCTCCGCCATGGACCGCAACAAGGACGCCGGGCCCGGCCGGGGCGCCGGCGCGGTGGCGCTGCTCGCCGACCACGTCCCGGCGCTCGGTCACCGGCTCGGCGGGCCGCTGGTGGGCGGGGCCGCCCGGCTGTGGTTCGACATCCTGGTCACCAGCGTGCCGCTGCCCAGCCTCGGCCTGCGGCTCGGCGGGAACCCGCTCACCGAGGTCTACCCGTTCGCGCCGCTGGCCCGCGGGCACTCCCTGGCGGTCGCCGTCTCCACGTACCGCGGTCAGGTGCACTTCGGGCTGGTCGCCGACGCCCGCGCGGTGCCGGACCTCGACCTCCTCGCCCGCGCCGTGTCGGAGGAGGTGGCGGAGCTGATCACCGTCTGCGACCCCTGATCCCCGGGCGGTCCGGTCCGGGGACGCCGGGTGTTCCGGCCCGGGGACGCCGGGTGATCCCTCGGGTGATCCTGGGCGGTCCCGGTCCGGTTTGGCGGCCCGCCGCGGCGCTCGCGTAAAATCCCCGGTTCGAAAGCGGGCGCGAGTCGGAGCGCCGCGACGGGTGACCCAAGGAACGGCAGCGGCGATGACGGTGACACAGGACGGCTCGGCGACCACGGACGGGGCGGCCGGGTCCGGGCACGGCCCCGGGATCGACCCGGAACGGCTGGCCGTCTGCCTCAGCGTGCTCGAGGAACTCGACCAGCTCGATGTCGACCACCCGGACGCGATCCTGGTCCGCCGGGCCACCTCGCACATCTACCGCACGGTCAAGCAGCGCCGCCGCCAGGAACGCCGGGCCGCCAAGACCGCCCACGACAAGGCGGTCACGGAGGCCACGGCCACGGGCTCCGCCCAGCGCATCGACGACGAGACGGAGGGCATCCTGCCCTCCTCCCGCACCGAGGAAGGCACGATCGCGGGGATACTCCAGCGCCCCCGCTCCTGCTACGTCTGCAAGCAGCGCTACGTCGAGGTCGACTACTTCTACCACCAGCTCTGCCAGACCTGCGCCGCCGAGAACCGGACCCGGCGCGACGCCCGCGCCGACCTCACCGGCAAGCGGGCGCTGCTCACCGGCGGCCGGGCCAAGATCGGCATGTACATCGCGCTGCGGCTGCTGCGCGACGGCGCCCACACCACGATCACCACGCGCTTCCCGAACGACGCGATCCGCCGCTTCAAGGCCCAGCCGGACAGCGCCGAGTGGATCCACCGGCTGAAGATCGTCGGCATCGACCTGCGCGACCCCGCCCAGGTCGTCGCCCTCGCCGACTCGGTCGCCGCCGAGGGCCCGCTGGACATCCTGATCAACAACGCCGCCCAGACCGTACGGCGCTCCCCGCAGGCCTACAGCGAGCTGCTGGCCGCCGAGTCCGGCCCGCTGCCCGCCGGTGAGCTGCCCGCCGCCGAGGTGATCGGGACGTTCGGCTCCGGCGCGGTCGCCGAGCTGCCGATCGCGGGCGGCGGCGCGCTCACCGCGCAGGACGTCACCGACCTGGCGCTGGTCTCCGGCTCGGCGTCCCTGGAGCGCATCGCGGCCGGCACGGCCATCGACGCCGGCGGACTCGTCCCCGACCTGCACGACACCAACAGCTGGATCCAGACCGTGGAGGAGGTCACGCCGGTCGAGCTGCTGGAGGTGCAACTGTGCAACTCCACGGCGCCGTTCATCCTGATCAGCCGGCTGCGCCCGGCGATGGCGGCCTCGCCGTCCCGGCGGACGTACATCGTGAACGTCTCCGCCATGGAGGGCGTCTTCAACCGCGGCTACAAGGGCGCCGGACACCCGCACACCAACATGGCCAAGGCCGCCCTGAACATGCTCACGCGCACCAGCGCGCAGGAGATGTTCGACAAGGACGGCATCCTGATGACGGCCGTCGACACCGGCTGGATCACCGACGAGCGCCCGCACCCCGACAAGGTCCGCCTCGCCGAGGCCGGCTTCCACGCCCCGCTGGACCTGGTCGACGGCGCGGCCCGGGTCTACGACCCGATCGTGCGCGGCGAGTCGGGCGAGGACCTGTACGGCGTCTTCCTGAAGGACTACGCGCCGGGCAAGTGGTAGGCGGGCCGCCGCGACGGCGCTTCGCGCACGCTCCGTTCGCGCGGTCCGTGAGACGCGCCCCGCGCCCGCTTTGCCGGGGCGGTCCGGGGCGCGGAGCGGTCAGTCGACGGCCCCCAGTCGCGACTGCCGTGCCGCGAGCAGTTCCAGCACCGTGCGCCAGTCCTCCAGGACACCCGCGTCGAAGACGGCGACCCGGCCCTCCTCGCCCGCTTCGCGCAGCCGCAGCAGATCGTCGTCGGCCGGGGCGCCGGACCGGTGGTGGAGGCGCAGCAGTCCGGCGACGCGTTCGCCGAGCAGCGGGCGTATCGCGTCCGCCGTGCGGTCCGCGCCGCCGGCCGGGTCGGCGGGCCACAGCAGCCGGCCCACGGGGTGCACCAGCCCCGCCACCTGGAGTTCCTTGTCGGCGGGGCGGCTGCGGCGCAGCAGCGCGGCGGTCCGCAGCGCGTGGTCGTGCAGATCGGCCGGTCCGCCGCCGGGCCCGGCCGGGCCGCGCGAGCCCCGGCAGGCGTACAGCAGGTCCATCAGCTCCTCGACGCTGCGCAGCTCCATGCGTCGGTCCTCCCGCGAGACAGCCCTTGCGGTCCGTCAGCAGACCATGAGGAGCTTGCGGCCCGGCCAACGGCATTTGAACTGCGCAATCAACTCTCCTGCGACGTTCGCAGACGCGCTCGGTGATGTGCGCCGATCGGGTGAGTCATGTGCCGGGCGTCGCGGGACGAATCGGTGAAGAACGGCCCAACTCCGCACCGCAGGACGCGTGATGGTTACACCATGTTTTCAGCCCCATAGAGCGGACCCCCGCTCATTTGGTTAATCTGGAGCCGACGGGCAGCAGCACGGGTCCTACCCACACCCACAGCCCGTCATGGGACGAGCCGGGGCACAACGGCCTCCTCCCAGTCGAGTTACCGGCGCCACCGCGTCCCTAACTGCTCTTGACCGAGACCCGAGCGGGCGTCAGGCGACGGACAGCAGACTGGCCGGCGACGCCCGAGGGTGACCGACACAGAAGGAGTGCGCGGTGACACCGGAGAATTCGAACAGCGATCAGCGCCCCAAGGAACGCCCGGAACGTACGGGCCGCCGCACCGGAGAGCTCGGCAGCCTCGACGTGTGGGCCCGCTCCGCCCCGATCCGTCTGGCGGGCTACGAGGAGGACCTCGCCGAGCCGCACATCCTGCCCAGCGTGGACTGACGCCGCCCCAGCGATCGCCGACGGCATGGGCGTGCGAGACTCACGCCCATGCTGATCAGGGAAGCAACGGCCGACGACTGGCCTCGCATCTGGCCGTTCTGGCACCGCATCGTCGCCGCCGGCGAGACCTACGCCTGGGACCCGGGCACCCCCGAGGAGCGGGCCCGGGAGCTGTGGATGAACCCCGCCAAGCGGGTCTTCGTCGCCGAGGACGACTCCGGCACCGTCATCGCCTCCGCCTACGTCACCCCCAACTACGGCGGCCCCGCCGCCCGCATCGCCAACGCGGGCTTCATGGTCGACCCCGAGCACGCGGGCCGCGGCGCGGGCCGCGCCCTCGCCGAACACGTCCTGGCCGCCGCCAAGGACGACGGATACCGCGGCATGGTCTTCAACGCCGTCGTCGAGACCAACCCCGCGGTGCGCCTGTGGACCTCCCTCGGGTTCACGGTCCTCGGCACCGTCCCGGACGCCTTCGAGCACCCGCGACTCGGCCCGGTCGGGCTGCACATCATGTACCGGGCGCTGTGAGACCCCCTCCGGCGGGCGCAGGCGCCGTCCGCCGCCACGGGCGCAGCCGCTCGATCTGCTCCGCCAGCGCCAGCAGCTCACCCTCCGACCCCGGCCGGCCCACCAGCTGGACGGCGCACGGCGCACCCGAGGGCAGGCTGCCCAGCGGCACCGACATCGCGGGCCGGCCGGTCAGGTTCCACGGCGGGGTGAACGGCGAGTACGCCGTGTTCGCCGCGATGTTGCGCAGCCAGCCGCGCTCGTGCCAGGGCGCGGCCCGGGGGCCGCGGCGGGCCAGGGCCGGGGTGAGCAGCACGTCGTACTCGGCGAAGAACGGCTCCAGGCGGGCGCGCAGCCGCTCCCTGCCGCGGCCCGCGGCGGCCGTGCCGGTCAGACGCCGGCCCACGGCCGCGTGCACCCGGGTCCGCCGGGCCAGCAGCCGCGGGTCCAGGCTCCGGGCGTCCATGGAGGTGCCCGCCGTCCACTGGACGAGCGCGGTCAGGCCCAGCGTCGCCGGATAGGGCGGGTCGGCCCGCCGGACCTGGTGGCCGCACTTCATCAGCACCTCGGCGGCCTCGCGCACCGCGGCCGCGTACGGCCGGCTGACGGTGACCCCGGCGATCGGGCTGCGCAGCGAGACAGCGATCCGGCGCATGCCCGGCTCGCTCCGGCCGGGCGCGGCGTCGCCGGCCAGGACCGTGAGCAGCAGCCGGGCGTCCTCGACGGTCGTGGCGAGCGGGCCGTTCTCCGCCATGCCGAACCAGTCGCCCTCGCCGATGCCGGCCGGGACCACGCCGTGGCCCGGCTTGAGGGTGACCAGACCGCAGTTGGCGGCCGGTATGCGCAGCGAGCCCATGCCGTCGTTGCCGAGCGCGACCGGCACCAGGCCGGCGGCCACCGCGGCGGCGCTGCCGCCCGAGGAACCGCCCGCGGTGCGCGTCGGGTCCCACGGGTTGCGGGCGGTGCCGTGCACGCCCTCCGTGGTGCCGAACACGCACAGCTCCGGGACGTTGGTCAGCCCCACCACGACCGCGCCGGCCGCGCGCAGCCGGGCGACGGTGACGTGGTCGGCGCCGGCGGGTGCGGCCGGCGTCGCGGCCGAGCCGACCCGGCGGGACTCGCCGCGCACCGCCAGGTTGTCCTTGACCGCCACCGGCACGCCGGCCAGCGGCAGTTCGGCCAGGTCGTGGCGGGTGCCCACCTCGTCGGCCTCGGCGAGCGCCGCCTCGGCCCGTACGGTGCGGAAGGCGCCGAGTCCGGCGTCGAGCCGTTCGATGCGGGCGAGGTGCTCGGTCACCACCTCCCGGGGCGTGACGCGCTTCTCGCGCACGGCGGCGGCGATCTCGACGGCGGTCCGGCCGGCCCAGTGGGTCACGAAGGCTCCTCGGGTGCGGTGCGGCTGGCTACTGGTGGGTACGCAGGCAGCACTCTGCCCTGGCCAAGGGCACCGCGTCGAGACCCACGGCAGGCGCGGGCCGCCGGGCCTGCGGGTGGGGTTCAGGCGTCCCCGGCGTCGGGCGGGCCGCCGATCCTGTGGCCGGACGGGGTTCAGGCGTCCCGGGGCCGGCGGGCCGGGCCGGTGCTGTCGCGTTCGATCAGGCGGGGCACCGGTACCCGGACCGTGCGGGCCGGGCCGCCGTCCAGCAGGGCCGTCAGTTCCGTGGCCGCCGTGCGGCCGAACTCCACACTGTCCCGGGAGAGCGCGGACAGCCACGGCTTGACCATGCGGCACAGCGCCGAGTCCTCCCAGGCGACCACCGACACGTCGGCCGGCACGGCGAAGCCCAGCTCGGCCGCGGCGGCGACCCCGGCGACGGCCATCACGTCGTTGTCGTAGATCAGGGCGGTCGGCGGGGTGGGCGCCTGGAGGACCCGGCGGGTCACGGCGGCGCCCTCGGCGTCGGAGTAGTCCGTCGTCACCGACCGCACCTCGGTCAGGCCGCGCCGCTCCGCCTCGGCCCGCAGGGCGCGGATGCGGCGCTCGGTGTGCGCCAGGCCCGGCAGCCCGGCGATGTGCGCGATCCGCCGGTGGCCGCGGGCGTACAGCCCGTCCACCAGGGCGGCCATCGCACCCGCGTCGTCCGCCCACACCGTCGACAGCCCCGGGTGCCGCTCGTCCGGCGCGCCGCCGATGACCACGGCGGGCAGGCCCAGTTCGTCCAGCAGGTCCGGACGCGGGTCCGCCGAGCGCGGGTCGACCACCAGCACGCCGTCCACCCGGTGCTCCGCCCACCACCGCCGGTAGACCGCGCACTCGTCCGCCACGTCCGCCGCCACCTGGAACAGCAGCCCCAGATGACGCTCCGCCAGCACCTCCTGGATGCCGGAGACGAGCTGGAGGAAGAACGAGTCCACGCCGAGCGTGTGCGGGGGCCGGGCCAGGACGAAGCCGACCGTCGCCGCGCCCTCGCCGGACAGCGCCCGGGCCGCGGTGCTGGGCCGCCAGCCCAGTTGTTCGGCGACCCGGCGCACCCGGTCCCGGGTCACCTCGGAGACCCCCGGGCGGCCGTTCAGCGCGAAGGAGACGGCGCTCTCGGAGACCCCCGCGCGGCGCGCGATGTCCTTCATCGTCGGCCGGCGCGCGGCGGGCCGCTTGGCCGGCATGGTCGCCCCTTTCCTCGACTGATCACTAATGCGCTTGAGTGCGAGGAGCCTAAAGCGCATTAGCGGGATTTGGCAATCCTCTCCCCGAACCCGCTCCGACCTGCACTAATGAAGCAGAGATTTCTTTAGTTCGGGTGAATCCATTGACTTTCCTCGGAACCGCCCGGCAAGGTGCGCTGGCATCCAGCCGACCGCCGCCCAGGGAGACGTGTCACCGTGCCCACCTCACGCAGAACACTCGCCGTCGCCGTCGCCGCCCTTCTGCTGCCGCTCAGCGCCTGTGGCTCCGGGGGCGACGGCGGCGGCTCGGCCGACGCCTCCGGCAAGGTCGAGGGCGACATCACCTTCCAGACCTGGAACCTGCGGGCCAACTTCAAGACGTACTTCGAGGACCTGATCGCCGATTTCGAGAAGAAGTACCCCGGCACCGACGTCAAGTGGGTCGACCAGCCCGCCGAGGGCTACGCCGACAAGATCAGCGCCGACGCCGCCGGCGGCACCCTGCCCGACGTCGTCAACGTCTCCCCGGACCTCGTCGCCCCGCTCGCCAAGGCGGGCCTCGCCCTCGACCTGGACAAGGCCGCGCCCCAGTACGAGAAGGAGTACCTGGAGGGCGCCTGGGCCAGCCACCGGGTACCGGGCCTGGACGGCACGTACGCCTTCCCCTGGTACCTCAACACCGGGCCGCTGTTCTACAACAAGTCCCTGTTCGAGAAGGCCGGCCTCGACCCCGCCGATCCGCCGCGGACCTACGGTGAACTCTTCGACCAGGCCCTGCGGATGGCGGAGAAGACCGACGGTGAGGTCGCCACGCTCGCCAACGTGCCCACCATCGAGGACTTCGGCCGCTACGGCGTCCCCCTGATGAACGACGAGGGCACCGCCTTCACCTTCGACGACGCCAAGGGCGTCGAACTCCTCACCCGCTACAAGGAGCTGTACGAGGCGGGCGCCCTGGACGGGCAGGCGCTGACCGCGACGCCGGAGTCGTCCGGCAAGAAGTTCCTCACCGGGGCCGTCGCGATGAACCCCGGCAGCGCGCTCGACCTCGCCACCTTCAAGAAGCAGGCCCCGAACCTGTACGAGAACATCGGCATCACCGACCAGATCACCAGCACCGGTCACGTCAACATGTACGTGATGGGCGTGATGGTCAACGCGCGGAGCGACCGCAAGCCCGCCGCCGTCGCCTTCGCCCACCACGTCACCGAAGCCCGGCAGCAGATGTCCTTCGCCAAGAAGGTCGCCATCTTCCCGAGCACCGCCGGCTCCCTCGACGACCCGTACTTCACCGAGGAGGACGGCACCGACGTCACCCGAGTCCGGGTGGCCGCCGCCAAGTCGCTGAAGACCGCGGTCAACTACACGCCCGTGCTGTTCAGCGAGCAGATGAAGACCGAGCTGCGCAACGAGGTGGCCAAGGCCCTCCAGGGCAAGAAGAGCCCGAAGGAAGCCCTCGACAACGCTGTCACGGCCTGCAACCGGCTGCTGCGGCAGCAGGGCTGACCCGTCATGGCGAGTCCCACCCTCTCCGGGAGCCCGGTCCGGCGCGTGCGGCGGCAACTGGCCACCAGTCCCTGGCTGTTCGCCGCGCCCGGACTGCTGATCACCGGCGCGTTCATCCTGTACCCGTTCGTCTCCACCCTGGTCAACGCCTTCACCGACCGCCGCACCCTGGTGCCCGGCGAGTTCGTGGGCCTCGCCAACTTCCGCGAGCTGCTCCACGACGACATGTTCTGGACCGGCCTGCGCAACAGCACCCTCTACGTCCTCGGCGTCGTCCCCGCCCTGGTCGTGCTGCCGCTGCTGCTCGCCCTGCTGGTGCAGAAGAACATCCCCGGCATCACCTTCTTCCGCTCCGCCTTCTACACCCCGGTCGTCGCCTCGATCGTCGTCGTCGGCCTGATCTGGGTGTGGATGCTGGACGACCGCGGCCTGGTCAACTCGGTGCTGGAGGCGGCCGGCGCCGGCCCGGTCGGCTTCCTCGGCGACCAGTGGCTGATCCTGCTGAGCGCCATGGGCGTCACCGTCTGGAAGGGCCTCGGCTACTACATGATCATCTACTTGGCGGCGCTCGCCAACGTGCCGCGCGAACTGCACGAGGCGGCGGCGGTCGACGGCGCCGGCCCGGTGCGCCGCTTCCTCACCGTCACCGTGCCCGCGGTGCGCTCCACCATGGTCCTGGTCGCCGCGCTGTCCTCGGTCGCCGCGTTCAAGGTGTTCTCCGAGGTGTACCTGATGGCCGGCCCCAGCGGCGGCCCGGCCGGCGAGGACACCACCCTCGTCATGCTGGTGCAGCGCACCGGCACCGGCCTGACCGGCCGGGTCGGCTACGCCTCCGCCATCTCCGTCGTCGTCTTCGCCGTCACCGTCGCCCTGATGCTGCTCGTCCTGCGCGCCGACCGGAGGGAGGAGTCGTGAGCGTCGTGGAGAAGGCCCCGCCGGCCGCCGGGACCCCCAGGACCGCGCCGGCCCGCGAGCCGAGGATCACCGACGAGCACGGCCGCCGCGTGCGGGGCTGGGAACTCGCCCTGCGCTACGCCCTGCTGCTCGCCGTCCTGGCCCTGACCATCGGCCCGTTCCTGTGGCAGCTGTCGACCTCGCTGAAGGGACCGACCGAGGACATCTTCAGCTCCCCGCCGCGGTTCCTCCCCGCCGACCCCACCCTGCACAACTACGCACGGGTCTCCGAGACCATCCCGGTCTGGGACTACGCCCTGAACTCGCTGAAGGTCGCCACCGCCAACGTCGTCACCAACTGCGTCGGCGCGGCCCTGGCCGGCTACGCGCTGGCCCGGCTGCGCTACCGCGGCCGGCGCGTCACCACGCTGGTGTTCGTCCTGGCGATGCTCGTGCCAGTGGAGGGCATCATCATCGCCCAGTTCACCACGATGCGGGAGCTGGGCCTGAACAACACCCTCCTCGGCGTCCTGCTGCCCGGCTGCGTCAGCGCTCTCAACGTCCTGCTGATGCGCAACGCCTTCCTCAACCTGCCCTACGAGATCGAGGAGGCCGCCTACGTCGACGGCGCCAACGTCTGGCAGCGCTTCTGGCGCATCGCCCTGCCGTCGGTCAGGGGCACCCTCGCCGTCGTCGCGATCTTCGCCTTCATGGGCGCCTGGGACGACTTCCTCTGGCCGCTCATCGTGCTCAGCGACCCCTCCAAGTTCACCCTCACGATCGGCCTCAACTACCTGCACGGCACCTTCGCCAACGACGAACGCCTCGTCGCCGCCGGCACGATCATCGCCGTGGCGCCGCTGATCGTCCTCTTCGCCTGCCTCCAGCGGTACTTCTTCCGCGGGGTCGGCGAGGGCGCCGTCAAGGGCTGACAGCCGCCCCGACACCCGTACCCCCAAGGACACCGCATGCCCCCTGCCGTGCGCTTCGGCGTCAACTACACCCCGAGCGAGGGATGGTTCCACCACTGGCTCGACTTCGACCTGGACTCCGTGCGCGCCGACCTCGACTCCATCGCAGCGCTCGGCCTCGACCACGTCCGCGTCTTCCCGCTGTGGCCCTACTTCCAGCCCAACCGCTCCCTGATCCGCGCCCGCGCGGTCGAGGACCTCCTCGCCCTCGTCGACGCGGCCGCCGAACGCGGCCTCGACGTCGCCGTGGACGGCCTCCAGGGCCACCTGAGCAGCTTCGACTTCCTCCCGGCGTGGACCCGCACCTGGCACCGGCGCAACCTGTTCACCGACCCCGAGGTGATCGAGGGACAGGCCGCCTACCTGCACACCCTCGCCGCCGCCCTCGCCGGTCGGCCGAACTTCCTCGGCATGACCCTCGGCAACGAGGTCAACCAGTTCTCCGCCGCACCACACCCCGACCCCGACCGGGCCACCGGCGAGGAGATCGACGGCTGGCTGGAGCGGATGCTCGCCGCCTGCGAGAAGGGCGCCCCCGGCCGGATGCACCTGCACGCCGAGTACGACGCCACCTGGTACCAGGACGACCAGCCGTTCACCCCCGCCCAGGCCGCCCGCCTCGGCGCCGTCACGGCCGTGCACTCCTGGGTGTTCAACGGCACCGCCCAGCGCCACGGCCACGCCTCGGTCCCCGCCGAGCACCACGCCGCCTACCTGGTCGAGCTGAGCAAGGCCTGGGCCGGCGACCCGCACCGCCCGGTCTGGCTCCAGGAGGTCGGCGCCCCCGCCCCCCTGGTGCCGCCCGAGCACGCCGCCGCCTTCACCGAGGCCACCGTCGCCGCCGCCCTGGACTGCCCCGGCCTGTGGGGCGTCACCTGGTGGTGCTCCCACGACGTCTCCCGGCGCCTCGCCGACTTCCCGGAACTGGAGTACGGCCTCGGCGTGCTGACCAACGACCGCCGCCCCAAGGACGTCGCCGCCGTCCTGGCCCGCGCCGCCCGCTCGGAACGCGCACTGCCCCGCGTCACCGCGCCGCGCGCCACCGCCCTCGTCGTCCCCGCCGACCCGGGGCGGCGCTCCCGCTGCGCACCCGGCGGCCCCGTCTTCGAGGCCTTCTTCCGGCTCGTCGCCGACGGCGCCCGCCCGACCACCGTCCTCGACACCCGCGCCCGGGACCGCGGCCACCTCGCCGCGCGCGGCATCACCGAGGTCGTCACGCCCGGACAGGTACTCCCCACCCAAGGAGGCACCCGCTCGTGAACACCGACGGACCGACCCGACGCACCGTCCTGCTCGCCGCCGGCGCCGCCCTGGCCCTGACCGGCCAGGCCTGGCCGGCACACGCCCGCCCCGGGGCCGCGGCGGGCCGGCCGTACGCCGCCTACTGGTTCCCCGACTCCCTGCCCGACGGCACCCCCGGCCCCGGCATCACCTGGCGCAGCCTGAAGGAGTGGCGGGCCGGCACCGACCCGGACCTGCCCTTCAACGCGGCCACGGAGCCGCTCGCCGCGCGCTTCACCCCGGTGCCGGCCCATCCCACGGCCCGCGCCGGGCAGGCCCGCGTCCAGGCCCTGGTCTCCTTCGGACCGACCTCGTCCAACCCGTCACAGGGTTCGGCGACCGCCGACCACTACGCCCTGACCCACTGGGCGTACATCGACGAACTCGTCTTCTGGGGCGGCTCGTCCGGCGAGGGGCTGATCCTCGCGCCGAACGCCCCCGTCGTGGACGCCGCCCACCGCCACGGCGTGCCCGTCCTCGGCACCGTCTTCCTGCCGCCCGTCGCCTACGGCGGCCGGCTGCGGTGGACCCGGGACCTGGTGCAGCGGGACCCCGCCGGGCGCCACCCGCTGGCGCGGCGGCTGGTCGAGGTCGCCGAGGCGTACGGCTTCGACGGCTGGTTCGTGAACGCCGAGACCGGCGGCGGCGACCGTGCGCTGGGCGCGGACATGCTGAGCTTCGTGCGGGAGCTGAAGACCCTCGCCCGCGCCAGAGGGCAGCGGGTGACCTGGTACGACGCGATGACCGTGGACGGGGAGGTGAGCTGGCAGGGCGGGCTCACCGACCGCAACCAGGCGTTCTTCGAGGCCGCCGACGACATGTTCGTGGACTTCCGCTGGACACCGGACCGCCTCGCCGCCTCCGGCCGCACCGCCGAGCGGCTCGGCCGCAGCCGCTACGAGCTGTGGGCGGGCGTGGACGTGGAGGCGAACGGCTGGAACACGTCCGAGAACTGGGACGCGATCGTCCCGAAGGACCGGCCCCACGTCACCTCGATCGGCCTGTACCGGCCGGAGTGGACCCGCAACCATCTGCCGGCGGACCGGCGCACGCCCGCCGACTTCCACGCCGCCGACGACCGGTTCTGGACCGGACGCTCCCTGGACCCGTCCCGCCCGGACGACGGCGACGCCTGGCGGGCGCCCGCCGTGTCCGTCGCCGACCGGTCCACCGTGACGTCCGTGCCCTTCGCGACCGTCTTCAACACCGGTCACGGGCTGCGCTGGTGGGAGGACGGGGAGGTGACCTCCGACGCTCCGTGGAACCACCTCGGGCTCCAGGACCGGCTGCCGTCCCGCCGCTGGGTCGTGCGCACGGCGGGGGAGCGGCCCGCGGTCGGCTTCGACTTCGCGGACGCCTGGCGCGGCGGCAGCAGCCTCCTGGTGGACGGCGCCCTCGACGCGCCGGCCGAGGTGGACCTGTACGCCACCCGGCTGCCCGTCGGCCCGGACACCGTCGTCGAGGTCACGCACCGGACCGACGCCGGGGCGGTGACCGTCGAGCTGGCCGTGGCCACGGGGGAGCCGGGCCGCGCCGGGGACCCGCCGCCGTACACGTATCTGCCGGTGCCCGGCGGAACCGGCTGGCGGACGGTGACGGTGCCGCTCACCGGCCTGAGCGGCACCGTGCACGCCCTCGGCGTCCGGCTCACCGCCGCCGGGCGCCCCGCGCGCTGGCGGCTCGGCGGCCTCGCCGTGCGCGGCGCCACCCGGCCGGCGCCCGCCGCCCCGGCCGGCCTGCGGATCACCGGAGCGGACGGCGGCGGCCTGCGGTTCGCCTGGAGCCGGGGGCGGCGCGACGGCGTCCGCCACTACGCCCTGCACCGCGTCCTGGCCGACGGCACCCGGCGGTTCCTCGGCGGCACCTGCCAGTACGCCTTCTTCGCCGGCGGGCTGCGGCCCGAGGACGGCGAGCGCGGCGCACGGTTCGAACTGCGTGCCGTGGGGGAGCTGTACACCACATCGGCCCCCGCCGTCGTGACCCACACCTGGTGACCGGAGAGCGCAGCCGTCCGGCGACCACCGCAGCACCCACCCGCACCCGACCACGGAGCAGCCCGCATGCATGACGACCGCAACCTGGTCGAAGCCCGTCTCAAGCGCGTCCTCGACGAACGCGTCCGCCCCGCGGTGTACCCCGAGTCCGTGCCGCTGGACGTCGCGGTCTGGCACGCGCCCGGCGAACCCGTGCCGGTCGCCGAGGGACTGTCGGCCGAACCCGAGCCCGTCGCGGTGGGCGCCCGCTGGGGCGCCCCGTGGGGGACCAGTTGGTTCCGCGTCACCGGCACCGTGCCGGAGGCGTGGGCGGGGAAGACCGTCGAGGCGGTCCTGGACCTCGGCTTCGACGAGAACATGCCCGGCTTCCAGTGCGAGGGCCTGGTCTACCGGCCCGACGGCACCCCGGTGAAGGGCCTCAACCCGCGCAACCAGTGGGTGCGGATCGGCGCCCCCGTCGAGGGCGGCGAGGAGGTCCGCCTGCACATCGAGGCCGCCTCCAACCCCGTCATCCTCGACTACCACCCCTTCGTGCCGACCCCGCTCGGCGACAAGGACACCGCGGGCAGCGAGCCGCAGTACACGCTCACCAGGATGGATCTCGCCGTCTTCGACGAGACCGTGTGGCAGCTGGTGATCGATCTGGAGGTGCTCGGTGAGCTGATGGCCGAGCTGCCGGCGGACGCGCCGCGCCGCTGGGAGATCCTGCGGGCCGTGGACCGGGCACTGGACGCCGTCGACCTCCAGGACGTCGGCGGCACCGCCGCCCGCGCCCGCGCGGAGCTGACCGGGGTGCTCTCCGCCCCCGCCGTCCCCTCCGCCCACCGGATCAGCGCCGTCGGCCACGCCCACATCGACTCGGCGTGGCTGTGGCCGCTGCGCGAGACCGTCCGCAAGGTGGCCCGCACCACCTCCAACATGACCGCGCTGCTGGAGGACGAGCCCGGCTTCGTCTTCGCCATGTCGCAGGCGCAGCAGTGGGCCTGGGTGCGCGACCACCGGCCCGAGGTGTGGGCGCGGGTGAAGAAGGCGGTCGCCGACGGGCGGTTCGTGCCGGCCGGCGGCATGTGGGTGGAGTCGGACACCAACATGCCGGGCTCGGAGGCGATGGCCCGGCAGTTCGTGCACGGCAAGCGGTTCTTCCTCGACGAGTTCGGCATCGAGAACGACGAGGCCTGGCTGCCCGACACCTTCGGGTTCGCCGCCGGCCTGCCGCAGATCATCAAGGCGGCCGGGGCCAAGTACCTGCTGACGCAGAAGATCTCCTGGTCGCAGACGAACACGTTCCCGCACCACACCTTCCGCTGGGAGGGCATCGACGGCACCCGGATCTTCACGCACTTCCCGCCCGTCGACACCTACAACTGCTCCATGAAGGGCAGCGAGATCGCCCACGCCGCCCGCAACTTCAAGGACAAGGGCGTCGCCCGGCACTCGCTCGCCCCGACCGGCTGGGGCGACGGGGGCGGCGGCACCACCCGCGAGATGATCGCCAAGGCCGCCCGGCTGCGCGACCTGGAGGGCTCGGCCACGGTCACCTGGGAGACCCCGCAGGCCTTCTTCGAGAAGGCGGAGGCGGAGAACCCCGAGCCGCCCGTCTGGGTCGGCGAGCTGTACCTCGAACTGCACCGCGCCACCCTCACCAGCCAGGCCAGGACGAAGCGGGGCAACCGGCGCAGCGAGCACCTGCTGCGCGAGGCCGAGCTGTGGGCCGCCACGGCCGCCGTACGCACCGGCTTCCGCTACCCGTACGAGGATCTGGACCGCATCTGGAAGACGGTGCTGCTGCACCAGTTCCACGACATCCTGCCCGGCTCCTCCATCGCCTGGGTGCACCGCGAGGCCCGCGCCACCTACGACAAGGTCGCCGCCGAACTGACCGCGATCGTCGAGGCCGCCCAGCGCGCCCTGGCCGGCGACGGCGACACCCCGCTCGTCTTCAACGCCGCCCCGCACACCCGCTCGGGGGTGCCGGCCGGCGGCGCGCGGACCGCGTCCACCGCCGGCCGGACGGAGCTGCGGGGGCGCCCCGACGGTGGTCACGTCCTCGACAACGGCCTGCTGCGGGTGGAGATCGACGAGCGCGGACTGGTCGTCTCCGCCTACGACCTCGGGGCCGAGCGGGAGACGATCGCCCCCGGCCGGGCCGCCAACCTCCTCCAGCTGCACCCGGACTTCCCGAACATGTGGGACGCCTGGGACGTCGACGCGTTCTACCGCAACACCGTCACCGACCTGACCGACGCCGAGTCGGTGACGGCCGGGCAGGACGGCACGTCGGTGCGGATCGTGCGGGCCTTCGGGTCCTCGCGGGTCACCCAGGTGCTGACGCTGCCGCCGGGGCAGCGGCGCCTGGAGGTGGACACCGAGGTCGACTGGCACGAGACGGAGAAGTTCCTCAAGCTCGCCTTCCCCCTCGACGTGCACGCCGAACGTTACGCCTCCGAGACGCAGTTCGGGCACTTCCACCGGCCCACCCACACCAACACCAGCTGGGAGGCGGCCAAGTTCGAGGCCTGCAACCACCGCTTCGTCCACCTGGAGGAGCCCGGCTGGGGCGTGGCCCTCGTCAACGACTCGACGTACGGCCACGACGTCACGCGCACCGTCCGCACCGACGGCGACGGCGGCACGACCACCACGGTGCGGGTGTCCCTGCTGCGTGCCCCGCGCTTCCCCGACCCGGAGACCGACCAGGGCGTGCACCGCTTCCGGCACGCGCTGGTGCCCGGGGCCGGGATCGGCGACGCGGTGCGCGAGGGCTGGCGGATCAACCAGCCCGAACGGCGTCTCACCGGCGCCGGGGAGGTCGCGCCGCTGGTGACGGTCGACCAGGACGCGGTGGTGGTCACCGCCGTGAAGCTCGCCGACGACGGCAGCGGCGACGTGGTGGTCCGCTTCCACGAGGCGCACGGCGGCCGGGCCCGGGCCACGCTCACGGCGTCCTTCCCGGTCGCGGAGGTGACGGCGACGGACCTGCTGGAGCGCCCGCTGCCCGCCGGTGACACGGCGCCGCAGGCCGACGGCGACCGGATCGCCGTACGGCTGCGGTCGTTCCAGCTGATGACGCTGCGGCTGAGGCGCGCCTAGCGGCGGCCGGGGGCCCGGTTCAGTCCTCGGACCGGGCCCCCGTCAGCCGGGTCGGCGGCAGGTACTCGCGTACGTACGTCCGCTGCCAGCAGGCGCCCGTCTCCCGCAGCTCGCGCCACGTGGTGTACCGGTAGCGGAACAGGCGGGCGCGGACGTATCGGGGCGGCGCGTCGGGCGGGAACGGGGAACGGCGCAGCAGTCTCAGCGTGGCCCGGTCGTTCTCCAGCAGCCGCTCCACCAGCGTCCCGAACCAGGACCCGGCGTAGGCGGGGGACAGCGCCGCGAACCACATCAGCCAGTCCAGCCGGAGGTGGTAGGGCGCGAACTGGCGCGGCCAGCGGCGCGGATCACCGGGCTTGCCCCGGAACTCGTACTCCCGCCAGTCGGAGTCCTCGCGCGGCACCTCGTCGGCGGTGCCCTCGATCACCACCTCGTGGCGCACCCGGCTCACGCTGCCGAACGCGCCGTAGGTGTTGACCAGGTGCAGCGGGTCGAAGGAGCGGTTCATCACCTGGCGGCGGGAGAGCATGTTGACGACCGGGCGGTAGCTGAGCGCCAGCAGCAGCGCGGCCACGGCGAGGACGACGATCTCGTACCACAGCGGCGCGGCCGGCACGGCGGGGGCGTCGGAGGGGAACTCGACCGCCGACAGGGCCAGCACGATGGTGATCCAGTTCAGCCAGGAGAAGTTCCCCGACAGCACCAGCCACAGCTGGGTGACGATCATCAGCGCGGCGGCGGCCGTGGCGATCGGCTGCGGAGTGAACAGCAGGAAGGGCACCACCAGCTGGGTGACGTGGTTCGCGGCCACCTCGACGCGGTGCAGCGGCCGGGGGAGATGGTGGAAGAACCAGCTCAGCGGGCCCGGCATCGGCTGGGTCTCGTGATGGTGGTCCAGGCAGGTGAGCTTGCGCCAGCACTCGTCGCCCCGCATCTTGATCAGCCCCGCCCCGAACTCGACGCGGAACAGCAGCCAGCGCAGCAGGAACAGCACGACGACCGGCGGGGCCACCTCGTCGTTGCCGAGCAGGACGGCCACGAACCCCGTCTCCAGCAGCAGCGACTCCCAGCCGAAGGAGTACCAGGTCTGGCCGACGTTCACGATCGACAGGTACAGGGCCCACGGCACCAGCCACAGCAGCATCGCGCCCCACAGCGGCAGCACCGAGTCCAGGCCCGCCAGCAGTGCGGCCGAGACCGCGCAGCCCGCCCAGGCGCAGCCGGCGAACAGACGGTCGGAGTAGCGCCAGTGGAACAGGCTCGGCGCCCGCTTGAACGGCACCCGCTCCAGGAAGCGCGGCACCGGAAGCAGCCCGCGTTCCCCGATCAGCGCGCGGAACTGGAGTGCCGCGGTGAGGAACGCGACGAGGTACACCGCCGCCAGGGCCTTCTGGAAGACCAGTCGGCTCAGCCAGTAGTCGGGCGCGGTGAACCACTCCACGGGCCGCCTCCTTCCGCTCGCGTCACTCCGCGTGCGCGACCGATGCACTTGCGTGATCCACGCGAGTGACGCAGACAATAGTGGCCGATTGTCCGGAATGTCGTGGCTGTGGTCACTGTCGTCGCGGTGGTCGCGGTGGTCGCGGTGGTCGCGGTGGTCGCGGTGGTGGCTGTGCTCTCTGCGATCGCTGCGACCATCGTGGCCGGAGTGCCGAGACGAGGTGGGAGAACGCCGTGCGCCACTCGACCGGACCCTTCCTCGCGACGTGTGCCACCGCCTGTGTGCTGTCGGTGGCCGTCCTCGCCACGGCCACCGGCTGCGACATGGCCGGTGACGGCGACGACACCGGGGCCGGGGCGAGCGGCTCCCTCCGGCTCCAGCCGGCCGGGGACCGCGGGCCGGACCCGTTCACGGATTCCACGGCTGCGACGGAGTCCAGGGCCGCCACGGACTCCACATCCACCACAGACTCCGTGGTCACCACGACGGCTACCCCCACGGCGGTCACCCGAACGCCGCAGCCGCCGCCCGGGGACGGCCGGCCCGGCGCCGTCCCGCTCGCACCGCGCTCCCTGTCCGGCGGCACGCCCGGCCTGTACGGCGGCACCGCCCGGCGCGCCGGCTGCGACGTCGCCCGGCAGATCCGCCGGCTGACCGCCCGTCCCGCCCAGGCCCGCGCCTTCGCCGAGGTCGCGCGGATCTCCCCGGCCGCGGTCCCCGGCCACCTGCGGCGGCTGACGCCGGTCCAGTTGCGCGCCGACACCAGGGTCACCGACCACGGCTTCCGGGACGGCCGGGCGAGGGGACGGCAGTCCGTCCTCCAGAAGGGCACCGCCGTTCTCGTCGACGACCGGGGTGTTCCGCGCGTGCGCTGTGCCTCCGGCAGTCCGCTGGCACCGCCGGCGCGGCTCCGGCCGGACGCCGCCGTCCACGGGCGGGCCTGGCCCGGGTACCGTCCGGCCGAGGTGATCGCGGTGACCCCGGCGCCCCGGGCGGTCGACGGGTTCACGATCGTGGACGTCGCCGACCGCACGTGGGTCGTGCGGCCGCTCGGCCCCGACGCCCGCCGCGACCGCGTCGTCCCGCCGCCCGAGTGGGCGACCGGTGCGCCGACCCCGGTCCCGGACGGCGCCCCGCGCGGTGACCCGCGTGACGAGGCGGGCGCGTACGCCGGTGCGGACGGTGTCGCCCCCGATGCGCCGCCGGCCCGGGAACCGGTGGCGGAGCCGGGCACGGCCGTACACCGCCCGGACGGCCGGGGTGCCGCCGCGTCTCCACCGGGAGAGCCGCCTGCGCCCACCGGGCCCGCCGCCCCCGTGGAGCCGGCCCCGCCGGCCGCACCGTGGGACGCCGCGTCGCCGCCGGCCGCCGAGGAGGCCGCTTCCGCACCCGCCGACGAGGCGGGGCCCGAGTCCGTGCCGGAGGTCCCCGACCCGCCCGACGGCGGCGGACTCGTCCCCGACGCCGACGATCCGGCGGCCGGCGGCGTCTTCGGCAGCCCCACGGACGTCTTCGCGGACTGACGGGACGCCGGGCGACGGGACGCCGGGCGACGGGACGCCGGGCGGCGGGGAGACCGGGCAGCGGGGACGCCGGGCGGCGCGGAGGCCGAGCGGCGCACAAGCCGGGCCGTGGAGCGGCCGACGACACCGAACAAGTCGAAGAACCGGACGAATCCTGGCAAGGTGGGCGCATGGCTGATCGGGGAGCGAGCGCCTCGTCACTCCCGGAGGACTGGCCCGCCCACCCGGACCCGATTCTGGCGCTCAACCGCATGGGCAGCTTCGACTGGGACCTGGACACGGGGCTGCTGCACATGGACGCCCAGGCCCAGGAGGTGTTCGACCTGCGTCCCGGCGAGTACGACGGGCGCCCCGAGTCCCTGGCGCCGCGGGTCCCCGCCGCCGAGGGCCGCCGCCTGGACGAGCTGGTCGCCCAGGCCATGAAGGACGGCAGCGAGAACTACGGCACCTACTTCCGGCTCCGCTGCCGCGACGGCACCCTGCGCTGGACCCACACCCAGGGCTACATCCGGCGCGACGAGACCGGCCGCCCCCGGCGGATCGTCGGCATCGTCCGCGACGCCACCGAGGAACTGGCCGAGACCGCGGCGCGCAGCGAACGGGCCGCCCTCGACCAGGCCCGCCGGCAGCACACCGGCGTCGTCCAGCTCACCACCGCCGCCCTCGCGCACGCCCGCACCGTGGACGACGTCGTGGACGTCCTCAGGGAGACCCGCGGGCTGAGCCATCTCGGCGTCGCCAGCCTCGTCCTGGGCCAGGTCGAGGGCGGCCGGATCCGGCTGCTCGCGGAGGGACCCGCGGGCGGCTTCGTACCCGGCACCGAACTGACCGGCATCGACGAGGCCTACCCGATGAGCGAGGCGGTGCGGACCCTGAGCCCGCAGTTCATCGAGTCCCCGGAGGAGTTCGCCGAGCGCTACCCGATCCTCTGGCCGCACCTCACCGGCCTGCACATCACCTCCGCCGCCTATCTGCCGCTGATCGCCCAGGCCCGCCCGATCGGCGCGGTCGGCCTGCTCTACGACGACCGGCGCGGTTTCTCGCCCGAGGACCGCAACGTCCTGATCGCGCTCGGCAGCAGCATCGCGCAGAGCCTCCAGCGCGCCATGCTCTACGAGCAGGAGATGGACCTCGCCGCCGGACTCCAGCAGGCCATGCTGCCGCGCACCATCCCCAGCGTCCCCGGCTGCGACATCGCCGTCCGCTACCGCGCCGCCACCGTCGGCGGCACCCTCGGCCGGGACATCGGCGGCGACTGGTACGACCTGATCCCGCTGCCCGGCGGCCGGGTCGGCGCCGTCATCGGCGACGTCCAGGGGCATGACACGCACGCCGCCGCGGTCATGGGCCAGCTGCGCATCGTGCTGCGCGCCTACGCCGCCGAGGGCCACACCCCGGCCACCGTGATGGCGCGGGCGTCGGTCTTCCTCCACGAACTCGACACCGACCGGTTCGCCACCTGCCTGTACGCCGAGACCGACCTCGCCACCGGAGTCGTCCAGGTGGTCCGCGCCGGGCACATCGACCCCCTGGTGCGCGGCACCGACGGCATCTGCCGCCGGGCCCCCGTCGAGGGCGGGCTGCCGCTCGGGCTGTCCGCCGAGTTCCAGAGCCTGGACTACCCGGTCGCCACCCTGGAACTGGACCCCGGCTGCACGCTCGTGCTGTGCACCGACGGACTGGTCGAGCAGCCGGGCGCCGACCTGGACGACGGCCTGCGGGCGCTCACGGACCTCGTCGCCGTCGGCCCCGAGGACGTCCGGGAACTCGCCGACCTGCTGATCGAGGACGCGGTCCAGCGCGGCGGCGGCGACGACGTGGCGCTGCTCCTGCTGCGGCGGCGGGAACCGGAGGCCCCGCGGACCGCCGGCCGGCTCCAGCAGCACGTCGCCCCGGGCGACCCGGAGGCGCTCACCGAGGCCCGCCACATGGTCCGCGCCGCCGCCCGCGCCTGGGGCGCCGAGGACCGGTCCGACGCCGTGGAACTGGTCGCCGACGAGCTGATCACGAACGCCCTGATGCACACCGAGGGCTCCGCGATCGTCACGCTCAGGGCGTTCGGGGGCACCGGCCGGCGGCTGCGGGTCGAGGTCGAGGACTCCTCCAGCGCCCTGCCGCGCCGCCGTGAGGCGGGGGAGTCGGGGGTCTCCGGCCGGGGCCTGATGCTGGTCGAGATGCTCGCCGACGTGTGGGGGGTGGAGGCGCGCGGCGGGGGCAAGTGCGTCTGGGCGGAGTTCGTCGAGCCCGAGCCCGGGGACGGGCCCTGATCCCGCCACCCGGCTGGCGCCGCGGGCGCCGGGTGGCACTCTGGACGTATGCCCGAACTGCCCGAGGTGGAGGCGCTGCGGGAGTTCCTCACCGAGCACCTCGCCGGCCGTGAGATCGCCCGGGTGCTGCCCGTGGCGATCAGCGTCCTGAAGACCTACGACCCTCCGGTCGCGGAGCTGGAGGGCCGGCCGGTCGCCGCCGTGCACCGGCACGGCAAGTTCCTGGACGTCGAGACCGCCGGCGGCCCGCGTCTGGTGACCCATCTGGCCCGTGCGGGCTGGCTCCAGTGGAAGGACCGCCTCCCCGACGGGGTCCCGCGGCCGGGCAAGGGGCCGCTCGCCCTGCGCGTCGCCCTGGCGGACGGCGCCGGCTTCGACCTGACGGAGGCGGGCACGCAGAAGCGGCTCGCGGTGTACGTGGTGCGGGACCCCGGGGAGGTGCCGGGGGTGGCCCGGCTCGGCCCGGACCCGCTCGCCGACGACTTCGACGAGGCCCGTTTCGCCGCGCTCCTGGAGGGCGAACGGCGGCAGCTCAAGGGCGCCCTGCGCGACCAGGGCCTGATCGCCGGCGTGGGCAACGCCTACAGCGACGAGATCCTGCACGCGGCCAGGATGTCGCCGTTCAAGCTCGCCTCGTCCCTCACCCCGGAGGAGACCGCCCATCTGTACGCCGCCCTGCGCGACACGCTCGCCGGGGCGGTCGAGCGCTCGCGCGGGCTGGCCGCCGGCCGTCTCAAGGCGGAGAAGAAGAGCGGTCTGCGCGTCCACGGCCGTACCGGCGAGGCCTGCCCCGTCTGCGGCGACACCATCCGCGAGGTCTCCTTCAGCGACTCCTCGCTCCAGTACTGCCCGACCTGCCAGACGGGGGGCAAGCCGCTGGCCGACCGGAGACTGTCACGCCTGTTGAAGTAGTCGGAGCATCCGAATAAGGGACGAAAGTCCCGAATGGGCGCAAGAAGGGCATGGGCATAGAAGGTCGGAGAAAGCACGTGACCGAGCCCACAGCGAGGAACCCAGCAGTATGCCGACCGACGTCGCAGCCCGTCCGCACCCGACCGCCGTCACGGACCCCGTTGCCGCCTTCCGCCGCTATGCCGCCCTGGCCGAGGGGCCGGCGAAGGAACGGCAGCAGGAGGAGCTGTTGCGGACGTGGCTGCCGATGGCCCACCGTCTCGCCGCCCGCTTCCGCGACCGCGGCGAGTCCGTCGAGGACCTGCGGCAGATCGCCGCCCTGGGGCTGCTCAAGGCCATCCGCCGGTTCGACCCCGGCCGGGGCCCGTTCGAGCCGTTCGCGATACCCACGATCCGCGGCGAGCTGCGGCGCCACTTCCGGGACCGCACCTGGGACGTGCGGGTGCCGCGCCGGGTCCAGGAACTGCGCAACGCGGTGCGCGCCGCCTACGTCGAACTCGCCCTGACGCCCGGCAGTCCCCGCCCGACGGTCGCCGATCTCGCCCGGCACACCCGGCTCTCCGAGGAGGAGGTGTCCCGGGGCATGGAGGCCCTGGAGAGCTACCGGGCGCTGTCCCTGGACGCGCCGGGCGGTGACGCGGGCGCGGACCCCGACGGTGCCGCCCTGATGGACGTCCTCGGCGAGCCCGACCCCGCCTTCCAGCTCGTGGTCGACCGCGAGAGCGTCAAGGAGGCGGTGCGGCGGCTGCCCTCCCGTGAGCGCGCCATCCTCTACCTGCGCTTCTTCGAGGACTGGTCGCAGAGCCGGATCGCCGAGCGGCTGGGCATCTCCCAGATGCACGTCTCCCGCCTGCTCGGCCAGACCTGCGCCCGCATCCGGGCGGAGACGCTGGACGCGGCGGCGGAGGCCGGCACCGGCCGCGCTACCGCGGCGGTTCCAGCGTGATCAGGCGCTCCCCGTCCGTCGTGCGCACCTCGTAGCGGGCGATCTGGTCCGGGTGCAGGGCGGCGCCCCCGCGCATGGTGCTCGGCGCGGCGTCGCCCTCCGGGGCGGTCCAGCTGGTCACGGTCTGCTCGGAGCCGTCGCGGCCGACGGCGACGAGCCGGCAGGGGCGCGGCCCCGCCGCGTCCTTCACCTCCAGGCGCACATCGCTGCCCCAGGCCTGGTCCTCGGTCGTGAGCTGGGCCCACACCCCGGACCGCTCGTCGGTGGCGCTGACGCTCACCGTCCGGGCCTCCCTGCCGGGCTGCTCCGCGAGCACCACGAAGCCGGGTCCGCCGGCCGCGAGGACGACCGCGGCGGCCACGGCGCACCACATCCGCAGGCGCCCGGCCCGGTGCCGGGCCGCCACCTGGGTGACCAGCCGGTCCAGCAGTGCCGGGCCGGGCCGGGTCATGGGGTGCACGAAACGGGGCGTGGCACGACGGTAGAGCAGCATCTGCCGTGTGGTGGGGCCGAATTCGGTCACCGCCGCGGCGCAGCGGGGGCACTCCATGAGGTGGTCCTCGAAGCGGAAGGCGTCCGCCTCGTCCAGCACGCCGAGCGCGTAGGCGCCGACGTCGCGATGCCTCTCCAGGGACCTCATGCCGAATCCTCGTGCCGTCGGGTGCGGGTGGGGTTACTCCTTGCTCCCATCCGTACGCAGAGGACCGCCGAATCACTCAAGCCACGCGGAGAATCGCAACCAAGGAGTTCGGAGCGGTGCGGCGGGCGGATTGGTCCGCCCGCCGAGATTTTTTCCGCAGGGTGTCCTCGGGCGCCGGAGGGTGTGAGCGGTGGTGTGTGGTTGCTCGCGCGGTTCCCCGCGCCCCTTGGCGGCGCGCCGCGCCGGAGGCCCTAGAACAGGTGGATCGCCAGGTGCCCCAGCGGCAGGCCCAGTTGCCATGCCGGTGTCCACACCTTCGGGCCCTCGTCCTCGCCGGCCCCCGCGCCGCCGGGCACGGCGTTGAGGTCCGGGGCGAGCAGCTCGGTCTCCTGGAGCCAGCGCCACGCCGCGCGGGCCAGCTCCAGGTCCGGCGCGCCGCGCCCCGAGGCGGCGGTCTCGGCCGCGACCTCGGCGAGCCGCTCGCGCACCCACTCGTGCCACGGCTGGTCGTAGGCGGTGAGCGACAGCCACGTCTCCAGCTGGGAGACGACCCGGACGCCGCCGAGTTCGCCCTCGGTGTCGGAGAGGAAGACGGTCAGTGCCAGGGCGTCGCGCCCGGCGCGGAACTCGAAGGACGTCGGCGGCATGAGGTCGCCGGTCCGCAGGAGTTCGTCGGCGATGTACTCGGCGTACAACCACGCCATGGGGACGGCCAGTTCGTCGCCGCCGTCCGTGCTCTCCTGACCTCTGTGCAGCATCCCTTCCTGCCTTCCTCCGGTGCGTGCGCGGCGCCCATCCACGGGCCCCTGCGACAGGGCCCCGTCCGGAACACGGATGAGGACAGCCGATTACTCAACCGGGGTCCTCGGCAAGGCGCTTTACGGAGGTTTGACTCAGCAGTCGGTTTCACCGCAGTTCGGGGGCGTATCCCGGCAGGACCCTGCGCAGGGCGCGCAGCGCGTAGTACGCGCGGGACTTCACGGTACCGGGCGGAATGCCGAGGGCTGACGCAGCTTCCGCCACACTCGCCCCCTGGAAGTACACCAGCACCAGTACTTCACGGTGCTCCGGCGTGAGTGTCTTCACAGCCTCGCGGACGTCGACCGCGGCGGCCGACCGCTCGGCGTGATCGGCGCACACGCGCGCGTTCTCCAGCACGGCGTCGCCGACCTCCGGCGGCCGGGCCTGCCGGGCCCGCCGCGCGTCGATGGCGAGCCGCCGGCCGACGGTGAGCAGCCAGGGCCGTACGGAGTCGAAGTCGTCGGCGCGCAGGGCCTCGGGATGCTGCCAGGCCCGGACGAGGGTCTCCTGCACGAGGTCCTCGGCGCGCTGCCGGTCGCCGTCGCACAGCCGCAGCAGCAGGGCGAACAGCGTCCGGCCGTGCTCCCGCTGCAGCGCGGCGAGCTCGTGCTCGGCGGTCGTCTGGTGGGCGAGGGTGGTGGTTCCGGCCGTCATGGCCGTATGGCATCGCAGGGGGCCGTCGGGGGACAGGGTGCGCGCACGGATGTGCGACGGGCGGTCGATCGCGTCGATGAACGGTTCGATGAACGGTCGGCGGACCCAGTTCGCGACCACCGGACGGGCTAAAGGGCGTGTCGGAGCCGTGTGTGACGGTCCATGCCTTCTTTCCTGATTATGCGTAAATACGACTTTTCTGTCGGTGGATGACCACAGCGGGGTGAACGCATGATCACACGCAGTCGCCAGGTGGCCCTGGCGCTGACGGCCGTCCTCGCCGCGGGCGCGGCCTGTCAGGCGGGCGGCGAGCGGGAGTCGCCACCCGCCCGCCCGGCTCCCGAGGCCCCGAAGGCGCCCGACAGCGGCTCCTTCACGCTCGTCGCCTCCGGTGACGTCCTGCCGCACCAGTCGATCATCGACCGGGCGCGCTTCGACGCCGGCGGCACCGGCTACGACTTCCGTCCCATGCTGGCCGGTGTCGAGCCGGTCGTCTCGGGCGCCGACCTGGCGCTGTGTCACATGGAGACCGTCTACGGCGCCGACGGCGACTACTCCGGCTACCCCACCTTCAAGTCCCCGCCCGAGGTCGCCGCCGCCCTCGCCGCCACCGGGTACGACGGCTGTTCCACCGCCTCCAACCACACCCTGGACGACGGCGCCGCGGGCATCCGCCGCACCCTGGACGCCCTGGACCGGGCCGGGGTCCGGCACGCCGGCTCGGCGCGGACGCGGCAGGAGGCCGACACCGTCACCCTGCTGCGCGCGGGGCGCGCCCAGGTCGCCCACCTCGCCTACACCTACGGCACCAACGGCCGCCCGCTGCCCGCGGACCGGCCCTGGGCGGTGAATCTCATCGACGAGGACAAGATCCTCGCGGACGCGGCGGCCGCCAGGAAGGCGGGGGCCGATGTGGTCGCCGTGTCCCTGCACTGGGGCACCGAGTGGCAGGACGAGCCGGACGAGCAGCAACTGACCCTGGCCCGGCGGCTGACCGCCGCCCGCACGGACGGCCGCCCCGACATCGACGTGATCCTCGGCACCCACGCCCATGTGCCGCAGGCGTACGAGAAGGTCAACGGCACCTGGGTGGTGTACGGGATGGGCGACCAGATCGCCGGCGACATGATCAACCACGAGGGTGCCCGGGACCCGCGCGGCAACCAGTCGTCGATCGCCCGCTTCACCTTCGCCCCGCCCGCCCGGCCCGGTGGGCGCTGGGAGGTGACCAAGGCCGAGTTCGTCCCGCAGTGGTTCGACTTCGACGCCGGCCGGGTGGTCGACCTCAACCGCGCGCTCGCCCAGGGCGCCGAGGTCACCGCCGTGCGCGACCGCATCCGCGAGGTGGTCCTCAGCCGCGGCGCGGCCGAGGACGGGCTGGTGATGGGGAAGTAGGGCCCGGCGGGCGGTGCAACGCCCCGGGGCGGGAGAACCCCGGCGGCGAGCCCCGCGGCAACGGCGCGGCTCCCGCGTGGCCCGGCCGCGGGCTCCCGCACGGCTCAGGTGCCGGCTCCCGCGCCTCAGGTGTCGCCTCCCGGGCGGCTCAGGTGTCGCCTCCCGCGTGGCTCAGTCGTCGGTCACGTGGTCGAGGCTCGTCAGCATGGAGCCGAGCACCCGCAGGCACGCCGTCACCTCGGCGTCCGTGAGGTCGCCGCCGACCCGGCGCAGCAGCAGGTGCTCGCGCTCCAGGACGGCGGCGATCGTCGCCCGGCCCTCCTCGGTGAGCCGGATCAGCGAGGAGCGCCGGTGCGCGGGGTTGGGGACGGCCTCGACCAGTCCGCCGGCCGCGGCCTCGTTGACCATGCGCTGCACGAACTGACGGCTGATCGCCTGTGCGCGGCCCATCTGCGGCACGGTCATCGGCCCGTTGCGGTGCAGCAGCGCGAGCACGGCGCGGACGCCGACGGACAGTCCGGCGTCGGTCAGGCCCTGCTCCACGCTGCGCTGGGCGCGCCGGTAGAGCGGGCCGACCAGGTCGTACACCTCGGTGAGGCGCCGGCCCAGCTCGTCGGGGGGAAGGGGGGCGTCGGTATCGGTCACTCCTTCATCATGACACCTGGGTTGCCAAACGCGACCGTAGATGACACCTTGGTTGTCATGACTGCTCCTGTGGATCTGCGTTGCTTCCCCTCCTCCGACGGTGACCTCGCCTACCGGGACACCGGTGCCGGCGACCTGGTCGTGCTGCTCCACTCCGGATTCGTCGACCACCGGCTCTTCGACGCCCAGATACCGGTCCTGGCCGAGCGGTACCGCGTCGTCGCCCCCGACGTGCGCGGCCACGGCCTGTCGGCCAACGCCACCCGGCCCTTCCGCTGGGCGGACGACCTCGCCGGGCTGCTGCGTCACCTGGACGCCGGACCCGCCGTGCTCGTCGGTGTCTCGATGGGCGGCGCGATCGCCACCGACACCGTCCTGGAGTACCCGGACCTGGTCCGCGCGGTGGTCGCCTGCGGCGCCGCGACCAGCGACTTCCAGTACACCGACCCCTGGTACCAGGAGATCCTGGCCGATTACGCGCGCACCCTGGCGGCCGGCGACCTCGACGGCTGGGTCGCCGCGTTCCTGCGCGTGGTCCCCGGCCCGCACCGCACCGCGGACGACATCGACCCGGCCGTCCTGCGCCACCTGCGCGAGATGGCCCTGCACACCCTGTCCAAGCACAGCCCCGGCGAGCCCGACCACCACGTGCCCATGACCGGCACCTGGTCCCGCGTCCCGAAGATCGACGTACCGGTGCTCGCCGTCAACGGCTCCCTCGAACCGGACGACCTCAGGGGCGCCGCCGAACGCCTGGTGCGCACCGTCCGCGACGGACGCTCGGCGACGATCGACGGCGCCGGCCACTACACCAACCTGGAAAAGCCCGAGGAGTTCACCAGGACCCTGCTGGACTTCCTCCGCACCCTGTGACGCCCGCCGTCGCCGGCGCACACGCGGCACCCGCCGTTGCTACGGCACCACCGTCACCGGCCAGCGCCCCGCCTTCACCAGCCGCACCGCGACGGACCCCACGATCCGGTGGCCCGCCTGCTCGGAGGCGCCCACCACCACGGCGTCCGCCGTCAGTTCGTCGGCCGCCTTCACCAGCCCGTTGTACGGATCGCCGCGGAAGGTGTGGAACTCCCAGCGGACCTCGAACATCCCCCGCACCCGCTCGGCCGCCTCCCGGATCTGCGCCACCAGGTCCTCGGCGATCTCGTCGGTGGTGTCCGCCACCGGAGCGCCGAGCACCGCGCCCGCCGCCAGTACCGGCTGCACGTACACGACGGCCAGCAGGGCCCGCTGCCGGCGGGCGAGACCGCTCGCGTAGGCCGCCGCCCGCAGCGAGGAGTCCGACCCGTCCACGCCGACCACGATGACCTTCGGCCCGTCCGTACCCCGTTCGAACTGATGCGAGTGCCGCTGTTCCGTCACCCCTCGAGGCTATCGGAGCCCGCGGAACGCCCCCACCGCCGAACCGCTCGACGGGCGCGGCGGGCCCGGCCTTCCTACAGTCACCACCATGACCGCCACCGCACGGGGTGAGACCCCCGAGGACACCGCCGGAGGCCGCATACGCCCGCCCGGGCCCGGCCGGCTCGCCCGGGTGCCGGACGTCCTCGCGGGCTCCTTCGGCGCCCTCGGTGCCCTCTGCGTCCTGCTCGCCCTGATCCCGCCGCTGCGGCGGCTGCTCCGGCCGGTGACCGACTTCGTCGGCACCCTGCTCGTGCCGATCTCCCCGAACCTGGCCTACGCGGTCTTCCTCTTCCTGCTCGCCGCCGCGACCGCCGCCCGCAAGAAGATCGCCTGGTGGCTGGTGGTCGTCTACCTCGCCCTGCTGGTCCTGGCCGACGCCGTGGGCACGGCCGTGGGGGAGTACGCCGGCTCCGTCCCCTCCCTCGCCGTGTGCGCCGTGCTGCTGGCACTGCTGATCGCCGCCCGCGCCGAGTTCTACGCCGTCTCCCGCCGCGGCGCCGTACGCCGGGCGCTCGCCGTGCTGCTGGCCGGCCTCGCGGTGGCGATCCTCGCCGGCTGGGGCCTGGTGGAATTCTTCCCCGGCACGCTCCCCGGCGGTCAGCGGCTGCTGTGGACCGCCGACCGGGTCTGCGGCGGCCTGGTCTCCACCGCCCGCTACGACGGACGCCCGCCGCGCGCCGTCACCTTCCTGCTCGGCCTGTTCGGCGCCCTCGCCCTGCTGAGCGCCGCCGCCACCCTGTTCCGCTCCCAGCGCCTCGAAGCGGCCCTGCACGGCGACGAGGAGCAGCGCATCCGCGCCCTGCTGAAGACCTACGGCGCCCAGGACTCCCTCGGCTACTTCGCCACCCGCCGCGACCGGGCCGCCGTCTTCTCGCCCAGCGGCAAGGCCGCCGTCACCTACCGCGTCGAGGCCGGTGTCTGCCTGGCCGGCGGCGACCCGGTCGGCGACCGGGAGGCATGGCCCCGCGCCATCGCCGCCTGGCGGGACGTGGCCCGGCGGCACGCCTGGACGCCCGCCGTGATGGGAGCCTCGGAGGACGGCGCCCGCGCCTATGCGCAAGCCGGGCTCGGCGCGCTCCAGCTCGGCGACGAGGCGGTCCTGCACGTGCCCGGCTTCGACCTCGGCGGACGCGACATGCGGGTCACCCGCCAGGCCGTGCACCGGGTCCGCCGCACCGGAGCCACCTGCCGGATCCGCCGCCACGCCGACCTCACCGACGAGGAGACGGAGGAGGTCGTCGCCCGGGCCGACGCCTGGCGGGACACCGAGACCGAGCGGGGCTTCTCCATGGCCCTGGACCGGCTCGGCGACCCCGCCGACGGCGACTGCCTCCTCGTCGAGGCCCTCGGCGCCGACGGCCGGCTGCTCGCCCTGCTCTCCTTCGTGCCCTGGGGCCGCGACGGCCTCTCCCTGGACCTGATGCGCCGGGACCGCGGCGCGCCCAACGGCGTCACGGAGTTCATGGTCGCCGAGCTGTGCGCCGCCGCCCCGAGACTCGGCGTGCGCAGGATCTCCCTCAACTTCGCGGTGTTCCGCTCGGTGTTCGAGGAGGGCGCCCGCATCGGCGCCGGCCCCGTGCTGCGGCTGTGGCGGCGCCTGCTGCTGTTCCTCTCCCGGTGGTGGCAGCTGGAGGCCCTGTACCGCTCCAACGCCAAGTACCGCCCCGAGTGGTGCCCGCGCTTCCTCTGCTACGGCGACGCCGCCTCCCTGGCCCGCATCGGCCTGGCCTCCGGCATCGCCGAGGGCTTCGTCTCCGTACCCTCGCTGCGCAAGCTCTGGGCCAAGGGGCACCCGCACGGCACCGGCCGGGCGCCCACGGCCGCCGTGGGCACGGCACCGGCCGCGCCGTCCGGCCCGCCCGGGCCCGACGGCGCGGCCGGCGCAGACGAGACCGGGCCCCCCGACCCGCACGCCGGCCTGCCCGACCAGGTCCGCGTCCGGCACGCCCGGCTCGACCGGCTGCGCGCCGCCGGCACCGACCCCTACCCGGTGGGCGTGGCGGCCCCCAGCCACGCCCTCGCCGAGGTCCGCGCCGGGCAACAGGTGACCGTCGCCGGACGGATCATGCTGGTCCGCGACTTCGGCGGCATCGTCTTCGCCGTTCTGCGCGACTGGTCCGGCGACCACCAGATCGCCCTCACCCGCGACCGCTCCGGCCCGGCCCCGGACCGCTTCACCGCCGACACCGACATCGGCGACCACGTCACCGTCACCGGGCGGGCGGGACTGAGCGACAAGGGCGAACCCACCGTCTTCGTCACCTCCTGGCTGCTGACCGGCAAGTGCCTGCGTCCCCTGCCCGACAAGCGGCGCGGCCTGACCGACCCCGAGGCCAGGGTCCGCCGCCGCTACCTCGACCTGGTGACCAGCCCCGCCGCCCGCGACGTGGTCCGCGCCCGCTCCACCGCGGTCCAGGCACTGCGCCAGGGCCTGCTGGACCGCGGCTACCTGGAGGTCGAGACACCGATGCTCCAGCAGATCCACGGCGGCGCCAACGCCCGCCCGTTCACCACCCACATCAACGCCTACGACCTCGACCTGTACCTGCGCATCGCCCCCGAGCTGTACCTGAAACGGCTGTGCGTCGGCGGCCTGGAGAAGGTCTTCGAACTGGGCCGCACCTTCCGCAACGAGGGCGTCTCCTACAAGCACAACCCCGAGTTCACCATGCTGGAGGCCTACCAGGCCCACGCCGACTACACGGTGATGCTCGACCTCGTCCGCGAGCTGATCCAGGGCGCGGCCACCGCCGCCTTCGGCAGCCCCGTCGCCCGCAAGGACGGCACCGAGTACGACATCTCCGGGCCCTGGCCCGTCAAGACGGTCCACGGCGCCCTCTCCGAGGCGCTGGGCGAGGAGATCGGCCCCGGCACGGAACCGGCGGCACTGCACCGGCTCTGCGACCGGGCGGGCGTGCCCTACACCCCGGACGACGGGCCCGGTGACGTCGTCCTGGAGATGTACGAGCGGCTGGTGGAGGAACGCACCCTGCTGCCCACGTTCTACAAGGACTTCCCGACCGACGTCTCCCCGCTCACCCGGCAGCACCGCACCGATCCGCGGCTCGCCGAACGCTGGGACCTGGTCGCCTTCGGCACCGAACTCGGCACCGCCTACTCCGAGCTGACCGACCCGGTGGAACAGCGGCGCCGGCTCACCGCCCAGTCCCTGCTCGCCGCCGGAGGCGACCCCGAGGCGATGGAGCTGGACGAGGACTTCCTCGACGCCCTCGAGTACGCCATGCCGCCCACCGGAGGCCTCGGCATCGGCGTCGACCGCCTCGTGATGTTCCTCACCGGACTCACCATCCGCGAGACCCTGCCCTTCCCCCTGGTGCGCCGCCACTGAGAGCCGGCACTGCGCCGGGCGGGTGGAAACGTGCCGCCGCCCCGGTGTCGCACTGGTGCGTCGGCCCGCCGCCGGGCGACTGATGAGTCATGAAGAAGGTCCAGTTGCTCACCCGCCGCCGCGCGTTGCTCGCCGGGGCCGCCGCCGTGGGGGCGGCGGGTACCGCCGGAGTGCTCGGAACGCTCCTCGGGGACGACCCCGTCCGCCCGCCGGCACCCGCGCCCGCGCCCGGGCCCCGGGCGCGCAGCGCCCTCGGGCCCTCCGCCTACCGGCTCCAGCCCATGACCGGCCACGGCCCGCCGCGCGCCGTGCCCGGCCGCACCCCGGTACGGCGCGAACCCCTGCTGCGGGTGTCCGGACGCGGCCGCACCATGGTGCTGACCTTCGACGACGGCCCCGACCCCCGCTACACCCCGGACATCCTGGACACCCTCGCCACCTACGAGGTGCGCGCGATGTTCTTCGTGTGCGGCGAGATGGCCGCCGGCAACCGCGATCTGCTGGCCCGCATGGCAGACGAAGGGCACGTCGTCGGCAACCACACCTGGTCCCACCCCCTGCTGACCCGGCTCTCCCGCCGCCGCATCCGCACCGAGATGGAACGCACCAGCGAGGTCGTCGAGGAGGTCTGCGGCGAGCCGCCGCGCTGGTTCCGGGCACCGTACGGGGCGTGGAACCGGGCCGCCTTCCAACTGGGCGCCGAACTGGGCATGGAGCCGCTCGCCTGGACCGTCGACACCCTCGACTGGACCACGCCCGGCACGAGCACCATCGTCGACCGGGTCGAGGACGGCGCCGCCCCCGGCGTCGTGGTGCTCTCGCACGACGCCGGGGGCGACCGCTCCCAGAGCGTGCGCGCCCTGCGCTCCTATCTCCCGCGGCTGATCGACGACGGCTACCACCTCACCGTCCCGCGCCGGCAGTACCTGTGAGACGCCGCCGCCCGCCCGGACGGCGATCCGCTCAGCGGGTCTCGACCAGGCGGGCGAAGGCGACGACGTTCCCCGCGTAGCCCTCCTGCTTGGAGAAGCCGCCGCCGCAGGTGATGACCCGCAGTTCGGGATGGCCCTTGGAGGCGTACACCCGGTCGCCGGGGAAGTTGTCCTTCTCGAACACCTCGATGGCGTAGATCTCGAACACCGCGGTCTTTCCGTCCTCGCGGGAGACCTCCACCTTGTTGCCCTGCTTCAGCGCCCCGAGCCCGTAGAACACGGCGGGGCCCTGCTGGTTGTCGACGTGGCCGACGACGACCGCGGTGCCCTTTTCCCCCGGGGTCACCGCCGCGGTGAACCAGCCCGCCAGATTCGGGTCCTCGGGCGGCGGCGCGTCGACCCAGCCGTCCGCGTCCAGACCGACCGGCATGATGGGCGCGTCGACCTGGATGGCGGGGATCCTGACCCGGTCGGGCACGGAGTACGGCAGCGGCTGGAGCCCCGCGGCCACGGTGATGTCCTCCGGGGCGCGGCGGCTGTCCGAGGAGGCCGCCGAGGCCGGCTGCGGCGGCCCCACGTCGAACTCCCCGGAGCCGTTGCGAATGAGCGCCAGGCCGGTCAGCAGCACCAGCGCTATCACGCCCCAGGGAGCGCGCTTCCGCCGCCGCTCCTCCTCTTCGGCCAGCTCCGACGCAGACATTCGCCATCCCCTCTCGACACGGCCGTCGCCGTGTCACTTCGCGCATGGGAAAACGCTAAGTGCCCGCGGCCCGACCGGCGACGGGGACGGGGGCGAACGGGTGGCCGGCGCCCCGCGAAGTGCGCCATCCGAGGTGCGGCGCACAGGATATTTCTGACGGTCCGTGACCTGCGGCGATATCCGCTGCCGTGGTTCCGCCGCGGGACACGCGCTCACCAGGACGGACCATTCCCGAAATGCGGGCGCTGCCAGGGCAACTGAGGGTCTTTCTCGGAGGCGCTTTCTCGCCGATCGACCGGGTACGGGTCCCGGGGGCGCCTTCCGCGGAGGATCACATGCGCAACTCTCGTGCCCTGGCGGCCGCAGGCGCCGCGGTCGCTGTTCTCGGACTGGCAGCCCCCACCGCCAACGCCGGCGGCGATCACCACACGCCGAGCAACATCGTCGCCATGCCCAGCGTCATCGCCCGCGGCGGTCAGATGACCGTCACCGTCGACGGCTGCCCCAACGGCGGCACGATGACCTCGGACGCGTTCTCGAGGACCCACCTGACTCCGGTCAAGGGGGCGAACGAGACCTCCAAGGGCATCGCGACGATCCACCGGAACGCCCGTCCGGGTTCCCACGACATCACCGTCAACTGCTCCGGCCGGCGGCTGACCAAGCCGGCCGCGTTCACCGTCATCGGCGGTGTCCAGGGCGGTCTGGGCGGCAGCAGCTCCAGCGGTGCGACGCCGACCGACATCGCCATCGGCGGCGGGCTCGTGGCCGCGGCCCTCGCCGGCGGCGGGCTGTTCTGGATGCGTCGCCGGGCCGAGCGGCGGGTCTGATCCGCGCCGCGCGCCGTGCGCCGGGCCCCGCCGTCGGGGGGCGGGCCCGGGCGCCCTGCCGCTTTCCTGCCCTTCGGATTCCTGCCCTTCGGACCGCGACGCACCGCACGTTCAGAGGCACCGCACGTTCACCGGGCTTCACGTGCACAGGGCTTCGCCCCGGACCCCTCCTGGGACCCGGGGCGAAGCCCTGTGCGTGGGGCGCCGGTGCCGGTCAGGCGCCCTCCTCGCCGTCCCGGCGGCGGGAGAAGTGGTACGCCGTGCCGAGCGCGCCGACGATGAGCGCGGCGCCGAGGCCGATGTCGCCGAGGTCGAAGCCCGCGAAGCTGCCGCCCTCACCGGCGTGCACGCCCTTCTGCGGGTGCTTGTGGTGGTCCGGGTGGTGGGGCTGCGTGGGGTGGACCGGCTCGGGCGTGGGCGAGGGGCTCGGGTGGTGCCCGGCGATGGTCAGGCTCGTGGTGCCGGTGGCCCCGTCGCAGGTGAACGACACCTGGTACACCGCGCCCGGCTTGGCGTCCCAGTCGACCACCGCCTTCGCCGACGTGTGACGCGGCGGGATGGTCACCCTGTCGAACACCGGCGCCGTGACGGTCGCGGGACCCTTGCAGCCGCCGCCCTCGCGGTCCACCCGCAGCGTGACCTCGCCGCCCGGGGCGATGGTCGAGGGCAGGACGCTGAAGCCGAACGGCGTGATGTTCCCGCCGCCCGCCGCGTTGGCCGGTACACAGGCGGTCAGGGCACAGGCGCCGAGCAGTGCGACGGAAGCGACGGGTATCGCGCGCATGGTGGATCCTCCGGGTCCCGAGGAGCAGCTGCGGACCTCTTCCGCTCGCGTCGGACATGCACCTCGATGTCCGAAACGCTAGGAAGGCGGGTGCACCGGCGCGATCGCAGTCGCGCGAATGGGGCAAGCGTGTGGGCCGCACAGGGGACGCCGCTGGTACGGCCGGGGGACGGCACCGGCGTGTCGCATGCCGTCCCCCGGCTCGCCGCGCCCGGGCGTCAGTCGCGCTTCACCTCCGGGAAGAGGTTCAGGAACGGCTCCGCCGAGGCGGCCAGCCCGCGCCCGTAGGGATTGTCGAAGTCCCAGATCAGGAAGAGCAGGAAGGCGATCAGCGCCGAGAACAGCCCGGCCAGGACCAACTCGCGCATGGTGCGCCGGATCTGGAGGGCGAACACCATGCCGATGGTGACGACGGCCCCGATGATCAGCCCGAACCACACCACCCCCGGCATCGTCGCCCCGGTCGACTCGGCGCGCGCGGTGCGTGCCTGGTCGGCCGCGGCCACCTGGTCGACCAGCGGCTGGTAGGCCTGGGCCTCGAAGTCCGAGGCCGGCTCGTAGTCGGTGACGTCCGCGCGGACCCGGTCCAGGAGCTGGGTGCCGCGCTCGGTCACGTCGTCCTGCGAGGCCATGACCTTCCACTCGGTGTTGACGACGTGTCCGACATAGGCATTGACATCCTCCCGAATCCGGTCGCGTACCTCGGGCGGGTAGACCCGCACCCGCTCCGAGATCTCGTGCAGCGCGACGGCCTCCGCCTGCACGTGGTCCTGGGCGGCGCTGCGCGCCTCCCAGACCCCGGCGATGGCCAGGCCCAGGACGATGGCGTACACCACACCGATCCACATCGTCATGTACTCGATGACGTCCGGGGTCTCGGAGATGTCCTCGTCCTCGGACGCCGTCCGGTGCCGTACGAGGGTGATGACGACGACGACGGCACACGCGGCGACCATCGCGAGGGTGAGAACAAGCCATTCCGCCACAGGGGGCCTCCAGGTATCAGCGCGGGCGCAGCGCCGCGACGGCGACCACTGCGGGCACCGTGATGAGCAGGACGAAGACGAGGGGCGACGGCGCGCCGTGCGTGGACCGCCGGGGCGGCGGAGCGGGTCGGTACTTCGGGTAGTGCACCGGGGTCAGGGACGGCCGGGACGTGGGGCCGGCCGGCGGCGGGGGCGCGGGCGCGGCCGGGGCTGTGGGGGTCGACGTGGGCGTCGGCGTGGGCGTCGGTGGGGGCTCGGGGCGCGGCGGAACGGGCCGTGGCGCCGGTGGACGCGTCGGAGGCGGTGGCTCCGGCGCGACGGTGGGCGGCGGTGGCGGAGCCGGGGTGGGCGGCGGTGGCGGCTTCGGCGGCGGCGGTTCGGGTGTCGGCGTCGGGGTCGGCCGGGGAGGCGGCGTGGTCGGCGGGCACGGCGGGAAGGTCGGCCAGGTGCCGCTGCCGGCGACCGCCACCGCGTCGATGCCGTCCGGACCGTTCACCACGTACGCGCAGGCGTCGGCCGACGCCTCCCCGGCCGGCGTGCCGGCCATGACGAGCGTCAGCGTCACCAGGGCCAACGCCCGCCCGAGGCAGGCGGATCGGGTCGGTTCGGGTGGATGCACGACGCAGATCATGAGGCCTGCCGGAAAGGGGCGCGCCGAGGTGCCCGGGGATTGCCCCGAACGAGCGAAACGGCCGGTCAGCGGTTTGATCGCCGTGCCCCGCCCGTGTACGGCCACGACGCGCGCTCCGGCTCGGCGGAACGCCGGATTCCGGCCCGGAGGCGGGTGCCGGGCGGTGGCGGTGGCGCGTCCCGCGCGGCGCCCGAGGCGCGTGCCGCCCGGTGCCCGAGGCGTGTGCCGCCCGGTGCCGGTGACGCGTGCCGCCCGGTGCCGGTGGCGCGTCCCGGGAAGAAATCCCGGCGCCGGTTGAACACCACGGGTGCCGCCGCGCGTACCCAGTGTCGTGCGGCGGCCCAGCAGGGGGCCGCGACGGCTTTGCGAAGATCGGGGAGTTGACGATGAAGACCTCCTGGCGGAGCGCCTCACTCGTGGCGAGCGCTGCGGCCGTGCTGGCGCTGACGACGGCGTGCGGTCAGGACAACGGTGGTACGGCCGGGAGCAGCCAGAACGTGGGCGCCACCGCCGCACCCGGTGACGTGAACGACATCGGCGCCGGGGCCGGGACCGGCGGCGGGCAGCAGTCGGCGAGCCCGCCCGCGGCCGGTGAACAGCCCGCCGGCGGCGCCGGGAAGCTGGCCGTCGCCGACAACGCCGAGCTGGGCGAGCTGGTCACCGACGGCGCGGGACGCACCCTCTACCGGTTCGACGAGGACGTCGCCAAGCCGCCCAAGTCCAACTGCGACGGCGACTGCGCCACCGCCTGGCCGCCGGTGCCCGCGAACGACGCCTCCGCCGGCGAGGGCATCGACCCCGAACTGCTCGGCGAGGTCACCCGCGCCGACGGCACCAAGCAGCTCACCGTCGGCGGCTGGCCGGCCTACCGCTACGCCAAGGACACCGCCGCCGGCGAGGTCAAGGGCCAGGGCGTGGGCGGCAAGTGGTACGCGCTCGCACCCGACGGCAAGAAGGCGAAGGCCGGCGCCGGTGCGACCGACCGGCCGGGCCTGTCCACCCGCAACGACCCGGAACTCGGCGAGATCGTCGTCGACGGCGACGGCATGACGGTCTACCGGTTCCTGAAGGACGAGGCCTGGCCGAAGCCGGTGTCGGCGTGCACCGGCGCCTGCCTGGAGAAGTGGCCGATCGTGGAGCCGGTGGAACCCGAGGACACCGAGGGCGTCGTCAAGAAGGACCTGATGACCTTCACCCGCCCGGACGGCGCCGAGCAGCAGACGGTCGACTGCTGGCCCATCTACACCTTCGCCGGGGACAAGAAGCCCGGTGACACCAACGGTCAGGGCGTCGGCGGCACCTGGTACGCCGTCTCGCCCGACGGAAAGCCGGTCGGCGCGCCCAAGGAGAAGTAAGGGAAGCAAAGAGAGGCAAGAGAGACAAGGAGAGACAAGAAGAGCCAGGAGAAGCGAGGAGAAAAACAGGGCGACCTCCCCAGGACAGCCCCGCGAGCGCACCGACCACCGGGCCGTCCTCTCCGCACCCCAGGCGGAGGGGACGGCCCTCTGCCGTGGGCGGGCGGTGCCCGCTGCCCGGGGCCCGCGGCCGGGCACGTGCCGCAGGCAGTGACCGGGAACGGATGGTCAATTTCCGTTTCTGCTCGCCCGTTCGGCGAGCGATCGGTAGCCTCCGGTCGAACACCGGATCGCCTACGCCTTGGAGAGATCGATGGAGCGTCCCGCCTGGGCCCCGCGCAGCATCGACATGACGGTGCCGAGCGTGGCCCGCATCTACGATTACTACCTGGGCGGTTCGCACAACTTCGAGGTCGACCGGGAAGCGGCCCGCAAGGCCATGGAGTTCATGCCGGGGCTGCCCAAGATCATGCAGGCGAACCGGGCGTTCATGCGCCGGGCGGTGCGCTACGCCGCCGACGAGGGCATCACCCAGTTCCTGGACATCGGCTCCGGCATCCCGACCTTCGGCAATGTGCACGAGGTCGCCCAACAGGCCCGCCCCGGGGCGCGCGTGGTCTACGTCGACCATGATCCGGTGGCGGTCGCGCACAGCCGCGCGGTCCTCGCCGGCAACGACGACGCGGACGTCGTGGCCGCCGACCTGCTCAAGCCCCAGGAGATCCTGGGCAGTTCCGCGGTGGAGCGGCTGATCGACCTGAATCGTCCGGTCGCCCTGCTCCTCGTTGCCATACTGCACTTCGTGGAAGACGCGGACGACCCGTACGCGGCGGTGGCCGAGCTCGGCGGCGCCCTCGCCCCCGGCAGCATGCTGGTCCTCACGCACGCCTCGTACGAGGGGATCCCGCTGCCGCCGGAGCGGGCGCGGGGCACCGTCGACGTGTACAAGGACATCCGCAGTCCGCTGATCATGCGTTCGCGCGAGGAGATCGCGCGGTTCTTCGAGGGGTACGACATGGTGGAACCCGGGCTGGTGCCGATGCCGCGCTGGCGGCCCGAGGTCGCACCGGAGGACGAGGACCCGTACGCGTTCTCCGGTTTCGCCGGTGTGGGACGTACGGCGTGATCGCGGAGCCGGACGGGCCGGAGGACAGACTGCGCCGGTTCGCGACGATCTGGAGCCGGGCGGTGTTCCCGGTGACGTCGACGTCGTCGACCCGGCCGGAGTTCGAGGCGGAGCTGCTGCCGCTCGCCCGCAGGCTCAGCGAGGCGCTGCGGGCGCGCACCTTCGACGCGGACGAGGGCAGGGCGGTCGGCGCCGCGCTCGTCGACGCCCACTGCACCGACCCCGAGGCGCTCAGCCGCACCCTGGACTGCGTCGACGCCTACCTGGTGCTGTACTGCGGCGGGGACGGCGACCGCGAGGACCTGCGGGCCCGGTCGGCGCGGCTCCAGCACGCCATGGCGGCCGGGTTCGCCGCGGCGCTGCGCGAGCGGACCCTGGCCGAGCAGGAGGCCATCGCCCAGGCCGCGCTCCAGGCGCAGGGCGTGGTGGCCCAGGCGCTGCACGCCAGCGAGGCCCGCTTCCGCGCGGTCTTCGAGGGCGCCGCCATAGGCATCGGCATCGCCGACCTGGACGGCAACGTCCTCCAGGTCAACGAGGCGCTGACCCGGATGTTCGGCCTCGGTGACCAGCCGCTGCGCGGCCGCAACGTCCGCGAGTGGACCCACCCCGACGACGCGCCGCAGACCTGGAAGCTCTACGAGGAGCTGGTGCGCGGCGAGCGCGAGCACTACCACCTGGAGAAGGCCTTCTACCGGCCCGACGGTACGGTCCTGTGGACCAACCTCACCGTCTCCCTGCTGCGCGACGCCGACGGCACCCCCCGCTACCAGCTGGCCCTGATGGAGGACACCACCGAGCGGCGCCTGCTCAACCTGCGGCTGCGCTACGAGGCCACCCACGACGCGCTGACCGGCCTGCCCAACCGCAGCTTCTTCTTCGAGCGCCTGGAGAAGGCCCTGAACGCGGGCGAGGGCCGGCGCTTCGGCCTGTGCTACCTCGACCTGGACGGCTTCAAGGCCGTCAACGACAGCCTCGGCCACGCCGCCGGCGACCGGCTGCTCGTCGAGGTCGCCGACCGGCTCCAGTCCTGCGCCACCGCACCCGGCGAGATGGTGGCCCGGCTCGGCGGCGACGAGTTCGTGGCGCTCACCACCGGCCCCGACACCCGGCAGGAGGTCGACGAACTCGCCGGGCGGATCATGAACGCGCTGACCGCCCCGATCAGCGTGGACGGCCGGGAACTGACCGTGCGCGGCAGCATCGGCGTGGTCGAGGGCCCGGCGGGGGAGCGCAGCGCGGCGGAGGTGCTGCGCAGCGCCGACATCACGATGTACCGGGCCAAGTCGGCGGGCGGCAACCGCTACGAGCTGGCCGACCCGGAGGCCGACGCCCGGGTCATCACCCGGCACGGACTGACCACCGCGCTCCCGACGGCCCTGGAGCGCGGCGAGTTCTTCATCGAGTACCAGCCCCTGGTCCATCTCGGCGACGGCAGTGTGCGCGGCGCCGAGGCGCTGGTGCGCTGGCTCCACCCGACGCACGGTGTGCTCGGCCCGGACCGTTTCATCCCGCTCGCGGAGCACACCGGGCTGATCGTTCCGCTGGGCCGCTGGGTGCTGGAGCAGTCGGTGCGGCAGGCCCGCCAGTGGCGGGAGCGGTACGGCGCGCAGACCGCGGGCGGCCCGCTGCGCATCAACGTCAACCTCTCGCCCTGCCAGCTGCACCACCCGGGCCTGGTCCAGGACACCGTGGACATCCTGGAGCGGGCGGGCGTCGATCCGGACGCGCTCTGCCTGGAGGTGACCGAGTCGGCGCTGATCGGCGCGGACGACGACCTGCTCAAGCCGCTGCGCCGGCTGGCCGAGATGGGCGTCGCCATCGCCCTGGACGACTTCGGCACCGGCTACTCCAACCTGGCCAACCTGCGCCGGCTGCCGGTGAGCGTCCTGAAGCTGGACCGCTCCTTCACCCAGAGCATGCAGCGGTTCCCGGCGGACCCCGTCGACCTGAAGATCGTCGAGGGCATCGTCTCGCTCGCCCACAGCCTGGATCTCGCGGTCACCGTGGAGGGCGTGGAGACCGGCGCCCAGGCCGAGCAGCTGCGCATACTGGGCTGCGACACGGCCCAGGGCTGGTACTACGCCCGCCCGGGCCCGCCGGAGCGCCTGCACGACCTGGCTCTGGTGGACGCGACCGGCTGACCGGTCGGCCAGCACGCCGCCCGACCACCGCCGTCGCCCCGGTGCGCGAAGAACCGTCCACCCGGCCCACGCGGTGCGTCCGGGGGGCGTGCTGCCGTACCTTCAGGAGACGCGGGTGCCCGCCTCTCCTGAAGGCGGTCGGCTGCGCTCGGGAAAGCGGTCGGCTGTGAGCTCGGGAAGGCGAGAGGCTGTGCGCTTGCGAAGGCGGTCGGCTGTGCGCTCGCCGGGCGCCCCCGACGCCGCCAGGGGCGCGGGGAACTGCGCGACCAGCCCCGCACGACCCGCACTCCGCCACGACGATCCGCCCCACGGCGCCTCCGGACCGAACCCGCCCCATGGCGCCCCCGCACCGAACCCGCCTCACCTCTCCAGCAGCATCCGCTGCAACTCCCGAGCCGCCCGAGGCGGAGCCACATCGCTGCGGTGGGCCAGCGCGATCGTCCGATGCAGCCCGGGCCGCGCCAGCGGCGTCACCCGCAGCCCCCGCCCGGCCCGCGCCGCGACCATGCGGGGCACGACCGCGACACCGAGCCCGGCCCGCGCGAACTCCAGCACCGCGTCCATCTCCCCGCCCTCCACCGCGAAGTCCGGCTCGAAGCCGGCGGAGCGGCACGCCGCAACCGTCAGCTCCCGCAGGTCGTACCCGTGCCGGAACATCACCAGCCGCTCGCCCGCCAGGTCGGCGATCCGCACCGCGCGCCGCCCGCCGCCGGGCCGCGGCGCCTCCGGGGAGGACACCACGACCAGCTCCTCGCGCAGCAGCTCCACCGTGCTCAGCGCCGGCGACGGCGTGGGCAGCGGCAGGACGACGAGGGCCAGGTCCAGCGCACCGCGCGCCAGCTCCCGGACCAGGTCGTGCGAGCCGCCCTCCTCGATCATCAGCCGGATGCCGGGATAGCGGTCGTGGAAGGCCCGCAGCACGTCCGGCAGCAGACCCGTGCACAGACTCGGGGTGGCCCCCAGCCGCACCCGCCCCCGCCGCAGCTGCACCAGTTCCTGCACCTCGTGCCGCGCGGTGTCCGCGTCGGCGAGGATGCGCCGGGCCAGCGGCAGCAGCGCCTCCCCGGCGTCGGTCAGCGTGATGTTGCCGCGCGCCCGCAGGAACAGGTCCGCGCCCAGCTCCCGTTCCAGCGCCTTGATCTGCTGCGACAGCGACGGCTGCGCGACGTGCACCGCCTCCGCGGCACGGGTGAAGTGCCGGGTCTCGGCGACCGCGACGAAGTACTGGAGCTGCTGGAACTGCACCGCCCCAGCATAGCCCGCCATAGCCACTACCTATCGAAACGAGCTGGACCATGTCTTGGACCGATGGGCCCTGTCGGCCCTAGCGTCTGATGCCATGGCTCTGGCAACGCGGACGGACCGACGGCCGTCCTTGGCGCGCACCGTGTGGGACTCGACCGTCGGCAAGAAGACCGTGATGGCGGTCAGCGGGCTGATCATGCTGCTGTACCTGGTCGCCCACATGATCGGAAACCTGAAGATCTTCTTCGGGGCGAGCGAGTTCAACGCCTACGGGCACTGGCTGCGCACCGTCGGCGAGCCGTTCATGCACTACGAGTGGACGCTCTGGCTGATCCGCGTCGTCCTCGTCGTCGCGGTCGTCGCCCACGCCGTGTCCGCGTACCAGCTCAGCCGGCGCGACATCAAGGCCCGGCCCAGCAAGTACGTGCACACCAAGCCCCGGGCGAGCTATGCCACCCGCACGATGCGCTGGGGCGGGGTCATCCTCGGCCTGTTCATCGTCTGGCACGTCCTGGACCTGACCACCGGCACGGTGCACCCCGGCGGCTTCGAGACGGGCAAGCCGTACCAGAACGTCGTGGACACCTTCTCCACCTGGTACGGCAACGTCGTCTACATCGTCGCGATGCTCGCCCTGGGCCTGCACATCCGGCACGGCTTCTGGTCCGCCGCCCAGACCCTCGGCGCCGGCAGCCGCACCCGCGACCGCGCCCTGAAGACCGTCGCCAACGTCCTCGCGCTGCTGCTCACGGCCGGTTTCATCGCCGTCCCCGTGGGCGTCATGACCGGAGTGGTGAGCTGACCATGACTTCGTACGCCGACTACACGACCGGCGAACCGGTCGCCGACACCAAGGCCCCCGCCGGGCCGGTCCACGAGCGCTGGGACAAGCGCCGCTTCGAGGCCAAGCTGGTCAACCCGGCCAACCGGCGCAAGCACACGGTCATCGTGGTGGGCACCGGCCTGGCCGGCGGCTCCGCCGGTGCCACCCTCGCCGAACAGGGCTACAAGGTCGTCCAGTTCTGCTACCAGGACTCCCCGCGCCGCGCGCACTCCATCGCCGCGCAGGGAGGCATCAACGCGGCGAAGAACTACCGCAACGACGGGGACTCGATCCACCGCCTCTTCTACGACACCGTCAAGGGCGGCGACTTCCGCGCCCGCGAGTCCAACGTCCACCGGCTCGCACAGATCTCCGTGGAGATCATCGACCAGTGCGTGGCGCAGGGCGTGCCCTTCGCCCGCGAGTACGGCGGCCTGCTCGACACCCGCTCCTTCGGCGGCGTCCAGGTCTCCCGCACCTTCTACGCCCGCGGCCAGACGGGCCAGCAGCTCCTGCTCGGCGCCTACCAGGCGCTGTCCCGGCAGATCGCCGCCGGCAACGTCGAGATGCACCCGCGCACCGAGATGCTGGACCTGATCGTCGTCGACGGCCGGGCCCGCGGCATCGTCGCCCGCGACCTGATCACCGGCAGGATCGACACCTACTTCGCGGACGCCGTGGTGCTGGCCAGCGGCGGCTACGGCAACGTCTTCTACCTGTCGACCAACGCGATGAACTCCAACGCGACCGCCGTCTGGCGGGCGCACCGGCGCGGCGCGTACTTCGCCAACCCCTGCTTCACCCAGATCCACCCGACCTGCATCCCGCGCACCGGCGACCACCAGTCGAAGCTGACGCTGATGAGCGAGTCGCTGCGCAACGACGGCCGGATCTGGGTGCCGAAGGCCAAGGGCGACGACCGGCCGCCGCACAAGATCCCCGAGGACGAGCGCGACTACTACCTGGAGCGCCTCTACCCGTCCTTCGGCAACCTCGTCCCGCGCGACATCGCCTCCCGCGCCGCGAAGAACGTCTGCGACGAGGGCCGGGGTGTCGGGCCCGGCGGCCAGGGCGTGTACCTGGACTTCGCCGACGCCATCGCGCGGATGGGCCGCAAGGCCGTCGAGGCCAAGTACGGCAACCTCTTCGACATGTACCAGCGGATCACCGACGAGGATCCGTACGAGGTGCCGATGCGGATCTACCCGGCCGTGCACTACACGATGGGCGGCCTGTGGGTCGACTACGACCTCCAGACCACGATCCCGGGCCTGTTCGCGATCGGCGAGGCCAACTTCTCCGACCACGGTGCCAACCGGCTCGGCGCGAGCGCGCTGATGCAGGGGCTGGCCGACGGCTACTTCGTGCTGCCGGCCACCGTCAACGACTACCTCGCCCGCAACCCGCACGGGGACGAGGTCACCGGCGACCACCCGGCCGTGCAGGAGGTGCTCGCCGAGACCGAGGACCGGCTGAACCTGCTGCTGGCCGTCGACGGCGACCGCACCCCGGACTCATTCCACCGCGAACTCGGCGAGCTGATGTGGGAGTTCTGCGGCATGGCCCGCACCGACTCCGGACTGCGCAAGGCACTGGAGCGCATCCCGCAGATCCGCGAGGAGTTCTGGCGCCGCATCAAGGTCCCGGGCACCGGCGAGGAGTTCAACCAGTCCCTGGAGAAGGCGAACCGCATCGTCGACTACCTGGAGCTGGCCGAGCTGATGTGCCTCGACGCGCTGCACCGCACCGAGTCCTGCGGCGGCCACTTCCGCGAGGAGTCCCAGACCCCGGACGGCGAGGCGGCCCGCAAGGACGAGGAGTTCTCCTACGCCGCCGCCTGGGAGTTCACCGGCACCGGCGAGGCGCCCGTCCTGCACCGGGAAGACCTGGTCTTCGAGTACGTCCACCCCACCCAGCGGAGCTACGCATGAGGCTCACCCTGCGCGTCTGGCGGCAGAAGAACGCCGACGCCGAAGGCGCCATGTCCACGTACGAGGTGGACGGCATCTCACCCGACATGTCCTTCCTGGAGATGCTCGACACCCTCAACGAGGAGCTGATCCTCGCGGGCGAGGACCCGGTCGCCTTCGACCACGACTGCCGCGAGGGCATCTGCGGCGCCTGCTCCCTCGTCATCAACGGCGACGCGCACGGCCCCGAGCGCACCACCACCTGCCAGCTGCACATGCGGTCCTTCAGGGACGGCGACACGATCGACATCGAGCCGTGGCGGGCGGCGGCCTTCCCGGTCGTGAAGGACCTGGTGGTCGACCGGTCCGCCTTCGACCGGATCATCCAGGCCGGCGGCTACATCACCGCGCCCACCGGTTCCGCGCCGGAGGCGCACGCCACCCCGGTGCCCAAGCCGGACGCCGACCTCGCCTTCGAGCACGCGGAGTGCATCGGGTGCGGCGCGTGCGTCGCCGCCTGCCCCAACGGCGCGGCGATGCTGTTCACCTCCGCGAAGGTCAACCACCTGAACGTGCTGCCGCAGGGGGCGCCCGAGCGGGAGACCCGGGTGCTGGACATGGTGGCGCAGATGGACGAGGAGGGCTTCGGCGGCTGCACGCTGGCCGGCGAGTGCGCCACGGCCTGCCCGAAGGGCATCCCGCTGATGTCCATCACCCGCATGAACAAGGAGTGGCTTCGGGCCGCGCGGAAGGTCGAGCGGTAGCGCCCCAGTGAACGTTCGCCGACAAGGTGCGGACGGGCGGGGCCGGGAGAGGTGCTCACCCCGGCCCCGTCACGCGTCGGTGCCCCCGGCATTCAACAACCTCACATCCGCTCTCCCGTCCCTGGTCATGTTCCGGACAGCGCGCGTCGGAAGAACTGGTGCGGACCCGGCCACCGACCAGGAGAGCAGCCATGAGCGGCGTACTGACCGTCGACCGTCCCCCACGGCCCGCCACATCCGCGCGCTACACCGTCTCCCTCGCCCGTGACGAGGACGAGGTCCGCGCCGCGCAGCGCCTGCGGCACGACGTGTTCGCCGGCGAGATGGGCGCCCTGCTGTCCGGCCCGCAGCCCGGACTCGACGTCGATCCCTTCGACGCGTACTGCGACCACCTGCTGGTGCGCGAGGAGACCACCGGGGAGGTGGTCGGCACCTACCGGCTGCTCCCGCCGGAACGGGCGGCGGTCGCCGGACGCCTCTACGCGGAGGGCGAGTTCGACCTCACCGGACTGGACGCCCTGCGGCCCGCGCTGGTCGAGGTCGGCCGCTCCTGCGTGCACCCCGCCCACCGCAACGGCGCCGTCATCGGGCTCGTCTGGGCCGGCATCGCCCGCTACATGACCGACCGCGGCCACGAGTGGCTGGCGGGCTGCTGCTCCGTGCCGCTCGCCGACGGCGGCGCCCTGGCCGCCGCCACCTGGGACCGGGTGCGGGACAAGCACCTCGCCCCGCCCCAGTACCGGGTCCGCCCGCTGCTGCCGTGGGTCCCGGGCCGCAGCGAGCGGCCCGCCGCCGGCGCCGAGCTGCCCGCCCTGCTGCGCGGGTACCTCCGCCTCGGCGCCTGGGTCTGCGGGGAGCCCGCGCACGACCCCGACTTCGGGGTGGCCGACCTGTACGTGCTGCTGTCGATGCGCCGGGTCGACCCGCGCTACCTGCGGCACTTCCTCTCCCTCGCCCCGGCCTGATGAGCGGCTGGCTGCCCACGGCACCCTGCACGCCCGGCCGTTGCGTGCAGACCCGGCCGGGCGGGCTGCGGGCCGTGCCCCGGGCCGTGCTGCGGCTGGCGGCGGTGACCGCGCTGCTCCTCGCCGGCGTCGCCCTGTCACCGCTCGGCCGAGGGTCCGCCCGCGCACGGGGCGGGGTCCCGGCCCCGCTGGTGCGGTGGTGGTGCCGGTCGGTGGTGCGGGCCGCCGGGGTCCGGGTCCGGATCACCGGCGCCGCCCCGCCGGCCGGCGGGCTGCTCCTCGTCGCCAACCACGTCTCCTGGCTGGACGTCCCGCTGCTCGCCGCGGTGCGTCCGGCCAGGATGCTGGCCAAGACCGAGATCCGGCGGTGGCCGGTCGCCGGGCCGCTCGCGGCACGAGGCGGCGCCCTGTTCATCGAGCGGGACCGGTTGCGCGCCCTGCCCGGCACGGTGGCCCGGATCGCGCGGGCGCTGCGGGAGGGGTCCGCGGTCGCGGTCTTCCCGGAGGGCAGCACCTGGTGCGGGCGCGGGGGCGGCACCTTCCGGCGGGCCGTCTTCCAGGCCGCCCTGGACGCCGGAGCGCCCGTGCAGCCGGTGCGCATCCGCTACCTGGCTAAGGGGCGGTCGCCGAGCACCACGCCGGCGTTCGTCGGGGACGACACGCTGCTAGCGTCGCTCTGGCGGGTGGCCTCCGCCCGCGGCCTGGTGGCGGAGGTGCGGGTGTGCTCCGTGATCCCGCCCGGTGCCCATCCCGACCGCCGGTCCCTTGCGCGGGCCGCCCAGCGGGCGGACGGGAGCCCGGAAGACGGTAACTCCAGGGAAGCACCCTTCGGAAAGTATGTGCCGTTTGTGACTGATGTTCCGTTTTCGGGCGTTTGATGCGGAGAACCGGAAAGGAGGCACTCCGGAAGGAGGGTGATGCCAGATGATCACCCGCGAAGAGATCAGGACGGTCCTGGACCACCCCGTCTACGACGGTGACGGCAACAAGATCGGCGAGGCCAAGCACGTCTTCTTCGACGACGTGACGGGGCAGCCGGAATGGGTCAGTGTCAAGACCGGCTGGTTCGGCTCCAGCGAGTCCTTCGTACCCATCCACGACGCGCACCTGGTGCAGGACCACCTCGAGGTCCCCTACGGCAAGGACCAGGTCAAGGGCGCGCCGCACGTCGACGTCGACTCGGGCGGGCACCTCTCGGTGAGCGAGGAGCACCGTCTGTACGACTACTACGGCATCAACTGGGACAGCGTCCTGTCCGAGGCCGAGCGGCCCGGCGACAGCGGCCCGGCCGGCACCGGCCAGGCGGCGGGTACCGGTCAGGCGACGGGCACCGGCCCCACGGCGGCCGGAGCGGCCGGAGCCGCGGGAGCCGCCGGAACGGCCGGTATGGCCGGCCGGGCGACGGGCGGAGCCGGGCAGCGGCGTGCCGAGGACCGGACGGGCATGCGCGGCGACGACGCCATGACCCGTTCCGAGGAACAGATGCACGTCGGCGTCGAGCGGCGTGAGTCGGGCCGGGCCCGGCTGCGCAAGTACGTGGTCACCGAGGAGGTCGAGCAGACCGTGCCGGTGCGCCACGAGGAGGTGCGCGTCGAGCACGAGCCGATCACCGAGGCCAACCGCGGCGACGCGATGTCCGGGCCGGAGATCAGCGAGGCGGAGCACGAGGTCACGCTGCACGAGGAGCGCCCGGTCGTGGAGACCGAGGCGGTGCCGGTGGAGCGCGTGCGGATGACCACCGAGGAGCACACCGAGGACGAGACGGTCCGCGGCCAGGTGCGCAAGGAGCGCATCGAGGCGGAAGGCACCGAGGAGGACATGCCGAGGCGTCCTGGCCAGGGGCGTCCGGGCCCGGAGTGACCCGGCCGGCCCCGCGGCCGACGGCGCCCGCCACCGGGCGGGCGCGCCACCCCTGACCGTGCCCGGGCCGTCGACGCACGCCCGGGCACACGGGCGTGCACGGGGCACGTGCGAGGCCCCGGTGCCCCCCCGAACCGCCCCGGCGACCGGTCAGGCCCCGGCCGCACTCCGCAGGGCCCGCGCCAGACAGGGCGCCGTCGCGCTGTCGGACGCGCGGGCGACCGCGGCCGGGGTTCCCGCCGCGACGACCCGGCCGCCCGCGTCGCCGCCGCCCGGCCCGAGGTCGATCACCCAGTCCGCGCCGGCGACCACGGACATGTCGTGCTCGACCACGACCACCGTGTGCCCCGCGTCCACCAGGCCGTGCAGCTGCCGCATCAGGACCGCCACGTCGGCCGGGTGCAGACCGGTCGTCGGCTCGTCGAGCAGGTACAGGGTGCGGCCGCGGCGGCCCCGCTGCAACTCGCTCGCCAGCTTGATGCGTTGTGCCTCCCCGCCGGACAGCTCCGTCGCCGGCTGCCCGAGCCGCAGATAGCCGAGGCCGACGTCGAGCAGGGCGCCCAGGCTGCGCGCCGCCGCCGGGGTGTCCGCGAAGAACTCCGCGGCGCCCTCCACCGTCAGGTCCAGCACCTCCGCGATGTTCCGGCCCCGGTACGTCACCCGCAGGGTCTCCGCGTTGTACCGTGCCCCGCCGCAGTCGGGGCACGGCGCGTAGGTGCTGGGCAGGAACAGCAGCTCCACGCTGACGAAGCCCTCGCCCTGGCAGGTCTCGCACCGCCCGCCGGCGACGTTGAAGGAGAAGCGGCCCACGCCGTATCCGAGGTCGCGGGCCCCGCCGGTGGCGGCGAACACCTTGCGCACGACGTCGAACAGCCCGGTGTACGTCGCCAGGTTGGAGCGCGGCGTCCGCCCGATGGGCTTCTGGTCGACGAAGACCAGCCGCCCCACGCCCGGCAGTTCCTCGCCGATCTCACCGATCAGCGTGGACTTGCCGGAGCCCGAGACACCGGTGACGGCGGTGAGCACGCCGAGCGGGAACTCGGCGGTCACCGCGCGCAGATTGTGCCGGGTGACCGGGCCGACCGTCAGCGTGCCGTGCGGCGTCCGCGGCTCGCGCGCGGGGGCGGGGGAGCGGTCGAACAGGTGGCGCGCGGTCAGCAAGTCCTCCACCGCGGCCAGCTCCGCCGGCGGCCCGCTGTGCAGCACCCGTCCGCCGTGCTCGCCCGCCCGCGGGCCGACGTCCACGATCCAGTCGGCGCCCCGCACCACGTCCAGGTGGTGCTCGACCACGAACACCGAGTTGCCCGCCGACTTCAGCCGCTCCAGCACCGTCAGCAGCGCCTCCGTGTCCGCCGGATGCAGCCCGGCCGACGGCTCGTCCAGGACGTACACCACCCCGAACAGCCCCGAGCGCAGCTGCGTCGCCAGCCGCAGCCGCTGAAGCTCGCCCGCCGACAGCGTCGGCGTCGCACGGTCCAGGCTCAGGTAGCCGAGGCCCAGCTCGACGACGGGCGCGACACGGGAGGTGAGGTCGGCGGTGAGCACCCGGGCCGTCTCGTCGTCCGCCGGCAGCAGCGCGGGCAGGTCGGCGAGCGGCAGGGCGGTCAGCTCGGCGATCGTCCGCCCGGCGACCGTCACCGCGAGCGCCTCCGGCCGCAGCCGGCTGCCTCCGCAGGCCGGGCAGGGCGCGCTGGTGAGGAAGCGTTCCGCCTTGGCGCGCAGCGTCGCGCTCCGGGAGTCGGAGAACGTCTTCATCACATACCGCCGGGCGCTCATGTACGTGCCCTGGTACGGCCGCTGGATCCGCCCCGCCTCCCGCACCGGGTGGACGGTGACCACCGGCTGCTCGTCGGTGAACAGGATCCATTCGCGCTGCTCGGCGGGCAGCTCCCGCCAGGGCCGGTCCACGTCGTGGCCGAGGGCGTCGAGCACGTCGCGCAGGTTCTTGCCCTGCCAGGCCCCCGGCCACGCCGCGATCGCGCCCTCGCGGATCGACAGCGCCGGGTCCGGGACCAGCAGTTCCTCCGTGGTGCGGTGCACCCGGCCGAGCCCGTGGCACTCGGGGCACGCCCCCGCCGCCGTGTTCGGCGAGAAGGCGTCGGAGTCGAGCCGCTCGGCGCCCGGTGGGTACGTGCCGGCCCGGGAGAACAGCATGCGCAGCGAGTTCGACAGGTTGGTGACCGTGCCGACGGACGAGCGGGAGGTCGGCGCGGCACGGCGCTGCTGGAGCGACACGGCCGGCGGCAGCCCGGTGATCTCACCGACCTTCGGCGCGCCCACCTGGTGGATCAGGCGGCGCGCGTACGGTGCCACCGACTCGAAGTACCGCCGCTGTGCCTCGGCGTAGACGGTGCCGAACGCCAGCGACGACTTGCCCGAGCCCGACACGCCGGTGAAGACGGCCACCACGTCCCGCGGGATGTCGACGTCGACGTCGCGCAGGTTGTGCTCACGGGCGCCGCGGACACGGACGAAGGGGTCGTGGGGGTGGTGCATCGCGGGCTCCGGGGAGTGGGGGCAAACCCCGCGATTCTACGCCTGCGGGGTGCCGAAGATCCGCGCGAGCCGCCGGTAGGAGTCCAGCAGGGCCCCGCGGTCGTAGGTGCTCGTGGTCACCAGGACCTCCTGCGCCTCCGTCTCCTTCAGCAGCGTCTCCAGTGCGTCGGCGACCTGCTCCGGCGTGCCGGCGATGTGGCCGGCGAGACCGGCCTCGTAGAAGCCGCGTTCCTTGTCCGTCATGGCGCGGCCGGGGACCGCCTCCGCGGGCGGCAGCGGCGGGAAGGAGCCGTGGGTGCGCGAGTGCGCCATCGACCAGGCCTCCGGGACCAGCAGCCGCCGGGCCGCCTCGGGGGTGGCGGCCACGGCGACGGTGCCGGAGACGACCACGTACGGTTCGCTCGCCCACGGCGAGGGGCGAAAGCCCTCGCGGTAGCGGTCGATGCCGCGGCGCATCCGGTCCCGGTCGCGCAGGTCGCCGATGACCATCGGCAGCCCCGCCCGGGCGGCGACGGCCGCGCCCTCGCCCATGGCCAGCACGAACGGCGGCACGGCCAGCCCTTCGGCCGGGCGGGCGCGGACGCCCGTGGGGGAGGTGCCGGCGAACCAGCCGAGCAGCTCCGCCAGTTGCTCCTCGAAGCGGTCGGCGGCGTCCTTGTCCCGGCCCAGGGCCCTGCGTACGCCGTCGGTGAAGCCCACCGAGCGGCCCAGCCCCATGTCGATCCGACCCGGGAACAGCGACTCCAGCACCCCGAACTGCTCGGCGACGACGAGCGGCCGGTGGTTGGGCAGCATCACCCCGCCGGTGCCGACCCGGATGGTCCGTGTCGCGCCGGCCACGGCGGCGGCCAGCACGGTCGGCGCCGAACCGGCCACGCCCGGCACACCGTGGTGCTCCGACACCCAGAACCGGTGGTAGCCCAGCCGTTCCGCCTCCCGGGCCAGCGCCACCGTGTCACGCAGCGCCTCGGCGGGCGGGTGCCCCTCGCGGGTGCGGGAGCGGTCGAGGACGGAGAAGCGGGTCCGGGCGGTCAAGGAGGTCACACGGGGTTCAACGCCTCGCCGCCCGCGTCATTCCCGCCGCGGCCCGCGGTCAGTCGCCGGGGCGCAGCAGCCCGCGTTCGTACGCCTTCACCAGGTGCTGGGGCACGAGGTGCCGGACGCCGTCGACGGTGACCGGCACGAGCGCGGGCACCGCCGCCTTCCACTGGGCCCGGCGGTGCCGGGTGTTGCTGCGGGACATCTTGCGCTTGGGGACGGCCATGGGATTCCTTCTCGTGTTCTCGGCTCGCTGACCGCCGAGACAGTATCTGAAAATGAATCCCATTAACAACAGGGGCCCGGTGACGGCAGGACCGGGCTGCGGCGGGCCCTCTATGGTGGGGGCGTGACCGAGAGCAGCAAGCGACCGCTGGCCGTGTTCGACCTGGACAACACCCTCGCCGACACCGCGCACCGGCAGCGGTTCCTGGAGCGCCGCCCCCGCGACTGGGACGGCTTCTTCGCCGCCGCGCCGCAGGACCCGCCGCTGCCCGAGGGCATCGCGCTGGTCCGGGAGAGCGCCCGGGACTGCGAGGTCGTCTACCTGACCGGGCGGCCCGAGCGCTGCCGGCGCGACACCCTTCAGTGGCTGGCCGCGCAGGGGCTGCCGGAGGGGCGCGTGTACATGCGGCGCGACGCCGACCGCAGGCCCGCCCGGCGCACCAAGCTGGAGATCCTCAACCGGCTGGCCCGCACCCGGGACGTCCGCGTCCTGGTGGACGACGACGAGCTGGTCTGCGAGGACGCCGAGCGGGCGGGGTTCACCGTCGTACGGGCGCGCTGGGTGGCGCAGTCCGCCGCGCTGAAGGTCGCGCAGGAGCGCGAAGGGCGCACCTGACCGCCCGCGGCTCAGGGCGGGCGGGTCTCACTCCGCCTCCTCCAGGCGGAACCCGACCTTCAGGCCGACCTGCCAGTGGGCGATCCGGCCCTCCTCGATCTGCCCGCGCACCTGGGTCACCTCGAACCAGTCCAGGTTGCGCAGTGTCTGCGAGGCGCGGGAGACGCCGTTGCGGATGGCCTGGTCCACGCCGTCGGGCGAGGTGCCGACGATCTCCGTGACCCGGTAGGTGTGGTTCGACATGCGGGTTCTCCTCTCCGCGGTGACGACGGCATCGCGTGTGGCGCGTGTCACTCCACCGTGCCCCAAGCCGCCCCGGAGCGCGAGACGTCACCGCCGGGGCGGACTCCGTCCGCGGTGCCCCTTGACCTCCGCATTGGTCCATACCAAAATCCAGCACACCCGTACGAGCCACGCGCTCGTCCCCCCACGTCGGGTCTCCCTGCCCGCGCGCCGGGCCCTTCCGGCCGCACCCCCTGTGCGTCAGACAGAACAGGACCCCTCGTGAGACGTCGCCGCCTGCTCGCCCTCGTCTGTGTGTCCGCCACCGTGCTCAGCGGCTGCGGCCTGGTGTCGCAGGACGGGTCCGAGCGGCGCACCGTCACCCTCTGGCTGATGAAGGACAGCGCCTCCGAGGACTTCCAGCGCCGGTTCACCGAGGAGTTCGAACGCGAACACCCCGGCCTCGACCTCGACATCCGCATCCAGCAGTGGACCGGCATCGGCGAGAAGGTGCAGGCCGCGCTGAAGGCCGACGGCACCGACGGGCCGGACGTCATCGAGGTCGGCAACACCCAGGTCGCGCACTACGCCGAGGGCGGCAGACTGCTCGACCTGACCCTGGAGTCCATGCGGGACTGGGGCATGGAGGACTGGCTGCCCGGCCTCGCCCAGCCGGGGGAGTACCTGTCCCAGCAGTACGGCATCCCCTGGTACGCCGCCAACCGGGTCGTCATCCACCGCACGGACCTGTTCGAACAGGCCGGGATCACCGAGCCGCCGCGCACCCGTCAGGAGTGGCTGGAGATCACCGAACGGCTCGACACCGGCGACAACCAGGGCATCTACCTGGCCGGGCAGGACTGGTACACCCTCGCCGGCTTCGTCTGGGACGAGGGCGGCGACCTCGCGGTGCAGCGCGGTGCCGTCTGGGAGGGAGCGCTGCACACCCCGGCCGCCCTGCGCGGCATGGAGTTCTACCGCGAGCTCCAGGCGCTCGGCGACGGGCCGGCCGACGCCGACGAGGAGCACCCGCCGCAGGCCGGGGTCTTCGCCCGGGGCAAGGTCGCGCAGATCGTGGCCGTGCCCGGCCTCGCCCAGGCCATCGTCCGGCAGAACCCCGAACTGAAGGGCAAGATCGGCTTTTTCCCCGTGCCCGGCAAGGACGCGGACCGCCCCGGCGCCGTCTTCACCGGCGGCTCCGACCTGGTCGTCCCGAGGAACACCGACGAGCGGGAGGGCGCGATCGCCGTGGTCGAGGCGCTCACCGGCGAGAAGTGGAACACCGACCTGGCCCGCACCATGAACTACGTGCCCAACAAGACGTCGCTCGCCGGTGCGGTGGCCGGCGAGGAGGGCGTCGCGGCGATGGCGGCCGGAGCCGCCCAGGGCCGGGCCACGCCCGGCACGCCCCTGTGGGGCAGGGTCGAGACGGACAACCCGATCAAGGAGTACATGACCAGGGTGCTCACCGGGGCCGATCCGGAGGCCGCGGCCCGGCAGGCCTCCGAGCGCATCACCGCACGCCTCGACCCCGACGCGGAATGACGTCGCGGAACCACGCCCCCCTGCCGGGCCCGGAACGCCTCATCGCGGCCGGGACCGCCCGGCAGCGACCCGGCCCGGACCGCCCGGCAGCGGCCGGGAACGCCTGACCGCGGCCGGGGGTCGCGCGGCAGCGGGCCGGCCCGGACCGCCCGGCAGCGGCCCGGAACGCCGGGCCGCGGACGGGGAGTTGCAGCGGAATTTCAGCGCGCGGTGCTCAGGGACAGCGCGAAGCGGCCCTGGGCGTCGGTCCACCAGTGGGTCGCCTCCAGCCCCGCCGCGGCCAGTTCGGCGCGCACCCGGTCCTGCCGGAACTTCGCCGACACCTCGGTGCGCAGCTCCTCGCCGGCCGCGAAGTCCACGGCCAGGTCGAGCGCCTGCACCTTCACCGTCTGGTCGGTCCGCGAGCGCAGCCGCATCTCGATCCACTCCCGTTCGGCGTCCCACAGCGCCACGTGGTCGAACGCCGAGGGATCGAAGTCGGCGTCCAGTTCCCGGTTGATCACGGACAGGACGTTCTTGTTGAACGCCGCGGTCACCCCGGCCGCGTCGTCGTACGCCCGCACCAGCACCCCTTCGTCCTTCACCAGGTCGGTACCGAGCAGCAGCGCGTCGCCGGGATCGAGCACACCGCGGACGGAGGCCAGGAAGGCGGTGCGTTCGGCCGGGAGCAGATTGCCGATCGTGCCGCCGAGGAACGCCACCAGCCGGGGGCCGGGGGTGTCCGGCAGGGTGAGCCCGGTGGTGAAGTCCGCGATGAGCGCGTGCACGTCCAGGCCGGGCCGCTCGGCGACCAGGGCCCGCCCGGCCTGGGTGAGGGCGCTCTCGCTGACGTCGACCGGCACATAGCCGCGCAGCTCCGTCAGCGCGTCGAGCAGGTGCCGGGTCTTGTCCGAGGAACCGGAGCCCAGCTCGACCAGGGTGCGGGCGCCGGTCGCCGCGGCGATGTCACCGGCGCGGGCGAGCAGAATCTCCCGCTCGGCCCGGGTCGGGTAGTACTCGGGCAGCGCGGTGATCTCCTCGAACAGCTCGCTGCCCCGGGCGTCGTAGAACCACTTCGGCGGCAGCGTCTTGGGCGTGCCCGTCAGGCCCGCCAGGACGTCCGCGCGCAGGGCGGCGTCCGTGGCGTCCTCGGGCAGCGTGCGGGTGAGACGGAACGGGCTCACGGGTGGGGCTCCTCGGCGGCTGTGGGGTCGGTCGGCTCGTCGGAGGCGGGGTCCTTCAGCGGTGTGAGCAGCACGTCCGTGCGGCTCGCCACCAGCAGCGTGCGGTCGGGAACCTCCCGCCAGCGCGGATCGTCGTCGTACGGCTCGGAGGCGACGACGGTGCCGCCCTCCGGCCGGGTCAGGTGCCAGAGCGTGTCGCCCCAGGCGGTGGCGGCGATCGTGCCGCCGTTGGTGAGCAGCAGGTTGAGCCGGGAGGCGGGGGCCGCCGCGGCGACCTCCGCCACCGTGGCCGCCAGCGCCTCGCCCTCGGTGTCGCCGGCCCGCAGCCGGTTCAGCACCAGCGCCCACACGAACGCCGAGTCGCTGCGCGCCTCCAGCGTCAGCAGGTCCTCCGGCGGCAGGGTCCGGACCAGCCCCGACAGGGAGCCGGGCCACTCCGCCACCGCACCGTTGTGACTGAACAGCCAGGTGCCCGCGGTGAACGGGGCGGCGGCGGCCTCCGCGTCCGCGCCGGCCAGGGTGGCGTCGCGTACGGCGGCCAGGAGCGCACCGGTGCGCACGACGCGGGCCAGGTCCGTGAAGGACTGGTCGGCCCAGACGGGGCCGGCCCTGCGGTAGCGGGCGGGCACGGCGTCACCGGCGGCGTACCAGCCGATGCCGAAGCCGTCGGCGTTGACGGTGCCGTACCGCTGCCGCCGGGGCGCCCAGGACTGGCGGTACAGGCCGTGCGGGGGCACCACCAGCAGCCGGCCGAGCGGCTCCTCGGGCCCCACGTAGGCGAGGTGACGGCACATCAGGCGCCCTCCGCGGACCGGGCGGTCCGGAAGCCGGAGAAGATCTGCCGCCGGATCGGGTAGTCCCAGTTGCGGAACGTCCCCCGGCAGGCCACCGCGTCCACCGCGAACGAACCGCCGCGCAGCACCTTGTACTCGGGCCCGAAGAACACCTCCGAGTACTCCCGGTAGGGGAAGGCGCGGAAGCCGGGGTAGGGCAGGAAGTCGCTCGCCGTCCACTCCCACACGTCACCGATCAGCTGCCGCACCCCGAGCGGTGACCGGCCGGCCGGATAGCTGCCGACCGGGGCCGGGCGCAGGTGGCGCTGGCCGAGGTTGGCGTGCTCGGGCCGCGGATCGGCGTCGCCCCACGGGTAGCGCATCGAGCGGTCGCCCGCCGGGTCGTGGCGGGCGGCCTTCTCCCACTCCGCCTCGGTGGGCAGCCGCCGCCCGGCCCAGCGGGCGTAGGCGTCGGCCTCGTACCAGGACACGTGCACCACCGGCTCGTCCGATGGCACGACCTCGGTGACGCCGAACCGGCGCCGCAGCCACTGCCCGCCCTCCCGCCGCCAGAACAGCGGGGCGGTCAGGGAGTGCCGCCGGACGTGGTCGAAGCCCTCCGGCGCCCACCAGCGCGGGTCGCGGTAGCCGCCGTCCTCGATGAACGCCTGGTAGGCGCCGTTGGTCACCGGGGTGGTGTCGATGAAGAACGGCGCCACCTCCCGCCGGTGCGCGGGGCGTTCGTTGTCCAGCGCCCACGGCTCGGTGGAGGTGCCCATGGTGAACGGGCCGCCGGGGACCAGGACCTCGGCGGGGCTGGTGAACAGCCCCACCGGCTCCGGGTCCGGCGCGGTCAGGGCCTGCGGGCCCCTGCGGAGCTGGTGGGTGATCAGCATGGTCTCGTCGTGCTGCTGCTCGTGCTGGGCGATCATTCCGAAGGCGAAGCCCGCCTCGGTCAGCCGGCTGCCGTGGAACGCGGCGCCCTCCAGGACGTCCAGCGCCCGGCCGCGCACGTCGGCCGCATAGCGGCGGGCCTCCTCGGGCGGCAGCAGCGGCAGCTTGGGGCGGTCGGCGCGCGGATGCTCGAAGGCGTCGTAGAGGCTGTCGATCTCGGGGCGTATCGCCTCCTGCCCGGCGACCGCCCGCAGCAGCCACTGCTCCTCCTGGTTGCCGATGTGCGCCAGGTCCCACACCAGCGGCGACATCAGCGGCGAGTGCTGCGCGGTCAGGTCGGGGTCCTCCACGCAGCTGGTCAGCAGGGTCGTGCGGTCGCGGGCGGTGACGAGCGTGGTCAGTGCCCGCTCGCGCAGGGCGTCGGCGTCGTAAGCGGGCTCGGTCATGAACGGAAGTCCTTCCCGTGCGGGCCGGGGGTCCCCGGGCTCGAGCGAGGCCGGGAGCTGGGCGGGCTCGTGCCGTCCGGCCGGTCCAGCAGATCGTCGGCGGGGCAGCGGCCCCGGGCCACGTAGCGCTCCAGGTACGCCGCGACGGCCGCGGTCACCTCGGCGGTGGAGCCGATCCGGGGCAGCGCCGCGAGGGCGGTCTCGAAGCACGTCACGGCCGTGTCGCGCAGCTCGGGGTCGGCCGGTCCGAGCCGGGCCGCGTCCCGCCACAGCGGGTTGTGCGGCGCGGGCAGCCCGAGCGTGCGCTCGGCCAGCGGCTTCACCGCGCGGTAGGCGGTCTCGGCGGCCTCCGGATCGTCGAACAGGGCCGCGGTCACGGCGAGCGGCACGATCCACCCGTCGTCCCCGGGCTGCGCGTCGATCATCCGAAGCTCCAGATGGCCCCGTGGCCGGACCGGCGGGAACAGCGTGGTCAGGTGGTAGTCGAGATCCTCGCGCCCCGGTGGCCGAGGCACCCCCGACCGGATCCAGTCGCGGAAGGTCAGGCCCTCGGGGACGTCCCAGGGCCCGCCGTCGCGCCGGACGCACATCACCGGTGTGTCCAGCACGTGCCGGGCCCAGGCGCCGCGCGGGTCGGCGTCCAGCGGGGGGCCGCCCGCCCGGGCCGGACCGATCTGCGTCCAGCGCAGCTGCCGGGTGGACGCCCAGCCCGTGGGCCGGCGCACGGCCAGCGGTGAGTTGGCGAACGCCGCCACCAGTACGGCGCCCAGCTGGTGGGCCAGCCACCAGCGCCGCACATGACCGAGCGGGCCGGGCTCCTCGTGGCCGGCGTCCAGGCAGACCTGGACGGAGGCCGAGGTGCACATCATGGCGCGGCCGGCCGGGCCGGTGCGGTCGAGGCAGGCCTCCATGGCGTCGTAGCGCGGCTGGCGCAGGAAGCGCCGGGGCGACTGCCAGGGGTCGTGGCCGAGGCCGACCAGGGTCAGTCCGTCCTCCCGCAGCACCGCGCGGACGGCGTCGAGGTCGGCGGAGACGCTGCCGACGCAGTCCATCAGGGAGTCGGCGGGCGGCGAGCTCAGCTCCAGCTGGCCGCCGGGTTCCACGGTGAGCGCGGACCGCAGGGGAACGCTGCGCAGTGCGGCGTAGGCCGCGTCGAGTCGTTCGGGTGTCACGGGGAGCCGCGGTTCGCGCAGCTCGTGGACGAGCCATTCCACCTCCACGCCGATGCGGCGCGGTGGGCCGGTCTTGAAGCAGATGCCGCGGACCATGGCCTCGACCTCCGCTTCGGTCAGGGCGGTGCGCGGCCGAGGACGGCCGCCCGCCGGGACAGTCGGTGTATCGGACATGTCGGGATCCTCCTGAGATTCCACCATGCCGCCGACCGGGGCGCGGTCGGCCCGGACGGCACACTCGTCCCACCCAAGACCTTCGTGCCGCGCGGCACAAGGGCGCATACCGGGACGTACCGGGTCGGTCATCCTGCGCGTCCCGGCCGTTTCCGGAGGCTTTCCCGGGCGTTCGCGGCACCCCGGAAGACCCGGGGCACCGCATCACCAGCATCACCCAGGTCGTGCGCGCGGGCACGACGAGGTTCGCGCGGCGCGCGAACCCGGCACGCACGGGGACCGTCCGGTCCCCGGCCGACGGCGCCGCCGGCCCGGCCGGTGGCGGCCGGCACGCACGTCCCGGCCGGTGGCGATTCGGCGGTCCGGCCGGTGGCGTCGGCGGGGGCCGGGGCCGGGGCCGGGGCCAGGGGGGCGGCCGGGCCTGGACGGCGCGGTGCGGCGCCCCGGAGCCGCTCCTTGTGGTGGCGGGGCGTCGGTACGCCTCCGTACCGGCTGCCGAGGAGACCACTCAGGGGGGCCCGGCCGGACAGCCGGAGTTGGCGGTCAGAGCCACGGGGAAACTCGGTCGGGCCCCTTGTGGGGGACGGTCGGGCTGCCGGGGACTCCCGGTCGGGCCCCGGGTTGGGTGGTCAGGCCGCCGGGGGAACCCGGTCGTGCCGCCGGGGAGACCCGCTCAGGTGCCGCCGGGGAGCCCGCTCGGGTCGCCGGGGAGACCTGGTCTGGTCGTGGGGGGGCGGTCGTGCCGCCGGGTGCCCGGCCACGCCGCCGGGGTGTCGGTGTCGGGGGTGGTGTGGGGCCGTGGCGGCCACGTCAGGTGCCAGTGCAGCTCGGACTCCAGCTGGGCGGCCAGCCCGATCAGCAGGGGTTCGCTGTTCGCGGGGCCCAGCAGCTGGGCGCCGACGGGCAGGCCGCCGGCGACGAAGCCGGCGGGCACGCTGATGCCGGGCCAGCCCAGCACGTTCCACGGCCAGGCGTAGGGACAGGCGGCGATCATGGCCCGGTCGGTGGCGAGGCCGCCCAGCTCGGCCATCGCGCCGATCCGGGGCGGCGGCGCGGCGGTCGTCGGCGCGAGGACCACGTCGTACGACGCGAAGAACCCGCCGATACGGCGGTGCAGCACCGCCTCCGCCCGCCGGGCCGCCCGCAGCGGCGCCCCGGCCAGCAGCCGGCCCAGCCGGGCCGCGTCCCGGGTGCGCCGGTCCAGCAGCTCGGGGAACGGCGACGCACCGGCCCACTCGGCGATCCCGGCCGTGGCGCGCGGCACGAACGCCAGCCCGATCTGCCCGTAGGGCGGATCGGCCTCCTCGACGACGTGCCCCAGGGCGGCGACCCGGTCGGCGAGTTCCAGGACCCGGGCGCGCACCTCCGGCCGGAGCCGGGCGGGCAGCGCGGTGAACGGCGGCTTCAGCGAGAGCGCGATGCGCAGCCGGCCCGGGGCCCGGCCCACCGCGGCCGAGGCGTCGACGGCCGGCGGTCGGTGCGGGTCACGCTCGTGGTTGCCGCTCGCCGCGTCCAGCAGCAGCGCCGCGTCGGCGACCGTGCGTCCCAGGGTGCCGTTGACCGTGATGCCGTTGAAGGCCTCGGCGTGCGGCCAGGTGGAGATCCGGCCGCGCTGCGGTTTGATGCCGACCAGGTTCGTCCACGCGGCCGGTATGCGCACCGACCCGGCGCCGTCCGAGCCCAGCGCCGCCGGCACCAGCCCGGCCGCGACCGCGGCGGCCGACCCGCCCGAGGAGCCGCCCGGCGTGTGCGCGAGGCTCCAGGGATTGCGGGTCGCTCCGAACGCGGGCCCCTCCGTGAACGGCCACTGCCCGAACTCGCAGGTGTTGGTCTTGCCGACGATCACCGCCCCGGCCGCGCGCAGCCGCCGCACCGCCTCCGCGTCCTCGGCCACCGGCGGATGCTCCCCGGCGCAGCCGAACGCCGTCGGCTCGCCCGCCACGTCCATGTCGTCCTTCACGGCCACCGGCACGCCCAGCAGCGGCCTGCGCACCCCGGCGGCCAGCTCCCGGTCGGCGGCCTCGGCCTCGGCGAGCGCGGCCTCGGCGCGGACGACCCGGAAGGCGTTGAGCGAGCCGGCGCCCTGCGTCGCCGCGATCCGCGCCAGGGCCTGCTCCACGAGCGCCCGGGAGGTCACCTCCCCGGCGGCGAGCGCACGGGCGGACTCCGCCAGGCCGGCGGCACGGTCGAGCGTCATGCGGACACCTCCGTCGAGCAACTGTCTACCGAACGGTAACCCCCGGTGGACGCCCGCGGAACGCCCTCCGCGCGACAGCCGCCGAGCGCATCGGCGCCGTCGGCACCGGGCCGGCCCGCGCACACGCCCCGCCGGGTGGCTCCGGCTTCCGGGCCGGCCGGCGTGGCAGGCTGATGACCGCTCACCCACCGCGCGAGGACAGGAAGCCGACGTATGACCGACCAGCTCACCGTGAGCGTCCTGGGCACCGGCATCATGGGCGCCGCGATGGCCCGCAACATCGCCCGCGCCGGACACACCGTCCGGGCCTGGAACCGCAGCCCCGGCAAGGCCGAGCCGCTCGCCGCCGACGGCGTGCACATCGCCGCGACCCCCGCGGAGGCGGTACGCGACGCCGACGTGGTCCTCACCGTCCTGTACGACGGCCCCGCGGCGCTGGACGCCATGCGGCAGGCGGCGCCCGGCCTGCGCCCCGGTGCCGCCTGGGTGCAGTCGGCCACCGCCGGCCTGGACGCGCTCGGCGACCTGGCCGCCTTCGCCCGCGAACAGGACCTCGTCTTCTACGACGCCCCCGTGCTGGGCACCCGGCAGCCCGCCGAGGCCGGTCAGCTGCTGGTGCTGGCCGCTGGACCCGTCGACGGGCGGGACGCGGTGACGCCCGTCTTCGACGCCGTCGGCGCCCGCACGGTGTGGACCGGTGAGGACGGCGCGGCCGGCAGCGCCACCCGGCTGAAGCTGGTCGCCAACAGCTGGGTCCTCGCCGTCACGAACGCCGCCGGAGAGTCGCTGGCACTGGCCGAGGCGCTCGGGGTGGACCCGGCGGGGTTCTTCGACGCGATCGCCGGCGGCCCGCTCGACATGGGCTATCTGCACGCCAAGACGGGCCTGATCCGGGAAGGCCGGCTCACCCCGCCCCAGTTCGCGGTCGCCACCGCGGCCAAGGACGCCCGGCTGATCGTCGAGGCCGCCGAGAAGCACGGCGTCCGCCTCGACGTGGCCGCCGCGAGCGCCGAACGGTTCGCCCGCGCCGCAGAGCAGGGCCACGGGGACGAGGACATGGCCGCGGCGTATTACGCCAGCTTCGACGGGAAGCCGAACGACTGACCGGTTCCGGCGGCCGTCCGGCCATCCACGGAGGCACACGTCCGACCACCACCAAGGCACACGTCCGACCACCACGAAGGCACGAAGGAGTCCGCATGTCCAAGCCGCCCCTGCCCGAGAAGGCCGTCGCCCTGCTGACCCGCCCCAACCCGTGCGTCATGGCCACGCTGCGGTCCGACGGCGCACCCGTGTCCACACCCACCTGGTATCTGTGGGACGACGGCCGTGCGCTGGTCAACCTCGACGCGGCCCGGGTGCGCCTGAAGCACCTGCGCCGCGACCCGCGCGTCACCCTCACCGTCCTGGACGGGGACAACTGGTACACGCACCTCACCCTCATCGGCCGCGTCACCGAGACGCGCGACGACGAGGGCCTGGCCGACATCGACCGGATCGCCCGGCACTACACCGGCCACCCCTACCCGGACCGCGAGCGGGCCCGGGTCAGCGCCTGGATCGAGGTCGAGCGCTGGCACGGCTGGGGCGAGATGAAGGACAGCGACCAGCCGGGATGACCCGCCGGGGCCACCCGTCCCGCCCTCCGCCCGGCCGCGCCGGACGGGGTCACCCCTGGTCCGTGCGGCCCGTCGCCGCCACGGTCACGCCGAGACCGATCATCGTCAGGCCGCCGGTCCCGCCGATCAGGGACAGGCGGCGAGGCGACGTGGCGAACCAGTCGCGGGCGGTGGCCGCGAGGAGGCCCCAGACGCTGTCGCAGGCCACCGCGATCAGATTGAAGACAAGGCCGAGCAGCAGCATCTGCGCCACCACCGCGCCCCGCCCGCGGTCGACGAACTGGGGGAGGACGGCGGCGAAGAAGACCAGCGTCTTGGGGTTGGTGACACCCACCGCGAACCCCTCCCAGAACGTGCGCAGACCGCCGTGCCGGGCCTCGTCCCCGGCGAACGCGGCCCGCAGGGACCGCCGTTGCCGCCAGGCCCGCACCCCGAGATGCACCAGGTAGCCGGCGCCGACGAGCTTCAGCAGCGTGAAGACGAGGGCCGAACGCTCCACCAGCGACCCGATCCCGAGCGCGACCGCGACGACGAGCAGGTACGCGCCGGCGGTGTTGCCCACGACGGTGGTGAGCGCGGCGCGGCGGCCCTGGGCGAGTGCCCGGCCGATCACGAACAGCACGCTCGGGCCGGGCACCACGATGATCAGCAGGGACAGCGCCGCGAAGGCGAGCAGTCGGTCGGTGGACACCATGCCGGCCATGCAAGCAGCCCCCGGGCCCGGCCCGCCAACGGTATTTCCCGGTGCCCCGGGGTGCGCCGGGGCACCGGGTTCCAAAGCCGTCGACAGCGGCCCGCGGCGAGGCCTATGCTCCACCGCGCGGCGTCGCGTGCCGGTCACCGGCCGGGTGAGGCATGGAGGCGCCGCGGAGATGCCCGTGGAGGCATTCACCCGTGTCAGTCGAGTTCAACCACACCATCGTCCTCTCCCGCGACCGTGAGAAGTCCGCCCGTTTCCTCGCCCACCTGCTGGGGCTGGAGGTCGGGGAGCCGACCGGGATGTTCCTGCCCGTGACGACCGCCAACGGCGTCACACTGGACTTCGCCACCGTCGACATCGACATCCCCGTGCAGCACTACGCGTTCCTCGTCTCCGAGGACGAGTTCGACGCGGCCCTGACCCGGCTCGTCCAGGACCGCGTCCCCATCCAGGCCGATCCGCACGGCAGGCACCCGCGCCGGATCAACCGCAACGACGGCGGGCGCGGCGTGTACTTCGCCGACCCGGCCGGCCACGGCCTGGAGATCATCACCCGTCCCTACGGCAGCGACCCGTCCTCCCCGCTGAACGGCGTCGTCGAGGACGTCCCCGGGGCCTGCTGAGCCCACGGCGGCGGGGCCGGCCGCCGGCCCCGCCGTCACCCCGCCCCACGCGCGCGGCGCCCTCAGCGGGTCAGCAGCTCGCGCAGCGCGGCCGTCACCTCACCGGGCGCCTCCTCCGCCATGAAGTGCCCGCACCCCACCGTCAGGTGCCGCAGGTCCGGGGCCCAGGCCCGCCACAGGGCCGCGGCGTCGTAACCGAGCGCGGCGCCCCAGTCCTGCTGGAGGACGGTCACCGGCATCCGCAGGCGGTTGCCGCGCTCCCGGTCGGCCCGGTCGTGGGCGACGTCCGCACCGGCCGAGGCACGGTAGTCGGCGACGATGGACGGCACCGCCCGCCGGGACGCCTCCAGATACGCGGCGCGCACCTCGGCGGGCAGCGCCGCCGGGTCCCCGGTCCACTGGTCGAGGAAGTGGCCGAAGAACGCGTCCGGCGCCGCACCGATCAGCTGCTCCGGCAGCCCGGGTGGCTGTGCCATCAGATACAGGTGGAAGCCCACGGCCGCCGCCGTGCCGTGCAGCACGTCCCACATGTCCAGCGTCGGCAGGACGTCCAGCGCGGCCAGGTGGGTCACCGCTTCCGGGTGGTCGAGCCCGGCCCGGAACGCCACCAGCGCGCCGCGGTCGTGCCCGGCGAGCGCGAACCGCTCGTGCCCCAGCGCCCGCGCCAGGGCGACGACGTCGCCGGCCATGGTCCGCTTGGTGTACGCGGTGCCGTCCGGGTCGGCGGGCTTGTCGCTGTCGCCGTAGCCGCGCAGGTCGGGACAGACGACGGTGTGGTCGGCCGCCAGGTCCGCCGCGACGTGCCGCCACATCAGGTGGGTCTGCGGGAAGCCGTGCAGGAGGACGACGGGACGGCCGGAGCCGCCCACCGCCACGTTCAGCGCGACGCCGTCGGCGACGGTGACGCGGTCCAGGGAGAAGCCGGGGATGATCGGTGCCATGACTGGTCGGTGCCTTTCCGCTCCCGCACGGGGGGGGGCGGGAACACCACCGAGCCTGCCGGGCGCGGATCAGCAACCGATCAGCGCGCGTACGGTGGGCAGCGGACGACGAGGACGACGAGGACGACGTGGAGCACGCCGGGCACGTGGGCGCACGCCGGGCACGCGGGCCCACGCGGACGGAAAACAGCCGGAAAGCGGCCGGAAAGCGGCCGGGACCCGGGAACGCAAAAGGAACGGAAACAGGGACGGAGACGTGACGGTCAGCTTCGGTGTGCTCGGGCCGGTCACGGCCGAGCGGGGCGGAGGCACGCTCGCGCTGAAAGGGCCCCGGCACCGTGCCGTGCTGGCCCGGCTGCTCGTGGCCCGGCGGCGGGTCGTCCCGGTCGCCCGCCTCGTCGACGACCTGTGGGACGTGCCGCCGCCGCGGGCCGTCGGCGCCGTGCGCACGTTCGTCGCGGACCTGCGCCGCGTCCTGGAACCCGGCCGGCCGCCCCGCGCGCCCGCCCGGCTGCTGGTCACCGACGGCCCCGGGTACGCGCTGCGGGCGGCGCCGGACGCGGTGGACGCCTGGCGGTTCGAGGACGCCGTCGCAGAAGCCGACCGGCTGCCCGCCGACCGGGCACCGGACCGGCTGCGCGCCGCGCTGGGGGAGTGGCGGGGCCCCGCCTACGCCGATTTCAGCGACGCCCCCTGGGCGCGCGGCGAACGGGCCCGGCTGGCCGAGCTGCGGTTGCGCGCCGTCGAACGCCGGGCCGAGTGCCTCGTGGCGGCCGGCCGCGCCGCCGAGGCGGTGCCCGACCTCGAGGCGCACCTCGCCGACCACCCCTGGCGCGAGGAGGGCTGGCGGCTGCTCGCCCTCGCCCTGTACCGGACGGGCCGCCAGGCGGACGCGCTGGCGGTCCTGCGCCGGGCCCGCACCCTGCTGACCGAGCGGCTCGGCGTCGATCCGGGGCCCGGACTGCGCCGGCTGGAGGCGGCCGTCCTCGCCCAGGACCCGGCCCTGGACCCGCCGGCCGAGCCCGCCCAGGCCGCGGCCCGGCTGTGGGCCCGGGCCACCGAGGCCTACGACCGCACCGTCGCCGCCGGGGCCCGGGCCCGCCTGGAGTCCACCGTCGGCCTGCTGCGCGACCTGGCGGTCACCGGCGGCGGCGGGCTGGAGGCGGCCCGGGAGCAGCGTATGGCGGCCGTGACGGCGGCGGAGGAGACCGGCGACCCCGAACTGACCGCCCGGGTGATCGGCGCCTACGACGTGCCCGCCGTGTGGACCCGCAGCGACGACCCCGGCCTCGCACGGCGCGTCGTCGCCGCCGCCGAACGCACCCTCGCCGCGCTCCCGGCCGGCTCGCGGACCGACGCGGCACGCTGCCGGCTGCTGGCCACCATCGCCGTGGAGTCCCGGGGCGTGCGCTCCCCGCGCGGGCCCGAGGCGGCGGCCGAGGCCGAGCGGACCGCCCGCCGTCTGGACGACCCGGCGCTGCTGGCCTTCGCCCTCGACGGCACCTTCATGCAGTCCTGCGTCACCGCCGGCCTGGCCCCGCGCCGCGACGCGATCGGCGCCGAACTCGTCGCCCTCGCCGACCGCCACGGTCTGGTCACCTACGAGGTGCTCGGCCGTCTCATCCGCGTCCAGGCCCGCTCGGCCCTCGCCGACTTCCCCGCCGCCGAGGAGCACGCCGCCGCCGCGGACCGGCTGGCCGCACGGCACGAACTGCCGCTGGTGTCCGTGTTCACCGAGGGCCACCGCGCCCTGCGCCGGGCCGTCGCGGGCCCCGCCGACCGGGCCGAGGCGGCCTACCGGGCCACCGCCGCACTCCTGGACGGCGCGGGCATGCCCGGGGTGCGGCGCGGCCTGCTGCCCCTCTCCCTGCTCGGCCTCGCCCTCGCCCACGGCCGCCGCCCGCGGGTGGACCCGGACGACGACTGGGGGCCCTACCTGCCCTGGGCCCGCCCGTTCGCCCTGCTCGGCCGGGGCCGCGACGCCGAGGCCCGGCAGGCCCTGCGGTCCCTGCCGGAACCGCCGCCCGACCTGCTGTACGAGGCCCTGTGCTGCGCCGAGGCGGCCCTCGCCCTGGAACTCGGCGACCGGACGGCCCTGCAGCGCACGTACCGCCGGCTGCTGCCCGCCGCCGGTGAACTCGCGGGCGCCGGCAGCGGGTTGCTCAGCTTCGGCCCCGTCGACGACTGGCTCACCGCCCTCGCCCGGGCCGTGCCCGACGCGCCGTGGACGCGGCCGGAGCACCGGCGGTTGCCGTGATCCGGGCCGGGTACCCGGCCCGGCATGAAGTGGCAACAGGTACAGGAAGGCCCCTCGGCGGTGTACGTGCTCGTCCTCGACCCGGGAGAGGACCCGGTCGCCGAACTCACGTCCTTCGCCCGCGACCGGTCGCTCGGCGCCTCGCAGGTGACCGCCGTGGGCGCCTTCTCCGAGGCGGTCGTCGGCTGGTTCGACCGGGACGCCAAGGACTACCGGCACATCCCGGTGGACGAACAGTGCGAGGTGCTCTCCCTGCTCGGGGACATCGCCGTCGGCGACGACGGCCCGGTCCCGCACCTGCACGCCGTCCTGGGCCTGTCCGACGGCTCGACCCGCGGCGGCCACCTGCTGTCCGGCCGGGTCTGGCCGACGCTGGAGGTCGTGGTACGGGACAGCCCCGCCGAACTGGCCAAGACCTACCGGCCCGAGTTCGGCCTCGCCCTGATCGACCCGGGCTGAGCCCGGCGGCCCCCTGCCCCTGGGAGGAGACGCCATGCGCACGCGCACCGGAACCGAACCGCGCACCGCCAAGAGCCCCTTGCGGCTGCGCCTGCTGCTGTCGGCCGTCTTCCTGCCGCTGTTCGTGGCGGGCGCCGCGTTCTTCGGGGTGTGGGCCGCCGACACCGGCCCCGGCGACAGCCCCGCCCGCGGCGAACTGGTCGCCCTCGGCGCCGGGTGCGCCGCCCTCGCCCTGCTGGCGGTGGCGGACCTGCTGACCGTGACCAGCCGGCTGCGCCGCGAACGGGAGCGCACCGCGCTCCACCGGTGACCCGGCCCCGCCACGCCCCGGCCCGGCCCGGCCGAGTTCCAGCCCGGAACCCCGGGTACCCGAGGACCCTCCGGCACGAGGACCCTTCGGCACGAGGACGCGAAGTCACAGGGACGAGAGGGCACGAGGAAGCGAGGACACGAGGAGGGAACGGAGGAACACGGGATGTCTTCCCTGGCACGAACGCCCGGCGCACACGAGGACCGCCGCGCCTCCACCCGTACCGCGCGGCTGCGCACCCGTATCCCCGAGCCCGACGAGGAACCCGACCTGCTCGGCCAGTACCTGGCGCAGATCGGCGCCACCCCGCTGCTGACCGCCGAGGACGAGGTACGGCTCGCCCGGCGCATGGAGGCCGGCCTCGCCGCGCGGGAGGAACTGGAACAGGCCGACACCGGCGAGCCCGCGCCGACGCCCGAGCGGCGCCGGGAACTGGCCGAGACCGTCCGCGACGGGCAGGCCGCCAAGGACCACATGGTCCGCGCCAACCTCCGCCTCGTGGTGTCCATGGCCAAGCGGCACGCGCACCGCGGACTGCCCCTGCTGGACGTCATCCAGGAGGGCAACCTCGGACTGATCCGCGCGGTGGAGAAGTTCGACCACACCAAGGGCTTCAAGTTCTCCACGTACGCCACCTGGTGGATCAGGCAGGCCATCGAGCGGGGCCTGGCCACGCACGCCCGCACGGTGCGGCTGCCGATGCACGTCGTGGAGCAGCTCCAGAAGCTCGCCAAGGTCGAGCGCAAGCTGCGGCTGAGCCTCGACCGCGAGCCGACCGTCGAGGAGGTGGCCGCGGAGAGCGGCGTCGACGCGGACAGGGTCGGCTGGCTGCGCCGTGTCGGACGGGACGCGGTCAGCCTCGACACGCCGGTGGACGAGACCGGGGAGACCGTCGTCGGCGACCTCATCGCCGACACGGAGGTGCTCCAGGCCCCGGAGGTCGCCGAGTACCAGGCACTGGCGCAGGAGCTGCGGGAGGCCGTCGGCACGCTGCCGCCCCGTGAGTCCCTGATCCTCAGCCTGCGCTACGGCCTGCACGACGGGCACCCCCGCACCCTCCAGCAGGTGGCGGCCCACGTCGGTCTCACCCGGGAACGCGTACGGCAGCTGGAGAAGGCCTCGCTCGCCCACCTGCGGGCCCCCGAGAACCGCGACCGCCTGCTGGACTGGGCGAGCTGACCCCGGCACCCGCCGGCCCGGACCCCCGGCCCGGCCGGACCAGGTCGTGCGGTGCGTCAGGAGCGGGCCGAGGTGCCGATGCGCAGCCGGGCGCCCTGCCGCAGCAGCTCCCGCTGGACCAGCCGGTAGGGGACGCCGCGCGGGCCGTGCCCGTGCCGCACCGTCATCGCCGCGGACACGCCCGCCGCCTGCCCGGTCGCCATCGCGATCGGCATCACCCGGTACGACGAGTGCGCCACGTGCGTCCCGGAGATGCACCGCCCCGCGACCAGCAGCCGGTCGGTGCCCCGGGGGATCAGGCAGCGCATCGGAATGTCGTAGAAGCTGCCCGTCGGCACCCGCTTCAGGACGGTGCCGCTGCCGCGCGGGTTGTGGATGTCGATCGGGTAGGCGCCGTGCGCCACCACGTCCGGGAAGGTGCGGGCGGCGAGGATGTCGTGGCCGGTGAGCTGGTAGTCGCCGAGCACCCGCCGCGTCTCGCGCACCCCGATGTGGGTGCCGCTCTGCACCACGTACGACTCCTCGAAGCCGGGCACCCGGGTGCGCAGGAACCGGTCGATCTGCGCGAGCTGGCGGCGCGCGGTGTACTCGGCCCGGGTCAGGTCCCACACGTTGGTGCCGAGCACCCGGTTCACCCGGGTGCTGTTGACGGCGACCTCGCGCGGGTGCGGGGTGGCGAAGAACAGGATGTCCTCGCGCGGCAGCCGCAGTTCGCCGTCCGCGCGGGCCTCCTCGATCAGGTCCCACAGGCCGTGCACGCCGCGCCACTGGTCGGGGTTGGCGCGCACGTAGTCGGCGAAGTCCGGCCGGGCGAAGTCGGCGACGCGGAACATCAGCGTCATCGGCTGCACCAGCCCGTCCTCCTTGCGCCCGATCTCGTACGACGCCCCGCAGGCCGCCGCCACGTCGCCGTCGCCCGTGCCGTCCACGACCACCCCGGCGTCGATCACCACCGGCCCGGACTTGGTCTCGAACACCACCCGCCAGCCGGAGCCGTCGTCCAGGGGCAGCGCGCCGGAGGCGAAGGAGTGGAACAGCATCCGCACCCCCGACTCGTCCAGCATCTCCAGCAGGACCAGCTTGAACAGCTCCGGGTCGAAGGGGACCGTGTATCCGGTCTTCGGGGACGGCGGCAGGCAGCCGCCCCGCCCGGTGAGCCGGTCCAGCAGCTGCCACAGCACCCCCGCGACCACCGGTTCGCCCTCGCCGTGGTCGGTGGGCAGCAGCCGGGAGTCCTCGCCGGACTCGGTGAAGGTGGCCTGCTTGTGCTCGTTGTGGAACGACATCAGCGGCATCACCAGCGCCACGGTCGCGTTGCCGCCGAGAAACCCGTAGCGCTCCACCAGCACCACGTCCGCGCCCGCCTCGGCCGCGCCGATCGCGGCGGAGAAACCGGCCGGCCCGCCGCCGACCACGAGCACGTCGCAGCTTCCGCCGTGCTGGGCGGAGCGCGGCGGAAGGGTGACCGTGCGCGACTCCCGGGGCTCCTTCAGAATCGGCATCGGTCTCCCTCGGTCGGCATCGGCTTCCCCGCTGTCGGGCCTTGCGTCAGGCGTGCAGCGGACGCGGCTCGGCGGCGTACGGCAGCTCCTGCTCCGCCGAGCCCGTCCGGGCGCCGCCGCCGATCTCGTCCAGCAGCGAGCCGCAGCGCGCACAGGTCTCGCGGGCGGCCTCCGTCAGCTCCCGCATCCGCTCCCGCAGGTCGTCGCGGCGCTGCGGGTACTCGTCCCAGAGCCGGTCCACCTCCGCCAGCAGCAGCCCGGCCTGCTCCCGCGCCACGCCCACCAGCGCCGGGGCGCCGAGCCGGCGCGCGAAGTCGAAGACCTTGCCGGAGTACGGCAGCGGCAGCACCGGCACCCCGGTCAGCGCCGCGAAGATCACGAAGTGCAGCCGCATTCCCACGGCCAGCTCCAGGTGGCGCATCAGGCCCAGGACCTGGCCGGGGCTGTAGGCGCCGTGCAGGATGCGCCCCTTGTCCGGCGCGGTCATGTGGGAGAGCACGGCGTGCGCGTGCCGGACGTCGTGCCGCTCCATCGGCAGGAACACCACGTGCGCGTCCAGGCGCCGCACCAGGAAGTCGGCCACGTCGGCGAGGAGCGCGTGGTAGTCGCCCTCGTCGAGCTTCTCGGCCGCCCGCCCCGGCTCCCGCACGGACATCCCCACCAGGCGGGCCTCGGTGGGCACGCCCTCGGCCCGCATCATCGCCTCGGTGAACGGCTCCGGCCGCAGCAGCAGCGCCGGGTCGGCGGTGACCGTCACCTCACGCTCCAGACCGACCTCCTCCAGGACCAGTTTGGACTCCTCGTCGCGCACCACCACGTCGTCCATGTCGGCCAGCACGGTGCGCACCGCCTCCCGGTCCTCCGCCTCCCGCAGCGGGCCCGCGCCGACCGCGTAGGCGAACGTGGGGATGCCACGGTCCTGCGCGGCGCGCACCAGCCGCAGATAGCGGCGCGCCTCCCCGTCGTAGAGGATGCCGCCGCCGCCCAGCACCAGCAGGTCCAGGCCGGGCAGCACGTCCAGGACGCGGTTGCGGCTCACGCCCTCCCAGTCCGCGACCTCGTCGGCCTCCCGGTGGTGGGCGCGGGTGTGCTCGGCGTTCCGGCTGAACACGACCAGGTGCGCGTCGGGGCGGTGGGCGCGCAGACAGCCCAGGACACAGGTGAGGATCGCCTCGTCGCCGATGTTGAAACCGCCGTACGAGCCGAGCACGCCGATACGCGGACCCGGACGGGCGGGCCGCGAAGAGGCAGGGGCAGTGGTCATCCGGGGACTCCCGTCACGTTCACGGCCGGCTGGGCGCCGGGGGACGGCGCGGGGCGGCCCGCGCTGGAAGCCGGGTTGCCTGCGGCGGGCCTTCGGAAACCCCCCTTGCTCCGTTCGGACCACGGACGCACGGCGGGGCGGTCCGCGGTATCGAGGTGCGGCGGGAGGGTACGCGGGGGCCGGGGAGACGCGCGGCACGAAGGAGGCGCGGCCATCATGCGGTACCACGACCGTCAGCAGGCCGGACGGGCGCTGGCCGGGGAGCTGCGGGCGCTGCGGGACGGCGGCGGTCTGCCGGGGCCCGTCCTGGTCCTGGCCCTGCCCCGCGGCGGCGTCGCCGTGGCCCGGGAGGTCGCCCGGGAGCTGGACGCCCCGCTCGACGTGCTCGTCGTACGGAAGATCGGCGCGCCGTTCCACGAGGAGTACGGCGTCGGCGCGATCGCCGGGGACGACGAGCCGCTCTACGACCGGCGCGCCGTCGCCGGGCTGGGCCTGGACGAGGCGGACCTCGCGCCCGTGGTGGACCGGGAGCGCGGAGAGCTCAAACGCCGCGAACGCGCCTACCGCCAGGGCCGCCCCGCCCCCGAGGTGCGCGGCCGGACCGTGCTCGTCGTCGACGACGGCCTGGCCACCGGGTCCACCGCACGGGCCGCGCTGCGCTCCCTGCGCCGCCGGGAACCGGGACGCCTGGTGCTGGCCGTGCCGGTCGGCGCGCCGGACACGGTGGAGTCGATGCGGACGGAGGCGGACGAGGTGGTCTGCCTGCACGCTCCCGCGGCGTTCACGGCCGTCGGCCTCTGGTACGAGGAGTTCGACCAGCTGACCGACGAGGACGTCCTACGAGCCCTCCACACCGACGCCCGCTGAACCCGGGCAAGACCACGGCCCCCCGGAAAGCCCCGGGCGGCACAACGCCGCCCAAGGGGCGCGGGGAACTGCGCGCCCGGCCCACGACGACCCGCAGAAGAAAGACAACCGAAGAAAGACAACCGAAGAAAGACAACCGCCCGCCACGGAACCGCGGCGCGCCCCTCAGACGACCGCGTCCGCACGCAACGCCGCGATGTCGGCCGGCGAACGGCCCAGCTCCGCGAGGATGGCCTCGGTGTGCTCCCCGACCCCCGGCACGGGGTCCATGCGGGCGGGCACGCCCACCAGGTCGGCCGGCGGCAGCAGCGCCTCCACCCGGGCGCCACCGGGCACGGCCACCTCCCGCCACCGCTCCCGGGCGGCCAGCACCGGATGGTCCAGGAACGCGGCGACGTCGTTGACCCCTGCGCAGGCGACCCCGATGCGCCGCAACTCCTCGAGGATCTCGGCGCTGCCGGACCGGGCGCAGCGCTCGGCGACGAGGGCGTCCAGCTCCTCCCGGTGGGCGACCCGGTCGGAACCGGTCGCGAACCGCGGATCGCCGGTCAGCTCCGGCCGGCCGAGGAACTCGGCGCAGAGGGCGGCCCATTCGCGCTCGTTCTGGATCGAGAACAGCACCTCCTTGCCGTCGGCGGCCCGGAAGGCGCCGTACGGCGCGATGGTGGCGTGCCGGGTGCCCAGACGCGGAGGCTGGCTGCCGCCGTAGCGGGTGTAGTAGGCGGGCTGGCCCATCCACTCCGCCAGCGCCTCGAACAGGGAGACCTCCACCGGGTGGGCCTCGCCGGTCGTGGCACGGGTGTACAGGGCGGTGAGGATGCCGCTGTAGGCGTACATCCCGGCGGCGATGTCCGCGACGGAGATCCCGACGCGCGCCGTCTCCTCGGGCGTCCCGGTCAGCGACACCAGCCCCGTCTGGCACTGCACCAGCAGGTCGTAGGACTTGCGGTCGGCCCACGGCCCGCTGGTGCCGTACCCGGAGATCGTGCACGGGATCAGCCGGGGCAGCCGCCCGGTGAGTCCGGCGGCACCGAGTCCGAGGCGGTCCGCGGCGCCGGGCGCGAGGTTCTGCACGAACACGTCGGCGCGCTCCAGCAGCCCGTGCAGGATCTCCCGGCCCCGGGGATCCTTCAGATCGAGGGTGAGGGACTCCTTGGAGCGGTTCAGCCACACGAAATAGCTGGACTGCCCGTGCACGGTGGTGTCGTAGCGGCGCGCGAAGTCGCCGTCGCCCGGCCGCTCCACCTTGATCACGCGGGCGCCGAGGTCGGCGAGCTGCCGGGTGGCGTACGGGGCCGCCACCGCCTGCTCCAGGCTGACCACCGTGACCCCGGACAGGGGAAGCCGCTGCACGTTCAGTTCTCCTGCCGCCGGGCCGGTCACCCGCCGGTACGGTCGTCCGACGGGCCTGTGATCAGCTTTCTACGGCCCCCTTCCGGCCCCTGTCAACGGCCGCCCCCGCCCTCACCTGCGCGTTCGGCGGCCGGGGCGGAGCGGGCGAGGACCCTGCGCAGCCAGTCCAGCCGGGCGGCGCGGGCCGACCGGGCCAGGGCGGCCCCGGGGGCCAGGCCGTCGAAGCCGTGGAAGCCGCCGGGCCACACGTGCAGTTCCGCGTCTCCGCCGGACTGCCAGATCCGCCGGGCGTAGCCGACGACCTCGTCCCGGAAGGTCTCCGCCGAGCCGACGTCGAGGAAGGCCGGCGGCAGGCCGGACAGGTCCTCGGCCCGGGCCGGCGCGGCGTAGGCCGGTACGCCGGGGCCGCCGCGCCTCTCGCCGAGCAGCGCCGTCCACGCGGTCTCGTTGGCCGAGCGGTCCCACAGGCCGCGGCCCGCCATCTGGTGCGCGGAGGGCGTGTCGTTGCGGTCGTCGAGCATCGGGGAGCAGAGCAGCTGCGCGAGGGGCCGGGGCCCGCGCCGGTCCCGCGCCAGCAGGGCCAGGGCGGCGCACAGCCCGCCGCCCGCGCTCGTGCCGGCGAGGACGATCCGGCCGGGGTCCCCGCCGGCCTCCGCCGCGTGCCCGGCGGTCCACAGCAGCCCCGCGTAGGCGTCCTCCACCGCCGCCGGGTACGGATGCTCCGGCGCCAGCCGGTAGTCGACCGACACCACGACCGCGTCCAGCTCCGCCGCCCACTCCAGCGGGGTCTCGATCCCCGTCCGGCTGGAGCCGAGGACCATGCCGCCGCCGTGCGCGTAGTAGACGACGGGGAGCGGGCCCGGCGCCGACGGCGCGGTGGGCCGGCAGACCAGCAGGGACACCTCCGGCCCGTCCGGCGGGCCGGGCACCCGCCGGTCCTCCACCGCGAACCTCCCTCCCCGGGTCAGGTCGGGTTCGGCGAGGAGTTCCAGGCCGGGGTTGCGGCGTGCCTCGGCGATGTCCTCGAAGGTGAGCCCGGGGGCGGCGTCGTCCCCGAGCGCTTCCAGGACGGCGGCGAGTTCCGGATCGAACGGGGGCGGGGCGGGGTCGGACGGAGAGGGGACGGGACCGGACGGGGGCGGGTCGGACGGAGAGGGGACGGGACCGGACGGGGGCGGGTCGGACGGAGAGGGGACGGGACCGGACGGGGGCGGGTCGGACGGAGAGGGGACCGGACCGGATGAGGACGGGGCCGGGTCGGACGGGGGCGGGACCGGACCGGACGGCGGCGGTACCTGGGGCATCGCTTCTCCTCCACGCGGGCCGCGGCGGGGTCCGCGGCCCGTCCATGATCGCCCCGGCGGGCCCGCCCTCGGCGCCGGGACCGGGCGGTTCACCGCACCGGGTGGGCCGGGGCGGGGCGGCTGCGGGAGACCACGCGGGTGCCGCCGCCGTCGGCGACCCTCATCTGGAGCGAGCCGCAGGCGCAGCGGGCCCACACCGTGTGCCCCGTCGCCGTGCCGTGCCGGGACACCACCTGGTACGGCTCGGCGCCGTCGGGCCATCCGCAGTGGGGGCAGGCGGCACCGGTCGTGCTGGTCATGGGGACTCCTCCTACGTCGGGGCTGGTTGATCGTCGCGACATGCCCAGGGTGCGCCGCCGTGTCCGTTCACGTCCAGGTTGACTTTATGGAGCGGACCGTGAAGCGTTGCCTTCATGATTGACCTCCGCCGGCTCCACGTGCTGCGGGCGGTCGCCCACTACGGCACGGTGACCGCCGCCGCCCGCGCGCTGCACTTCACCCCGTCCGCCGCCTCTCAGCAGATCCGGCAGCTCGCCCGCGACCTGGGCGTCGACCTGCTGGAGCCGCAGGGCCGCGGGGTCCGCCTGACTCCGGCCGCCGAGAGCCTGCTGGCCCACGCCGACGCCATCCAGGCCCGCTGGGAGGAGGCGGAACTGGATCTGCGGGCCGACCACGGCGCGCCGGGCGGGCCGCTGGACGTCACCGGGTTCCCGGTGGCCATCGCGGTGCTGCTCGCCCCGATGGCCGCCCGGCTCCACGCACGCCATCCCCGGCTGTCGGTGCGCATCCGGGAGGCGGGCGTACCGCAGAGCTTCGACCTGCTCTTCGAGGGGGAGACCGAGCTGGCGGTGGTGGAGACGACACCGCACAACCCGCCGCTGAGCGACGCCCGCTTCGACCAGCGGCCGCTGCTGGACGACCCGTACGACCTGGTCGTCCCCGACGACCATCCGCTCGCGGGGCGGGAGAGCGTCGACCTGGCCGAGGTGGCGCACGAGCCGTGGATCGCCCCCGTGCCCGGGAACCCCTGCCGGACGCATGTCATGTCGGCGTGCGGCGCCGCCGGCTTCCGCCCCGAGGTGGTCCATCACGCGCTGGACTGGAACGTCACCGCGCACCTCGTCGCCCACGGGCTGGGCGTCGCCCTGGTCCCGCGCCTCGCCCAGCTGGCCACACAGCTGCCGGTCACCCGGGTACGGTGCGCCGGCCGGCCGCACCGAAAGCTGCTCACCTGCACCCGCCGCGGCGGCCACCGCCGCCCCGCGGTCGCGGCGGCCCTGGAGGAACTGCGCGCCCTGGCGGCGACGGCGGCGGCCTGAGCGGCGTCGACGGCCCGCCGGTCGCCGGAACCCGCGCGGGCATGCCGCCGGACCGGAGCCCGCCCGGGCATGCCTCAGGGCCGGAACCCGAACGGGCTCCGGCCCTGAGTGACGTGCGCTCCGCGGCCTCCGGCACCGGCGGGCCGGGCGGCTCCGCGGGCGTCGGCCCCCGGAGGGCCGGGCGGCCGGGCGGGCGGCCTGTCAGGCGGCGGCGGCCGTGTCCGCGTGGCCGCGCAGCCGCGCGATGACCTCGGTCAGCTGGCCGGCGACCTCGGCGTCCTCGGTCGGGTGGACCTCGCCGAAGCGGCTCGCCGAGCCCGGGATGGACAGCTTGATGTCCTCGATCACCTTGCCGCCGGCGATGCCCACGGCCTTGCGGGTCTCGTCGTGCGCCCAGACGCCGCCGTACTGGCCGAGGGCGGTGCCCGCGACGGCGACCGGCTTGCCGCTGATGGCGCCGGCGCCGTACGGACGGGACAGCCAGTCGATGGCGTTCTTCAGCACGGCCGGGATGGTGCCGTTGTACTCGGGCGTGAAGAGCAGCAGGGCGTCGGCGGAGCCGGCCGCCTCCCGCAGCCGCTCGGCCGCGGCCGGGACCGTGCCCTCGACGTCGATGTCCTCGTTGTAGAAGGGGATCTCGGCCAGGCCTTCGTACAGCTGCACCTCCGCCCCCTCGGGGGCGAGCTGGACGGCCGCCTCGGCGAGCTGACGGTTGTGCGAACCGGCGCGAAGGCTGCCGACGAGCGCGAGGATGCGAACAGACATGGGAACTCCTGGGGACTGAAACACTGCCGTGACGATCCGGACCGAGGTCCGTTTATGTTGTAGCACCTTAACCGGACCACGGTCCAGTTTCATTCCCGATGCCTTACTCTGGAGTCATGTCCGCCGCTCCACCGCCCGTTTCCGAGCCCGAGGAGAACACCGGCCCGCCGCAGTTGCTGCAACTCGGCACCGCCGCCGGCCAGGACGAGCCGTGCCTGCGCGCCGACGCCGCGCGCAACCGGGCCCGGCTGCTGGAGGCCGCCGCCCGCCTGGTCGCCGAGCACGGTGCCTCCTGCGTCACGATGGAGGCGGTGGCCGCCGCGGCCTCGGTGGGCAAGGGCACCGTCTTCCGGCGCTTCGGCGACCGGACCGGGCTGCTGACGGCGCTGCTGGACCACTCCGAGAAGAAGTTCCAGGCCGCGCTGATGAGCGGGCCCCCGCCGCTGGGCCCCGGCGCACCTCCCGTGGAGCGGCTGCGGGCCTTCGGCTGCGCGCTGCTGCGCCGCGCCAACGACGAACTCGAACTGCAACTGGCCGCCGACCCCGGCCCCGAGCGCCGCTTCAGCTCCCCGCCGCGCCAGTTCCAGCGCGGCCACGTCGTCCTGCTCCTGCGCCAGGCGCTCCCGGGCGAGGACGCCGAACTGCTGTCCTACCCGCTGATGGCCTACCTCGACCCCGCCCAGATCCACCACCTGACCCGCCAGTGCGGCATGCCGCCGGCCCGGCTGGAGGCGGGCTGGCTCGACCTGGTCGCCCGCGTGACCCGCACGGGCCCCCCGGAGTAGCCGACCGCGCCCCACCGGGCCCCACCGGCTCTCCCGGCCGACCGCTCACCCGCCGGCCGGACGACCGCTCACCAGCCCCGTCAACCCGACCGCGCGCCCAACCGCCGGACTCACCAGCCCGTCGGCCGCCCCTCGGCCGACCGCGCGCCCGGCCCGGAAGCGGCCGAGGTCGTCCGTTCCGGACGACCTCGCCCCGGCGGACACCGGGCCTCCGGCTTCTGCCAAGATGCCGTACGTCATGGTGCAGATACCGAAAACGCCCGCGTCCGCGTCCTCCTCCGCACCGCGCTCCGTCCCCACGAGCGCCGATGTGGCCCGCCTGGCCGGCGTCTCGCGCGCGACCGTCTCCTACGTCCTGAACAACACCAGCGCGGTCCGGATCAGCGAGCCCACCCGCCGCCGCGTCCACGCCGCCGCCGAGGAACTCGGCTACGTGCCGCACGCCGCCGCCCGCAGCCTGCGCGCCGGGCAGAGCCGGACGGTCCTGATGCCCGCCCCGACGTTCCCCGTCGGACCGCTCTACAGCCGGTTCCTCGACGAACTCCAGAGTGCGCTCGGCCGCCTCGACTACACGGTCGTGCAGTACGGCACCGTCGGCCTGCACGGCGACGAGGCCGCCCGCGCCTGGGCGGAACTGCGACCGGTCGCCGTACTGGTGCCCGGACCGGGCCTGACCCCGCAGGGCGTGCAGGTGCTCAAGCGCTCCGGCGCGCGCGCCGTGGTCACCATCGGCACCGAACCCGTCGAGGGCGCCCACGCCCTGCTCATGGACCACGAGGCCGTCGGCGAGTGCGCCGGGCGCCACCTCCACGACCGGGGCCGCCGCCGGATCGGCGTGGTCGTCCCCGAGGAACCCGGCCTGGAACTCTTCTCCGCGCCCCGCCTGCGCGGCCTGCGCCGCGCCCTGCGCGACACCGGCGCCACCGTGACCGAACTGCCCCTCGCCTACGAGGAGGAGCCCGCCGCCCGCCTGGCCGGCCGCTGGAGGGCGCTCGGCCTCGACGCGGTGTTCGCGTACAACGACGAGTACGCCATGCTGCTGTGCCGCGCCCTGAAGGACGCCGGCGTGGCCATCCCCCGGGAGACGGCCGTCATCGGCGCCGACGACCTCGTGCTCGGCCGGCTGCTCCGCCCGCGCCTGAGCACCGTCCACATCGAGCTGCCCTCCGGCCGCGCCCTGGCGGAACTCGTCGACGGCGCGGTGCGCGAACCCGGCACCCCGCCGCAGCGGCACAAGGTGCTGGGCGCGACGGTGGTGCACCGGGAGTCCAGCTGACCGAGCGCCCGCCGGCGCACCCCCCGGCCGGCCCACCCCCCGGCCGGTCTCCGTCGGCGGGCCGGCGGCCGGCGCACCGCCCGCCGCCGGCGCACCGCCGCTACTGGCCTTCCTCGGCCTGCTTCGCCTGCTGCTCGGCGACCGCCTTGCGGACCTCGTCCATGTCCAGCTGCCGCGCCTGCCCGATGACGTCGGTCAGCGCGGCCTCGGGCAGCGCGCCCGGCTGCGCGAACACGGCCACCTGGTCACGGACGATCATCAGCGTCGGGATCGACTGGATACCGAAGGCCGCCGCCAGCTCCGGCTGGGCCTCCGTGTCCACCTTGCCGAACACCAGATCAGGGTTCTCCTCGGCGGCCTTCTCGTAGACCGGGGCGAACTGCTTGCACGGTCCGCACCACTCCGCCCAGAAGTCGATCAGCACGAACTCGTTGTCCGTGACCGTCTGGTCGAAGTTCTCCTTGGTGAGCTCCACGGTGCTGCTCATCGGGTGTTCTCTCTTCCTGACATCGGGGGCGAAGGGCCTCGGCACAACACGGCCGACCGGGCGGGTATTCCAGGGACGTACCCGAGCCGTGCGGCGCGCGTACCCATGTGGCGGGCGTCGCACACCACCCACCAGACTGACCCCATGACGGAAACCGAAACCCTCGCGTACGACGTCGTGGTCATCGGCGCCGGCCCGGTCGGCGAGAACGTCGCCGACCGCACCCGCGCCGCCGGCCTGTCCACCGCCATCGTGGAGAGCGAACTGGTCGGCGGCGAGTGCTCCTACTGGGCCTGCATGCCGAGCAAGGCCCTGCTGCGCCCCGTCATCACCCGTGCGGACGCCCGCCGGGTGCCCGGTGTGCGGCAGGCCGTGCAGGGCCCGCTCGACGCGGCCGCCGTCCTCGCCCACCGGGACGAGTACACCTCCCACTGGAAGGACGACGGCCAGGTCCAGTGGCTGGAGGGCATCGGCGCCGACCTGCACCGCGGGCGGGGCCGGCTCGCCGGGCCGCGCACCGTGGAGGTGACCGGGCCCGACGGCGGGCGGCGCGTCCTGACCGCGCGGCACGCCGTCGCCGTCTGCACCGGCAGCCGCGCCGCCCTGCCGGACCTGCCGGGACTGGCCGGCGTACGACCGTGGACCAGCCGTGAGGCCACCGCCGCCAAGGAGGTGCCGGGCCGGCTGATCGTGGTCGGCGGGGGAGTGGTCGCCGTGGAGATGGCCACCGCCTGGCAGGCCCTCGGCGCCCGGGTCACCCTCCTGGTCCGCGGCAAGGGGCTGCTGAACCGCATGGAGCCGTTCGCCGGCGAACTGGTCGCCGAGGCGCTGACCGAGGCCGGCGCCGACGTCCGCACCGGCACGTCCGTCGAGTCGGTCACCCGCGAGGACGGCACCGTGGTGGCCGTCACCGACCGCGGCGACCGCATCGAGGCCGACGAGATCCTCTTCGCCACCGGCCGCGCCCCCCGCACCGACGACCTGGGCCTGGAGACCGTCGGGCTGGAACCGGGCTCCTGGCTCCAGGTCGACGACAGCCTCCGGGTGGAGGGCCACGACTGGCTGTACGCGGTGGGCGACGTCAACCACCGCGCACTCCTCACCCACCAGGGCAAGTACCAGGCCCGTATCGCCGGCGCCGCCATCGCCACCCGTGCCGCGGGCGAGCCCCTGCTCGGCGAGGCCTGGGGCGCGCACACCGCGACCGCCGACCACGCGGCCGTGCCCCAGGTCGTCTTCACCGACCCCGAGGCCGCGTCCGTCGGCCTGTCGCTGGCCGAGGCCGAGCAGGCCGGCCACCGGGTCCGCGCCGTCGACGTGGACCTGTCGACGGTGGCCGGCGCCGGCCTGTACGCCGACGGCTACAAGGGCCGCGCCCGGATGGTCGTCGACCTGGAGGACGAGATCCTGCGCGGCCTCACCCTGGTCGGACCGGGCGTCGGCGAGCTGATCCACTCGGCGACGATCGCCGTCGCCGGCCGGGTACCGGTCGGCCGGCTGTGGCACGCGGTGCCGTCGTACCCGACGATCAGCGAGGTGTGGCTGCGGCTGCTGGAGGCGTACCGGGACAGCTGACGGCCCGTCCCGGCCGGCCGCTCCGCGCCGCGCGGGACGGCCGGCCCGTCCCGCGACCGGGGCGCCCGCGGCTCACGCGGACGGGACCAGCCCGAGGAAGTCCTCGCTCCACAGGTCCTCCTCCGCCTCCGGCAGCAGCAGCACCCGGTCCGGGCGCAGCGCCCGGATGGCGTCCGGGTCGTGGGTGACCATCACGATCGCGCCCGGATACCTGCCCACCGCGGCCAGCACCTCGGCGCGCGAGGCCGGGTCGAGGTTGTTCGTGGGCTCGTCCAGGAGCAGGACGTTGGCGCCGGAGTGCACCAGCCCCGCCAGGGCCAGCCGGGTCTTCTCGCCGCCGGAGAGCACACCGACGGGCTTGTCCGCGTCGTCGCCGGAGAACAGGAACGAGCCCAGCACCCGGCGGACTTCGCCGTCGGTGAGGTGCGGCGCGACCCCCGCCAGCTGCCGGCGCACCGTCAGCCCGGGGTCCAGGGTGTCGTGTTCCTGGGCGAAGTAGCCGAGCCGCAGCCCGTGCCCGCGGACCACCCGGCCGCCGTCGGGAGTGTCCCGCCCGGCGAGCAGCCGCAACAGCGTCGTCTTGCCGGCGCCGTTGGGCCCGAGCACCACCAGCCGGCTGCCCCGGTCCACGGCGAGGTCGACGCCGTCCAGGACGCGCCGGCCGCCGTAGGACCGGGTCAGGGAGACCGCGCCGAGCGGGATCCGTCCGCAGGGCGCCGGTTCCGGCAGCCGGATGCGGGCGGTCCGCTCGGCCCGCCGCACCGGTTCGAGCCCCTCCAGCATGCGGTCGGCGCGGCGGGCCATGCCGCGGGCGGCGACCGCCGTCGACGCCCGCGCCCGCATCCTGTCCGCCTGCGCGTGCAGGGACGCCGCCTTGCGCTCGGCGTTGGCCCGCTCGCGCGCCCGGCGCCGTTCGTCGGTGGCCAGCCGGGCCAGATGGGTTTCCCAGCCGGTGTTGTGGATGTCGAGCGCGGCCCGCCGTGGGTCGAGGCGGAAGACGCGGTTCACCGTCTCGGCGAGCAGCGAGGTGTCGTGGCTGATCAGCACGACCGCGCCCGGCCGGTTCGCCAGGAAGGCCCGCAGCCAGGCGACCGAGTCGGCGTCCAGGTGGTTGGTGGGCTCGTCCAGCAGCAGGGTGCCGTGGTCGGCGAACAGGATCCGGGCCAGCTCGACCCGGCGGCGCTGTCCGCCCGACAGGACGGCGAGGGGGCGTTCCAACTGTTCCGCCCCGAGTCCGAGGCCGGCGGCGACCCGGGCGGCCTCCGCCTCGGCCGCGTAACCGCCGCGGGCCTGGAACTCGGCCTCCGCACGGACATAGGCGTTCATCGACCGCTCCGAGCCGTCGGCCATCGCCGACTCGGCCCGCCGCAGCGCGCGCACGGCCCGGTCCAGTCCGCGCGCGGACAGGATGCGGTCGGCGACGGTCACCGACTGGTCGGCGGCGCGGGAGTCCTGCGGCAGATGACCCACGCCGCCGGTGCGGGTGATCGTGCCCGCGGCCGGACGCAGGGTCCCCGCGAGGGTGTCGAGCAGGGTGGTCTTGCCGGCGCCGTTGCGGCCCACCAGGCCGATGCGGTCGCCGGGGGAGACCTGGAAGGAGATGCCGGACAGCAGCAGACGCGCGCCGGCGCGCACGTCGACATCACGAACGGTGATCATGAGGAGACGCTCCGAACAAGCAGAAGGACACACGGGTGGCGTGGAACCGGGTCCTCGGCTAGGAGATGCGGGGCGTCGACATGGGGTCACGGTAACGCGGGCGCGCTCACGGCCGCTCGCGATTTTCCGCGGGGGCGGGAAACGGGAGCCGAGGAGCGGCTCACGGCGGCCGTCCGGACCCCGTCGGACGGGCAACGAGCCGGCATGGGTGGGCAGTTCCTCACCCGGCCCGGCGACAGGCCGGCGCACGCCAGGAGTTCCCGCCGCGCCGGCCGCCCTCTCCGGCGCCCGGGGAACGGCCCTCTGTGTGACCCGTACCACACGGGGTGTCGGGAACCAGGGGCACCCACGCCCCGACCACTGCACCGCCACACCCCCACGTCCCCGGAGAGACCATCGATGACCACCGCTCCCTCGACCCCCACGGACGAGGCCCCGCCGGCCTCCGACCCGGCCGCTCCACCCGCCGGCCGCAGGTCCCCGCTGCGCCCGCTCGTGCTCCGCCTGCACTTCTACGCCGGGCTGTTCGTCGCCCCCTTCCTGCTCGTGGCCGCCGTCACGGGCCTGCTGTACGCCGCGTCCTTCCAGGCCGAGAAGATCGTGTACGCGGACGAGCTGACCGTGCCCGTGGGCGAGCACCGGCTGCCGGTGTCGGAGCAGGTCGCCGCCGCCCGCGCGGCCCACCCCGAGGGCACGGTGTCGGCGATACGCCCGTCCCCCGAGGCCGACGCCACCACCAGGGTGCTGCTGTCCGGCGTCGAGGGCGTCGACCCGGACCACACGCTCGCGGTGTTCGTCGACCCGTACACCGGAAAGGTCGAGGGCGCCCTCGAACAGTACGGCTCCACCGGCGCGCTGCCGCTGCGCACCTGGATCGACGAGTTCCACCGCGACCTGCACCTCGGCGAACCGGGCCGGCTCTACAGCGAGTTCGCCGCCAGCTGGCTGTGGGTGATCGCCGGCGGCGGCCTGGTGCTGTGGTTCTCCCGCCGCCGCGCCCGGCGCAGGCTGCGCGGCACCAAGGGCCGGCGCCGCACCCTCGGCCTGCACGGCACGGTCGGCGCCTGGGCCGCCGCCGGGTTCCTCGTGCTGTCCGCGACCGGCCTGACCTGGTCGGCGTACGCGGGGGCGCACATCGGCGACCTGCGCGCGTCCCTCGGCCAGACCACCCCGTCCGTCTCGGCGGGCGCGCCGGGCGGCGAGCACGCCGGCCACGGCGCCGCGGCCGGCGCCGGGGGCACCGCCGACCACGGCGTCGGCCTGGACACGGTGCTGGCCGCCGCGCGCGCCGAAGGGCTGACCGATCCGGTGGAGATCGTCCCGCCCGCGGACGCGGGGACGGCGTACGTCGTCAAGCAGGTGCAGCGCAGCTGGCCCACGAAACAGGACTCGGTCGCCATCGACCCGGCGACCGGCGAGGTCACCGATACGCTGCGGTTCGCCGACTACCCGGTGCTCGCCAAGCTGACCCGCTGGGGGATCGACCTGCACACCGGCATCCTCTTCGGGCTGGCCAACCAGATCGCCCTGATGCTGCTCGCGCTCGCGCTGGTCCTGCTGATCGTCTGGGGCTACCGCATGTGGTGGCAGCGAGGACGCGGCTCCGCCTTCGGCCGTCCCGTGCCGCGCGGCGCGTGGCAGCAGGTGCCGCCGCAGCTCCTGGTGCCGTTGCTGGCCGCCGTCGCCGTCGTCGGCTACTTCGTCCCGCTGCTCGGCATCCCGCTGGCCGCCTTCCTCGCGGTCGACGTGCTCCTGGGCGAGATCGCGTACCGCCGGGGCCGGCGGACGTACGGGGGTGCGGGCACCGGCGGCTAGGCAGTTTCGTTCGGATCAATCTCTGGGCCGTCTCGGTCGACTCCACGATCGTGCGGGCCGACCAGCACGCGGCCGGAGCCCGCAAGAAGGGGCCCCGGCCCGGCGAACCCGGTGACCACGCCATCGGCGGCTCCCGCGGCGGACCGACCACGAAGGTCCCCCTCGCAGCCGACGCCCGCTGCCCCCTCGCGTTCGTTCTCGCCGCAGGCCGGGCCGGCGATGCACCCTCGTCCACCGAGGTCGTGGCACGCCTACGCGTTCCCCGCCCGCGAGGCCGACCTCGCACCAGACCGGACCTGGTCCTGGCCGGCAAGGCGTACTCCTTCCGTGCGATCCGCGAGCACCTGCGCAAGCGCGGCATCCGGGCAGTGATCCCCGTCCCCGCAGACCAGCGCGGACACCGGCTCCGTCGGGGCAGCCGAGGCGGCAGGCCACCTGGTCGGCCCGCTCGCCCCTGGGGGGGCCGCTGCTCCCTACCAGGCCCGGAAGAGGATCGCCAGGAGTCGTTCGGCACACGCCTGTTTCCTGCTCAGAGCCTCACGTGGGTGAGGAGGGTAGTGCGGCTGGGGCAGGTGGTGCGGGGGAGGTAGAGCGCGTGGAGTGGCGCGTAGATGGGGGGTTCGAGGGCGAGGACGTGCGCTTTGCCGCCCGCTGCGGGGCTCGGTGGTGTGGTGACGAAGGCGATGTGGCGGGTGCCGATGACGGCTGTGACGGGGGGTGTGCCTTGGCGTGCGGTGCGTTCGGTGTTCGGTTCGAAACCGGCGTTGCGGCAGTGCTCGATGAGGAGGTCGGTGTAGCCGGAGCGGCCGGGGGTGCCCCAGACCAGGAAGGTCTCATGGGCGAGTTCGGGCAGGGTCACGGATGTGCGGGCGGCCAGGGGGTGGTCACAGGCGACGGCGATGTGCAGGCGCTGGTGGCCAAGGGTGGTGCGGGTCAGACCGTGAGCGGGCGTCATTGCGCGGCACAGGCCGATGTCGAGGTCGCCGGCGAGGAGAGCGGCGGTCAGCTCGGAGGGGTAGCGCTGGTGGATCTCGGGGGTGATGTCGGGGTGGGCTTCGACCACTGGTGCGAGCAGGGTGACGAGTTCGTCGCCGGTGACGGCGGGGGTGTAGCCGATGCGGAGCGCCTGGGTCTCGCCGCGTCCGATGTGCCGGGCGCGGCGCAGGGCTGCGCGGGCCATGCCGTTGAGGACGCGGGCATCGTCGATCAGGGCCGCTCCGGCGGGCAGGACGGTGACGCCCGCGCTGCCGCGCTCCAGCAGCGGAACCCCGACTTCCCGTTCGAGGACCCGGATGGAGGTGGACAGGGCCTGTTGGGACAGGTGGAGCCGGGCGGCGGCGCGGGTGAGGCTGCCTTCCTCGGCGACGGCGATCAGGTGGTCGAGTTTGTTCAGGTCCAGGCGCACCTCAACGCCTCTCGGCTCGATGGCGGACGGAGAAGAGGTCGGCTGCCAGCGTGGCGGCCACCGTCAGGCCCATGCCCAGGACGGCGCCGCCGATTCCCAGGGCGGGTGTGCTGATCCTTCCTGCCCGGCCGGGACGCCACAGGCACAGGCGTCGAGCGGGCCGGTCCGCCTAGTTCGCGATCGACGTCCTGGATGGCATTGATGTTGTGCTGCACGCATCCCCCAGGACCGCCGGATGGCCCACCCGCCGGCCGCGAGCTGGGCCGGCATGGCTCGCCCCCGGCCACGAGCTGGGCCGGTGAGCGAGCCATGCGGCCGGGGGGTGCTCCCATGACAGCCCCGTACCCCGGATGGCGGAAGAAGACCGCGTCAGGCTTGGCCGGTCTCGAAGCGGCTGATGCGCCCGTCCGTGACGGTGAAGGCCCACCGCGTGCGCATACTGCCCCAGGTGGCGTTGGTATACGTGGCCGTCAGGGTCCGGCCGTCGGCGGAGACGTCCTCGACGTCCATGCGGCCGTTCGAGGAGAAGATCTCACGCTCCGCCCACGCCGCGAGGTCACGGTCGGTGCCGTCGTCGGCCATGGTGGCGTCATCGGTCAGCGTGGCGAAGAAGGCGTCCTTGTCGCCGGCGTTGACGGCGGCGACGAAGGCGGCCACCGCGGGGTCACTCGGTTGTGCGGTCATCACGACCTCCTGGTGTTTCGCGCGAGGCACCGACGCGGGTGGACCCGGCCGTGCCCGGGGGCCGGCCGGGACGCCCCGCCGGGAGGGGCACGGGGTCAGCGGGTGGTGTAGCCCCCGTTGGGGAACATCGTCTGACCGGTGAACCACCAGCCTTCGGTGGCCAGGAACCCGATGATCGGGACAATGTCCTCGATGTGGGTGAGCTGGTTGCCCATCGCCTGCGACTTGTGGAACTCCACCCGCTCCGGGGTCTCCTGACCGTAGAAGAACGGTGTGTCCATCGGCCCCGGGGCCACCACGTTCACGGAGATACCGCGGTCCGCGAACTCCTTGGCCGCCGCCCGGGTGAAGTGCTCCAGCGGCGCCTTGCCGCCGGCGTAGGTGGAGTAGCCGTCGGTGAAGGCGGCCAGCAGCGACGTGCCCAGGCTGATGATCTTGCCGTGGTCGTTCAGCCGGCGTCCGGCCTCCTGGATGAAGAAGTACGCCGCCTTGGCGTTGATGCCGAACATGCGGTCGTACTCTTCCTCCGTGGTCTCCAGGATCGGCTTGCGCAGCACCATCCCGGTGGTGTTGACCGCGAGGTCGGCGCCGCCGTAGGTGTCCGCCGCCGTGTCGAAGAGCCGCCGTACGTCGGCCACCTTCGTCAGGTCCCCCTGGACGGAGACGGCCTGCCCTCCGGTCTCCTGGATCGCCTTGACCGTCTGCTCGGCGTCACTCTCGGAGCTGTGGTAATGCACGACCACCTTCGCCCCGGCCTCCGCGAACGTCCTGCTGATCAGCCCGCCCAGGTTCTTCTCGCCACCGCCGACGACGGCGACCTTGTCCCTCAGCGTGTTCTCAGTCATGCTCCGCACTCCTCACGTCCGTGCCGGCGATCGTCTTGATCACGCTCCACAGACGAGCCTAGGTAGACATTCCGGGCATCGGGTAACAGAAGTTTCGGGTCGCTCCACAAGCATCATCGGTACCCACAGTCAGGGGACGATGGTCCCGCCGGCGGCCACCCCGCTTCGGCGTCCGGTCCGGGAGCAACGGCTCGATCTGCGCCCACTGCGCATCAGCCAGCGGCGCACCCGGACCGACGATCGATTGATCCGAAGGAAACTGCCTAGGACCGGCTGCGCACCCGGGGTGCTGCCGCGCCGCCGGCATGCCGGTGCCCGGTTCCGCCGTGACGGAACCGGGCACCGCCGGTGCGGGTCAGGGGCTCCCGGCGAAGTCGCCGGCCAGCGCGGAGGCGATCCGCAGATGGGGCTCGGCCTCCTCCTGCCGGCCCTGCCGCTGGAGCGTGCGGCCCAGCATCAGCCGGGCGTAGTGCTCCACCGGTTCCCGCTCGACGATCGTCCGCAGCTCGGCCTCCGCGCGCCGCAGCTGGGCCGAGTGGTAGTAGGCGCGGGCCAGCAGCAGCCGCGGCCCGGTCTGCTCCGGCACCTCCTCGACCAGCCCGCCCAGGACACGTGCCGCGGCGGCGTAGTCCTTGGCGTCGAAGAACATCCGCGCCCGCTCCCAGCGCTCCGCCGGTGTTCCGTGGTCGTAGTACGTCGTGTTCACGCCTGACCTCCTTCGACCTGCACAACCGAGGAAAGTGGTTGAACATTCCATGACTCTCGCCGGGGTGCGTCGACCGACTGACGGGCGGCCGGGGCGGGGCTAGGTTGGTCGCCATGAGCAATCTCGATCGCCAGGCGGTTCCCGCGGTGTGCGGCGGCCGTGGCTTCGTGGTGGCGGAGCCCGTGCGCGAACTCCTCAGCCCTCGCCGCGTCCCGCTGGGGGAGTCCACCGAGGTCCGCAGGCTCCTGCCGAACCTGGGGCGCCGCATGGTCGGTGCCTGGTGCTTCGTCGACCACTACGGCCCCGACGACATCGCCGACGAGCCGGGCATGCAGGTGCCGCCGCACCCGCACATGGGCCTGCAGACGGTCAGCTGGCTGCACGAGGGCGAGGTCCTGCACCGCGACTCCACCGGCAGCCTCCAGACGATCCGGCCCCGTGAGCTGGGGCTGATGACCTCCGGCCGGGCGATCAGCCACTCCGAGGAGAGCCCCCGCTCCCACGCCCGCTTCCTGCACGGCGCCCAGCTGTGGGTCGCCCTCCCCGACGCCCACCGCCACACCGCACCGCACTTCGAGTACCACCCCGAGCTGCCCTCCGTCACCGCACCCGGTCTGACGGCCACGCTGCTCCTCGGCAGCCTCGACGGCACGACCTCGCCCGGCACGACGTACACCCCCCTGGTCGGCGCCGACCTGGCCCTCGCCCGCGGCGCGGACGTCCGCCTGCCGCTGGAGGCGGACTTCGAGTACGCCGTGCTCGCGATGTCCGGCCAGGCCCACGTCGACGGCGTGCCGGTGCTGCCGGGCTCCATGCTCTACCTCGGCTGCGGCCGCACCGAACTCCCGCTGCGGGCCGAGTCGGACGCGGGCCTGATGCTCCTGGGCGGCGAGCCGTTCGAGGAAGAGCTGATCATGTTCTGGAACTGGATCGGACGGTCGCAGGAGGAGATCGAGCAGGCGCGCCGCGACTGGATGGAAGGCACGCGGTTCGGCGAAGTGAAGGGGTACGACGGTGCCCCGCTGCCGGCGCCCGAGCTGCCGGCGACGCCGCTGAAGCCACGGGGAAGGGTGCGCTGACCTGCGAGAATGGCTGATTGTCCGGTGACGGGCGATGGCTCGCTGCCGTGCGTTGTCTTCCGCGGTTCCGTCGTGTGCGGGAGCGCGGCTGGGCGCGTTGGATGCCCAATGCGTGGTGCTGCGCCATTCCACGGTGTCTCCGTCTGTGGGTGGCTGTGGCAGGACCCTTGCTAACCCTTTGCTGACTCTACTGACGCGTCATCAGGTATCAGTAGGGTTGGTGTCTGCCTTTGCGGCGGTAGGAGGGTAGCTACAGGCTGGGTGGGCCGATGCTGTGGTTGGCGCTTCGAACCGTCAGCGATCCGCCGTTCCCGCCGAGCTCCACGCGTACCTTCTCGGCCTCACGCTGGGACGCCCGCCCCGCCTCGGCTGCTTGTCGGCGCTGCTGCATGGCCTGCTGGGCCATCTGCTCGACGAACCACCGCAGCACCAGGACACCCTGCTTGAACACGCCCGGAGCGCGGGTCCCTCTGCGGGTGCCGAGCCGTTCGCGGTGCTTGCGCAAGAGTTGGACGAGAGTCTCGGCGGTCTTCCTGCCGACGTCGAGTGTTGGGGTGCAGGTGATACTGGTCAACGCGTGAAGCCTCTGCGTTCCGGAACGTGATCTTCGCAGACCAGTTCCTGCCAGGGGCTTCTCGCGTATCCGATGCCAGGTCGAGCCCGTCTGACGGCCCTGGTCTGCCAGGAAGATCGCGGATCTGTCGGACGGGCGGCGTGGCCAATACCCTGAGCCCCGTCCGCACTACCTGGGGAGAGCCATGACAAGTAGGTTCACCGAGTTGGCCGTTGACTGCCACGATCCGGAGAGGCTCGCGGCCTTCTGGTGCGAGGTCCTGGACTTCAAGGTGATCGACCGGAGCGAGGGCAAGGTCGAGATCGGCTCCTGGGTGCCGACCGTCGAGGATGTCCGGGCCCGTCAGATGCCGCCCACCCTGCTGTTCATCCAGGTACCCGAGGGAAAGACCGTGAAGAACCGGCTTCACCTCGACGTCAGCCCGATCGACGGCAGCACCGAGGACGAGGTGACCAGATTACTCGGCCTCGGCGCCACCAAGACGGATGTGGGCCAGGGGTCGGACCGGAACTGGGTGGTCATGGCAGACCCGGAGGGCAACGAGTTCTGCGTCCTGCGCACCCTGGCACCGCAGACCTAGACCGCGAGCGGGTGCCCGACCCCCATCACACACCGCAACCGCCGGTTGCCGAGAAGACCTCATTGGCTTCCTTGGTGGCGACGACCTGCTTCTGGGCGGCGCGCCGAGTCCTTGGCGGTCTTGGCCTGGTGGATGCTGACGACGGCTGCGGCCACGGATATGACGACCGCTGCCAGGGCTATCCAGGTCTCTCTGCGTTCGTAGCGGAACGCTACCGGGAGCCTCTGACATGAACGAGTAACGCCCCATGCTGACTTGCTGGACAGGTCCGCCTCACCGCCTGGGACACGGGGGAAGGAGCGGTTGCGTCGGCCACCAACCGGATGTGTCCCGAGGGTGCGGTCGAACAGGCGAACACCTGCTGCAGTTATCGCCGGAGCGCGGCCGGACAAGCTAGTCGGCCCTGTGTGCGTCTGTGTCGAGCACGGCAACGTGCTTGGGCGAGAGGGCTCGAAACCCGCTCGTGCGACGACCGATGAAAGGCGACCGGCAAGACGGATCAGGGGGTGCCCCCACCGGACGTACCCGTAGGACGATGGCCATAGGGGCTTTGCCGCTGATCAGGCGCCGTCACAGTTCAGATCGCCCGGGCCAGTGTCGGCTACTCAGCACGTCACGACGCGGAAGGTGAACCACCACGACGAGTAGAACGAGCAGAAAGCACAGCTCCTCCTCCGACATGGATCCGCCGGTTCGGCGCGAGGTCGTCCTGGGCGTGGACACACACGGCGAGGTGCATGTCGCCGCCGTCATCTCCCTCTGCAGTCGGGATACTCCCAGGCCGTCCGGCAGCCTTGCCGGGGACTCCATATGACAGAGCATCCGCTTCTCCGGCCCCCGAACGACCGCAGATCTGCTCAACGTCCGAGGCTCTCACGATCCGCTTTCCGGCCGTCGATCTCCGTCCTTGCGTCAAAGTGCTACTGGGCCCCGTAACCGTCTACGGCCGCGACCTACCCTCAGAGGTCTCGCTACGGTGGGCAGCTACCTGCACCAACCTTGACGGCGTCGTCGCCGAAGACCTCGGCATCCCCGTCCGTGCTCCCGTAAGAGGGACGGCCAGAGCGATCCGGCCGCCCGGCCACCCAGCGTCAGATGCCGACAGGTCGTAGGCGATGTGGGACCCAGAGTGAAGCGGTGTTCGCGATGCGGATCCGGTGCCTCACGGGTGTACAGCGGTGACGAGCCAGTAGCGGCCCATCAGTTGCACGCCACCCTCGGTCTGATAGGTGCGGAAGGCGTCCGCCGCGGCCTGCCGGGCGCGCTCTTCCGTACCGGGATCGGCGTTGGCCTCGTGCAGCCAGTGGCGCAGCGGGCCGAAGCCGAAGAGGAAGCCGGCTGCGTCGTCGGTGTCCTTGCCCCAGTACTGGGGCGCCTCGATGCCCTCCACGGCCACGTCGTCGAAGCCGGCGGCGGCCAGGACCCGTCGGGTGGTGTCGGGGTCGGCGAAGGCGAGCGGGCTCGGGCCGGTCGATCGGGACAGGTCGGGCAGCCGTACGTGGTGCGCGATCGCCGCGAAGATCGTGGACTGGTCCATGCGGTCGAACGGCTGCGGGCAGACGAAGGCGAGGCGCCCCCCGGGGCGCAGGGCGCGTCCGATGTTGCGGAAACCCTCGACCGGGTCGGCGAAGAACATGACGCCGAAGCGGCTGACGGCGGCGTCGAAGGCGGCCTGCCCGATGTCGTACACCTGGGCGTCGGCCTGGACGAAGTCCACGTTGTCGATGGATTCGGCGGCGGCGCTGGTCCGGGCTCGTTCCAGCATGGGCGCCGACAGGTCGATGCCCAGGGCGTATGCGGCGCGCGCGGCGGCGAGGCGGGTCGTACGGCCGTTGCCGCAGCCGATGTCGAGGACGCGGTCGGCCGACGTGAGGGCCGCCGCGTCGAGGAGCGGGGTGTTGGCCCCGTCGTTGAGGGCGTCGTAGCGGTCCTGGTGGTCGGCCCAGTGTCGGCCCTCGTAGCCGTTCCAGGCCGCGGCCTGCTCCGTGTTCACCAGGTTGTCCGCGCTCCGTGTGTCGTGCGGATCGTCGGGGCTGGGCGGGAAGACCGGTTCGTCCGTCGCATCCGTCATAGCTTCATGATGACGCCATCGTGTGGCCCCTGGACAGCGGCAACACAGGCAGACCTCCTGGGCAGGGTGCTGAGGAGGGCGGGCGGCTTCCGTGATGGCACGCCGCACGGCGATTCCGGCACGCGCTGATCCGCTGCCTCGCCCCCTACCGCGACGGGTCGGGTGAGCGGCGGGCCCGGCGGGGCATCGGCCCGGGGCCGGTGGCACCGGTGCGGAGGGACGAGGAAAGATGAGCGTCCATGAGCAAGCCACCCGCGCGGGTCCGACTCGCAGACGCCGCGTTCGCCCTGTTCGACGAGCGTGGTTACGAGCAGACGACCGTCGACGACATCGCCGAGCGAGCAGGGGTCGGGCGTACGACGTTCTTCCGGCACTACCGGTCCAAGGAAGACGTGATCTTCCCCGACCATGACCGCCTCCTGGAGCTGATCACGCGCAGGCTGGAGACGTCGAGCGACAGCACCGCGCTGGTCGCCGTGTCCGACGCGGTCCGGCTGGTGCTGCTGCACTACCTGGACGAGGGGGACCTTGCGCGGCGGCGGTACGCGCTGACCAGCAAGGTGGCCGCCCTGCGGGACCGCGAGATCGCCAGCGTGGCCCGCTACCAGCGGCTGTTCCGGGAGTTCATCCGGGACTGGATGGGCGACCCGACGGAGCCGGCGTCCCTGAGGGCCGAACTGATGGCCGCGGCGGTGGTCGCCGCCCACAACCATGTGCTGCGGCGATGGCTGCGCGGTGAGTCGTCCGACCCGGTGGCCGAGCTGGACGACGCGATGCGCGAGGTCCTCGCCCTCTTCCCGGCGCGTCCCTCCCCGGCGGAGCCCGGCGGCACGACCGTCGTCGCGTTCAGGTCCGGGCAGGACATCGACGCGCTGCTCCCCGCACTGCGGCGCCTGGTGGAGGACGGCACCGGGGCGACGGCCCGCAGGGGCTGACCCTCTCCCCGGCGGAGCGCAGGCCCTGCACCGACGGGCCGAGCCGTTCGCGTACGGACGGCTGCTACTCGGCGCGCGCGGGGGCGGCGGGCTCCGACTCGGGGGCGCCGCGCTCGCCGAGCCAGCGGGCGAGCTTGCCGCGTCGTCCGATGGCCCGGAGCCTGCGCTCCGCGGCCTCCCGGGTGTCGGCGGTGGTGATGAGCAGAAGCTCGTCGCCCGCACGCAGCACGGTGTCGCGGTCGGGAACGATGGTGGCGCCGTCGCGGACGATCAGGGTGACCACCGTCGGATGCGGCAGCCGCAGTTCGAACACGGCGACGCCGTGCAGCCGGGAGCCCCGCGGAATGGCGACGGTGAGCAGGTCGGCGTCGAGGACGTCGAGCGGTGCCGTCTCGACCTGGATCTCCCGCAGCGCGTCGGAGCGGGTCAGACCCAGCCGCCGGGCGACGGCGGGCAGCGCGGGACCCTGGATCAGGGTGAACAGCACCACGAGGACGAAGACGATGTTGAGGACGTCGCGGGCGCCGGCGACCCCGGCGACGATGGGGAACGTCGCCAGCACGATGGGGACGGCACCGCGCAGCCCGGCCCAGGAGATGAACGCCTGTTCCCGCCAGGGGACGCGGAACGGCAGCAGACAGGCCAGCACGGAGACGGGACGGGCGGCCAGTAGCAGCACCAGGCCGACGACGAGGGCCGGGAGGATCGCCGAGGGCAGCTCGCTCGGGTCGACCAGCAGCCCCAGCATGACGAACAGGCCGATCTGGGCCAGCCAGCCGGCGCCCTCGGCGAAGGAGCGGGTGGCGGCGCGGTGGGGGAGCTTGGCGTTGCCCAGCACCAGACCCGAGAGATAGGCGGCGATGATGCCGCTGGCGTTCACCGCTCCGGCCGCGGCGAACGCGATGATGCCGAAGCCGACCGTGGCCAGTGGGTACAGGCCGGTCGCGGGCAGCGCGATGTGCCGCAGCGCGGCGGTGCCGAGGCGGCCGATCAGCACGCCGAGGGTGCCGCCGACCGCGAGTTGGTAGAGCAGGTTCCCGACGACGGACGCGGGGTCGGGGAGATCGGCGGTGGCGGTGGAGAAGACCAGGACGAGGATGATGGTGGGCGCGTCGTTGAAGCCGGATTCGGCCTCCACCAGGCCGGTCAGTCGCTGCGGCAGCGGCAGTGCGCGCAGGACGGCGAAGACGGCGGCGGCGTCGGTGGAGGAGACGATCGCGCCGAGCAGCAGGGCCAGGTGCCAGTCCATGCCCAGCAGCCAGTGCGCACCGGCGGCGGTCACCACGACGGAGACGGCCACGCCGGCGGTGGCGAGCACCGCGGCCGGCGCCAGCAGCCGGCGGACGTCGCTCCACTGGGTGGTCAGGCCGCCTTCGACCAGGATGACCGCCAGCGCGGCGGCGCCCATGGCCTGAGCCAGCTGGGCGTCGTCGAACTGGAGGCCGAGCACGTCCTCGCCGGCGATCACGCCGACCGCGAGGAACAGCAGCAGGCTGGGCAGGCCGATGCGGTGGGCGGCACGGGCGGCGGCGATGCTGGCCAGCAGTACGGTGCCGCCGATCAGCAGCGTCAGGTACAGCTCGGACAGGGTCATCGACGGGTCCTCGTGTCGTCGGCGGTCGTGCGCGGGCTGTCGGTGGTCGTGTGCGGGGCGCTGGTGGTCGTACGCGGGCCGTCGGTGGTCCTGCGCGGGGCGCTGAGGTCAGGGCGGCGGTGGCGGGGAACGGTGCCCGCGCGGGGTGCGGTTCGGGTCGAGGAGTTCCCCGGCCGTCCCGGCCAGGACCAGGCCGGCGGCGATGAGCAGCCCGTGCGCCAGGACCAGGCCGCCGCCCAGTGCGGCCACGGCCACGACGAGGAGCGTCCAGGCCGGGGCGCGCCGGTACTCGCGGGGCCGGCAGGGGCGGCCCGCCCCGAGGGCGCGGGCGAACCGGGGGTCCTCCCGGTGCAGCAGGGCCTCGATCTCACCGAGCCGCTCGTCATCGGTTCCGGCCATGCCCGCCTCCTCTCGGCGCGGGGCCGTGGGCCGGTGTCGCGGTCGGCGGTCCGGGGCATCTGCTCTCCTTGCTGAGCGGGGACGGAAGGGGCATCACGATCACACCAGGACGAAGTGCCGCAGCCACGCGTACGCGCCCGTCGAGGCGAAGGCGAAGGCGAGGGCGAGGGCGACGGTGACGGTGACGGAAACAAGGACCAGGGAGGCCGCCGATCACCGCGGGCGGCAGACCGGACCCCGGTAAACGGACCCCGGCACCGGAGCCCGGCACAGGAACCGTCACCGTCCACGGCAGACCACCGTCGGCGCACCGACCGACCGACCGACCGACCGCCCGCACCGCCCGCCCGCACCGACCGCCCGCGCCGGCCGCATGCCCGCCCGCACCGGCCCGGCGACCGGCGCCGTGCCGGCGGTCGCCTCCGCCGTACGAGGGTCACCGCGCCCGGAAGGGATCGATCACACCCTCACCCGCGGCGCACGGCGACCGCCATCGGGTCCGGCACCCAAATGCGGGCGGGCCAAACCTGTAGAGCGGACGCCGACGGGTGCGCGCCGGTCGCAGGCCGGTCCGAGGCATCCGGTCCCGCACGCCTCGCAAGCACGACGCGGACCCCCGAAGCCCGGAAGGCCCGGGTGGCCCCTGGCCGAGGGTTGCGAGGTCACGAGCGTTCCCGGCGACGTGGTCGGCAGGGAGCTGCTGTGGAACGGCACTCGACGTCGACGCCCAGGAGGGCGCGCACGGCCGCGTTTTCGGCCGACCGCGAACGCCGGCGCCGCCGCGCGGGGCCGTTGGCAGGGTTCGGGTCATGCGGATCACCAAGTACGGTCACGCCTGCGTGCGGTGGGAGAAGGCCGGACGGGCGGTCGTCGTCGGCCCGGGGGTGATGACTCCCGAACCCGAGGCCCTGGCCGGGGCGGAGGCGGTCCTCGTCACGCACGAGCACTTCGACCACGTCGACCCCGACCGCCTGGGCCGGTCCCGGGCGCACGTCTACACCTGCCCCGGGGTCGCCCGGAAACCGGGCGCGCTCGGCGAGCGGGTGCAGGTGGTCCGCGACGGGGACCGCTTCTCCGTCGCGGGCTTCGAGGTGGCCGTGCAGGGCGACCGGCACCACGTCAGCCACCCGGACGTGCCTCCTGTCGACAAACGTCGGTTTCCTCGTCGACGAGGAGGTCTTCCACCCCGGTGACGCCCTGACCGTGCTCGACGTGCCGACGCTCCTGCTGCCCGGGCAGGCACCCTGGCCGACGGTCCCCGACATGATCGGCTACCTGCGCAGGACGAACCCGCGCCGCGCGTACGCCGTGCACGACGGGCTCCTCAACGAGTGGGGCCTGAAGGTCCTGGACGGCGTCCTCGCCATGGAGGCCGAACGGTCCGGCGCCGAGATCCGGCGGCTCCGCCCCGGCGAGAGCGTCGACCTGTGAGGCGGCGCCGGCCGCCACGCCCCGCCGCCGCGGTGGCCGCGGCGGCGGGGGTCAGCCGTCGAGGCGGCAGTCGGTGAGCAGAGCGTCCGGGCCGGCCCCCTCGGGACGGGCGACCGTGTGGCTCGCGGGCGGGCGCTGACCCGCCGTCAGCCAGCCCTCAAGGGCGGTGAAGGCCGAGCGGTGGCAGGGCAGCAGAGGCCTCAGGCGGTCGGGGAAGACGTCGACCAGGGAGTCGGTGTGGGTGCCGTCCTCGATGCGGTAGTAGCGGTGCAGGCCGTCGCGGCCCGCCTCGCGGACCATGCGGGCGTAGACGTCGGAGTCCTCGCCGATGGGCAGCAGCACGTCCAGCGTGCCGTGGACGGTGATGAGCGGTTTGCCGATACGACCGGTCAGCGCGACGCGCTCCACCGCGCGGTGGACGCCGTCGGGACGGGCGGCGTAGTCGTAGTCGGCGTCACAGCCCGGGCCGCTGCCCGGGGCGCAGTACGGCGTGCCCGCCTGGGCCGCGCCGTCGAAGGCGGGGTCGAACTCCTCGCGGTAGATGCGCTGGGTCAGGTCCCAGTAGACCTGGTGGTGGTAGGCCCACAGGAACTCCGAGCCGGCCGGGAAACCCGCGCGGTGCAGTTCCTCGCGGGCCCGGCCGGCGCCGGGACCGCCGGCCGCGTGGGCCGGGTAGTGGCGCAGCGCCCGCGGCAGGAACGTGAACAGGTTGGGCCCGTCCGCGCGCCAGAGCGTCCCTTCCCAGTCGACCCCGCCGTCGTACAGTTCGGGGTGGTTCTCCAGCTGCCAGCGCACCAGGTAGCCGCCGTTGGAGATGCCGGTGGCCAGCGTGCGCACCGGCGGCCGGTGGTAACGCTGGGTGACGACCGCGCGGGCGGCGCGGGTGAGCTGGGTCAGGCGCGTGTTCCACTCGGCGACGGCGTCGCCGGGCCGGCGGCCGTCGCGGTGGAAGGCGAGGCCGGTATTGCCCTTGTCGGTGGCGGCGTAGGCGTAGCCGCGGGCCAGCACCCAGTCGGCGATGGCCCGGTCGTTGGCGTACTGCTCGCGGTTGCCCGGCGTGCCGGCCACGACCAGATCGCCGTTCCAGCGGTCCGGCAGCCGCATCACGAACTGGGCGTCGTGGTCCCAGCCGTGGTTGGTGTTGGTGGTGGAGGTGTCCGGGAAGTAGCCGTCGATCTGGATGCCGGGGACCCCGCTGGGCACGGACAGGTCCCTCGGTGTCAGCCCTGCCCAGTCGGCCGGGTCCGTGTGGCCCGAGGCCACCGTGCCCGCCGTGGTCAGCTCGTCCAGGCACTCGGCCCGCTGGTGGTCGGCCCCCGGCACCCGCAGATGGGACAGGCGCGCGCAGTGCTGGTCGGCGGAAGCGGAGGAAGCGGGGGCGGCCGGTGCGGCGCCGGCCGGCGCGGGGACCAGGGCCGCGGCGGCGGCCAGGGCGAGGACACCGACCGTGGTGCGCCGTCTCGGGCGCCGGGTGAAGCCGTGCGGCAGGGGCATGAGGAGCCTCCGGTGTGCGAACGGTGGGCGAGCGGTGCGTGAGGGGCGGACGGCCTGGAGGCTAGGCCGCCGGTGGTACTCGCGAACATGTGGGCGCCCGCCATGACAGGCAGCCAGAAGGGGTGGGCTGCCGCCATGACGGGCGTTCCGTGCCCGCGCGGGGTGACGCGTGCTCCGTTGTGCGTCAGGGGCAGGCGCCGTCCGCGACGGTGAAGTGGCCGGCGGGCGCCTCCTTCGGGGTGTGGGTGACGAAGGTGTTGTACAGCCCCATGCTCTGGCCCGAGCCCACGGCGTAGGTGTAGCCGCCGCGGGTCGTCGCACGGCCCGCCTGGACGTGGGCGTAGTTGCTCGCCGTCCAGCAGACGGCCGTGGCGCCGGTCGTCCTGGCCGTCACCGTGGCGGAGAGCCGGCCCGTCCGGCCGTCGGCGTCACGCGCGGCCACCGTGTAGGCGTACGAGGTGCCGGGGGACAGCCCCGTGTCGGTGTACGACGCCGCGGCGGACGCGGCGACCGGGGCGCCGTCGCGGCGGACGACGTAGCCGGCGGCACCGTCGACGGGGTCCCAGGCGAGGCCGACGGTGGTCTCGGCGGCGCCGGTGACGGCCAGGCCGGTGGGAGCGGGCAGCGCACCGGGCTGGGGGTCCGGCTCCCCTCCCAGGCCGAAGAACCGGGCGATCCAGTGGCTGGAGCAGATGGAGTCCAGGAAGTACGGGGCGCCGGTGCTGCCGCACTGCTCGGGGCCGTTGCCGGGATCGACCGGCGTGCCGTGCCCGATGCCGGGGACGCGGTTGACCTCCACGGCCACCGAGCCGTCGGCGGCCAGGTACTCCTCGTGCCGCGTGGAGTCCGGGCCGATGACCGAGGTGCGGCTCGGTGTCTGCGGCAGGCCGTGCAGCGCGGTCCACTGGTCGCGCAGCTCGTCGGCGTTGCGGGGCACGACGGTGGTGTCCCGGTCGCCGTGCCACACGGCCACCCGCGGCCACGGACCCGGCCAGGAAGGGTGCGCGGCGCGGACCCGCTCGGCCCACTGCGCCGGGCTGAGGTCGATGCCGGGGTTCATGCACGTGTACGCGCCGACCACGTCGTCCGCGCAGCCGTGGGGCAGGCCGGCGACGACCGCGCCGGCCCGGAAGACGTCCGGGTAGGCGGCGAGCATCACCGACGTCATGGCACCGCCCGCGGACAGCCCGGTGACGTAGGTCCGCGCGGGGTCCGCGCCGTAGGCGGCGACGGCGTGCGCGGCCATCTGCCGGATCGAGGCGGCCTCGCCCTGGCCCCTGCGGGTGTCGCCGGGCTGGAACCAGTTGAAGCACTTGTTGGGGTTGTTCGCGGACGTGGTCTCCGCGAACACCAGCAGGAAGCCGTGGCGGTCGGCGAGTTCGGGCAGCCCGGAGTGGTCGGCGTAGCCCTGGGCGTCCTGGGTGCAGCCGTGCAGGGCGAGCACCACCGCCGGTCCGGCGGGCAGGGACGCCGGGCGGTGGACGTACATGTTCAGCCGGCCCGGGTCGGCACCGAAGTCGGCGACCCTGGTCAGGCCGGCGGCGGCGTGCGCGGCCGGGCCGGCCGGCAGCGCGGCGAGGAGCAGGGCCAGGACGGCCACGAGCAGCGACGGTGCGGCGGCTCTGCGATACGGCGGGACGGCGGTTCTCCGCGACGGCGGGGCGATGGCTGTGCCGAGCGGCGGCGAGGTCATGGCGGCTCCCTCGGTGTCGTGGGGACACCGGGCCGCCCGCGCCCGAGTGGAAGGGCGGACGCGGCCCGATGGCGGGCACCGTAGGGCTGGTCGAACCGGCAACGGTATGGGTCGGAACACCACTCGCCGCGGGCCGGCCCGCGCACCCGGACCGATTGTGCGGGGCGCCGCCCTCTGCTACCGGCGCCGGTCGGCGGGCGAGTGTCAGTGCCCGGTGCCACGCTGAGAGCAGACAGGTTCTGCGGAAGGAAATCACCGTGATCACCACAGAATTCGACCCCGGCTCACCCTGCTGGCTCGACCTCGGCGCCCCCGACGTCCGGGCCGCCGCCGCGTTCTACGGCGCGGTGCTCGGCTGGGAGTACGAGTCCATGGGCGAGAACGAGGGCGCCGAGGGCGGGATGTTCCGCAAGGACGGAAAGATCGTCGCGGGCCTCGGCACCCTCACCGAGCGGGGCGCGCGCTCGGCCTGGATGATCTACTACTCCGTCACCGACGCGGACGCCACGACCCGGGCGGTGGAGCGCGCGGGCGGCACGGTCCGGGTGGCGCCGATGGACCTCGAGGACTGGGGCCGGATGGCCCAGTACAGCGACCCGCTGGGCGGGCAGTTCGCCGTCTGGCAGCCGGGCAAGACCAAGGGCGTCGAACTGGTGGACCAGCCTGGCTCCCTGTCCTGGACCGAGCTGTACACGAGCGACGCCGCGGCGGCGAAGGAGTTCTACGGCAGCGTCTTCGGCTGGCGGTTCAGCGACATGGAACTGCCCGGCGGCGGGGGCACCTACTCCCTCATCACCCCGGCGGACCTCCCCGAGGAGCGGATGCAGGGCGGGGTGATGGGGCTGCGCAAGGAGGACCTCGCGCTCGCGGACGGGCGGCCGTACTGGCACCCGGTCTTCGACGTCGCCGACTGCGACGCCGCCGTCGCCGCGGTCACCGCCAACGGCGGCAGCGTGCAGATGGGACCGGAGGACGCGGAGGGCGTCGGCCGGCTCGCCGTCTGCGTCGACCCGGCCAACGCGGACTTCGTGGTGCTGACCCCGTCCCGGAGCTGAGGCGGGCCCGCGGGGCCGGGACGCGCGGCGCCCCGGCCCCGCGGCGGACACTCAGGCGTCGGTGGCCACACACAGCACCGGGACGTGCGACAGGTGCAGGAGCTTGTGCGGCGTCGAACCCAGCAGCGCCCCGCGGATCGGGCTCTCGCCCCAGCTGCCCACCACGATGACCCGGGCGTCGTGCCGCTGCGCCGCCGTGAGCAGAGCCTGCGCGGGCTTTTCGTCGATGATCTCCACCGTGGTCGGCACGCCGGCCGCGTCGGCCACCTCGACGGCGCGCCGCAGGGCCCTGCGACCCGTCTCCACCAGCGCCTGGTGGTGGGAGGCGTACTCCTCGCCCACGGAGCCGGGAGCGGCGGCACCGTAGACGAGGACCAGCGGATCTCCGAAGGCCGCCGCCACCTCCACCGCGACGTGCAGGGCGCGCACCGCACCCGCCGACTCGTCGTACCCCAGCACGACCGGCATCTCAGACCTCCTCAGGGCGCGCCGGCTCCGGGTCCGCCACCCCGGGGCGCTCGGCCCAGAACGCGGGCGCCACCAACCGCCACACGAGCATGACGACCACGCCGACCAGGGTGATGCCGAGGCCGATCACCAGGGGCGGCCCCAGACCCAGCCAGGCGGTGCCGCTGTAGGAGTTGGCGGGATCGGCCATGTCGACCACGGACTCCGCCAGCAGCCACGTCAGCAGGCCCGCGCCGATCAGCGGGCCCACGCCGATCAGCAGGAAGTCGCGCAGGTTCGCGGTCAGCCGGCGCCGGTAGTAGACCGCGCAGGCGACGCCCGTCAGGGCGTAGTAGAACGCGATGAGCAGCGACAGCGCGGTGAGCGAGTCGAAAAGGGCGTTCTCGCTGATCTGCCGGACGGCCAGGTACCAGCCGATGGCGATGGCGGCGACCCACCAGGTGCTCACGTCGGGCGTGCGGTATCTCGGGTGGATCCGGCCGAAGGGGCGGGGCAGCGCCCGGCGGCGGGCCATGGACAGGGCCGTGCGCGACGCCGGGATGATCGTCGTCTGCGTCGAGGCCAGCGCCGAAGTGGACACCGCCAGCAGCACCACCCAGTCCCAGCCGCCCATCACCTCGCCGGCGAGCAGGGCGAAGACGAACTCCTCCTCGTCCGCGTTGTCGGCGAGGAACGCCGTGCCGGCGTAGGCGACGACCGCGAAGCCGACCGCCACATACGTCACCAGCAGCACGACGGTCGACCAGACGGCCGCCCGCCCGGGGGCGGTGGCGGACTCCTGGACCTCCTCGGTGAGGTTGACCGCCGACTCCCAGCCCCAGTAGATGAACACGCCCAGCAGCAGGGCGGCCGTCAGGGGCGCGCCGCCGGACCCGAAGGGATCGAGCCATCCGACCGACGGGTCGAGGGAGTCGAGGGTGCCGGTGCCCGCGTGGACGCGGTACAGCGCCACCACGGCGAACGCGATCAGACAGGCGACCTGCGCCAGGATCAGCACGTTCTGCACATGGGCCGACAGTTCCGTGCCGAGCACGCACAGGGCGGTCATCACGAGGATGAGCAGCACGGTGAGCACCTGGCGCACGACCTCGTGGCCGGCCCAGCCGTCCAGGCCCACGGCGAGCAGCCCGAAGGTCACGGCGACGTCGGCCAGCGAGCCGACGACCAGGACGCCGGTCATGGCGATGGCCCAGCCGCCGAGCCACCCGGCCCACGGCCCCATGGCCCGGGTGACCCACGAGAAGGTCGTCCCGCAGTCCTGGTCGACCCGGTTGAGGTAGTAGAACGCCGAGGCGATCAGCAGCATCGGGACGAACGACGCGAGCATCACCCCAGGCGCGTGCACGCCGACCAGGGCCACCACCGGTCCGATGACCGCCGCCAGCGAATAGGCGGGAGAGGTCGAGTTGAGCCCGATCACGAGCGCGTCGACGAACCCGATCGCGTCGGCCTGCAACCCGGTGGGGAGGTCTCGGTCCCCGCTGGTGTGGGCCATGGCGCCTCGCTCGGTGCCGGGTGCGTCGATCGCACGCTGGAACGGCTGCTTCGGGGGCTGGTCCCTCCCAAGATGGGCCGCACGGCGGGAAACGGCACCTCGGGCGGCGCCACCCCGGCGATGTGAGCCACATCACAGGGAGGGGATTGAGTGCGGTGCCGGGACAATGTCCGTACCCTCCCGTGACCCGCGAGATCCGGATGCGAGGATGAGGCCGCCATGACAGCTGGGTGGTGTTCTCGCACGGTACGGGCCGCGATGTTCGCGGCCGTCTGCGTGCTGCTCGCCGCCTTCGGCCACCACATGATGTCCGGCGTCCCCGTGCCCTGGTGGGCCATGGCGACCGGGGCGGCGGCCATCGGCGGCGCGGCCCTGTGGCTCGCCGGCCGCGAGCGCGGACCGCTGCTCGTCGGCTCCGTCACCGTGGCCGCCCAGGTCGCCCTGCACACCGGGTTCTCCCTGGCCCAGGGGGGCGACCGGCCGCCGCCGGCCCGCCCTGTGGCCCACGGCACGGCCGCCGCGCACTCGGCGCACGCCGGGGGCGGGCCGCACGGCGTGCACACCACGGCCGGTTCGCAGCCCGCGGACTCCACGGCCGCCGTGGACCCCGGTGCCTCCATGGACTCCGTGACCTCCATGGACGCCACGGGGTTCATGGGCTCGACGGGCGTGGTGGACTCGCTGGGCTCCCTGGTGCACCTGGGCCACGGCACGGGCGGCGACACCCCGCCCTCCGGCATGCTCGCCGCGCACCTGCTGGCCGCGCTGCTGTGCGGCCTGTGGCTCGCGCACGGCGAACGCGCCGCGTTCCGCCTGCTGCGTGCCCTGGCCGGGCTGCTCGCCGCACCGCTGCGCCCGCTGCTGCGGTTGCCCGCACCGCCCGACCGCCCGCGGATCAGGGCACGCCGTGCGGGTACGGAACGGGTCCCGTACCGGCTCCTGTCGACCCGCCCCCTCACCTACCGGGGTCCGCCCGCGGGGACCGCTGTCGCCTGACGACAGCCGGCTCCCCGAGGCGGCAGCACCCCGGCCGCGACGCGCCGACTCCCGCCTCGGGCACCGGCCGCGCACCCCGGTGCCCGGCCGTCCCCTTCACCGGCACCCGCGTGCCGTGACCACAGCGCCGTCGCGGCGGCGCGTGCGGCGATCCGGATGCCGGTCCCGGTACTCCCAGAAGGACGGACCCAGTGACCACTGCCGCCCTGACCCCTGCCCGGAAACAGTCGAGAGAGGAGTCGATCACCGCCCTGGCCCTCGCCGCGCGCGGCGGCGACACCGACGCCGTCGAGCACTTCGTACGCGCCCTGCACCGGGACGTCCGCCACTACGTGACGTTTCTCGGCGCCGACCCCGAGAGCGCCGACGACCTCGCCCAGGACACGTTCCTGCGGGCTCTGGTGAGCCTGCACCGGTTCGAGGGCCGCTCCTCGGCCCGCACCTGGCTGCTGGCGATCGCCCGGCGCGCGGTGATCGACAGCGTCCGCCACAGCTCGTCCCGGCCCCGGCTGTCGGACCGGGAGGACTGGCAGACGGCTGTCGAGCGCGCACAGCCGCGGGGCCTGCCGGGCTTCGACGACGGCATCGCGCTGGCCGAACTGCTGGACGCCCTTCCGGCGGACCGCCGGGAGGCCTTCGTCCTCACCCAGTTGCTCGGCCTCCCCTACGCGGAGGCCGCCGCCGTCAGCGACTGCCCGGTCGGCACGGTGCGCTCCCGCGTCTCCCGTGCCCGCACCTCGCTGATCCGGTGGCTGGAGGAGGCCGAGGGGCACCCGTCGACCGCGTCCGCCGCATGACCGGCGGGGCGCCGCCGCCCGCCGCCTGACGGGGATCGCGCCGCCGCTCGCCCGGTTCCCGTGCGGCGGCGCGGGGCTCAGGGCCGCTCGTGCGGCGACGGCGCGGGGTTCAGGCGCTGCTCGTGGGGCGCCAGGCGCGGGGCTCAGGCGTCGCTCGCGTGGCGGCGGAACCAGTCCGCCGCGGCGTCCGCCACCTGCTCCAGTGCGCCCGGCTCGGGGAACAGATGGGTCGCGCCGGGCACCACGCGCAACTCGTGCGGACCGGCCAGCCGCTCGGCGGCCCTGCGGTTGAGGTCGAGCACCACCTCGTCGTGGCCGCCGACGATCAGCAGGACCGGCGCCGACACCTGGGCGAGCGCGTCCCCGGCCAGGTCCGGCCGTCCACCGCGGGACACCACCGCCGAGACCCGCCGGGGGCGCTCGGCGCACGCGATCAGGGCCGCGGCGGCTCCGGTGCTCGCCCCGAACAGGCCCACGGGCAGGTCGGCGGTGTCCGGCCGCTCCGCCAGCCAGTCCACGGCGTCCGCCAGCCGCGCGGCGAGCAGGGCGATGTCGAAGCGGTGCTCGCCCGTCGCCGCGTCCTCCTCTTCCTCCCGTGCGGTCAGCAGGTCCAGCAGCAGCGTGCCGAACCCGGCCCGCCGCAGCTCGGCGGCGACGGCCCGGTTGCGCGGACTGTGCCGGGAGCTGCCGCTGCCGTGGGCGAACAGCACCACGCCGCGTGCCCCGGCGGGCACCACCAGATCGCCGGAGAGCCTGGCCCGGCCCGAGGCCACCGCCACTGTCACCGTGTCGGAGATCATGCGTCCTCATCTCCCCGTCGCTGAGGGACCACCGACCGGGTACCCGCCCCGGCGGGCAGACCCCACCGGGCCTGCCGGCCCCGCCCGAGCCGCGCCAGGACCGCGGGCAGGCCGCCCGCGCACGGCGAGGCCGCCGGCCTGCTCGAGCGGTGCCCGCGCCGCAGACACGACTCCCCGCGCTCAACCGGCCCAGGGCTGAGGCCTCCGGCCGACCGGGCCCAGGGGACGGGTCCGGTCGGCCGGGCCGCGGGTCGCGGGTTCCGGTTCACCCGCGCGGGGCGCGGTACCGGCACACCCGGCCCAGAGGCCGTGGACCCCCACTCACCTGGCCGGGACCGCGGCCTCCGGCACGCCCGACCGGGGGGAGGGCGGGGACGCAGGCCCCGGGGCATCCAGCCCCCCGATCACCCGGCCCCGGGCCCAGGGCCCGCTCACCCCGCGGAGCGTTCCGCCCCCTCCGGGGCGGCCCGGGGCGGGGACGTCGGCGGGTCCGTCGGCAGGAACGTCACCTGGGGAGCGCCGGTGCGCGGATGCACGGTGACCTCGGCCGTCACGCCGTACACCTCGGCCAGCAGCCGCGGGGTGAGCACCTCGGCGGGCGGGCCGGAGGCGGCGACCTCGCCGTCGCGCAGGACGTAGAGGCGGTCGCAGTAGTACGCGGCGAGGTTCAGGTCGTGCAGGGCCACCAGGACCGTCGCGGGCAGCCGGCGCAGCGTCCCGAGGACCGCCAGCCGGTGCCGGACGTCGAGGTGGTTGGTCGGCTCGTCCAGCACCAGCAGCGAGGGCCGCTGGGCGAGAGCGCGGGCGATGAGCACGCGCTGCCGTTCCCCGCCGGAGAGCCGGTCGAAGGGACGGCCGGCGAGCCCGGTGGCGTCCACCGCCGCGAGCGCCGACTCGATCAGCGCGGCGTCCTCGGGCGTGTCACCGTCGAGCAGCCGCTTGTGCGGGGCGCGGCCCATCGCGACGACCTCGCGGACGGCGAGGTCCACGTCGGTGCCCGAGTCCTGCACCACCGCCGCCACCGTGCGGGCGAGCCGCCGCACCGGCAGCGACCAGGCGTCGGCGCCGTCGACGCTGATCCGGCCCGAAGCGGGGCGCAGCACCCGGTACACCGCGCGCAGCAGGCTGGACTTGCCGCTGCCGTTGGGCCCGACCAGTCCGATCACCTCGCCCGGCCCCGCGGTCAGCGACACGTCCTTGACCAGGCGGCGCGCTCCCGCGGTGAGCGTGACGCCGTCCACGGACAGGTCGGAGGCGGTCATGTCATTCCTCGGTCGGTGTGCCGCCGGGCGTCCCGGCGCATCAGCCACAGGAAGAAGGGCCCGCCGCACAGGGCCGTGAGCACGCCGACGGGGATCTCCATCGGCGCGGCGACGGTCCGCGCGGCGATGTCGGCCCACACCAGGAAGACCGCCCCGCCCAGTGCGGCCGTCGGCAGGACGCGGCGGTGGTCGCCGCCGACGAGCAGCCGGACGATGTGCGGCAGCATCAGGCCCACGAAGCCGATCGGCCCGGCCGCCGCGACCAGCACACCGGTGACGAGGGAGACCAGGACGAACATCCGGGCCCGGAACCGGGCCACGTCCAGTCCCATCGTCGTGGCGGCCTCCTCACCGGCCAGCAGCAGGTTCAGGTTGCGGGCCTGCGCCAGCAGCACCCCGGTGCCGAGCAGCACGGTCAGCGCCGGCAGCCACAGCGTGCCCCGGTCGACGCCGCCGAGACCTCCGAGGGTCCAGGCGAGGACCGCGCGGGCCTCGTTGCCCCGGTCGGTGGTGAGCAGCAGCAGGTCCATCACGGCCGTGAGCATGGCCGCGATGGCCACGCCGGACAGCACCAGCCGCGTGGAGGTGAGCCGGCCGCCGGTGCGGGCGGTGACGTAGACCAGCAGCAGCGCGGCGAGGGCGCCCGCGAAGGCGGCGGCCGGCAGCGACAGCGGCCCGAGCAGGCCCACCCCGAAGACGATCACCGAGACCGCGCCGAGCGACGCCCCGGAGGACACGCCCAGCAGGTACGGTTCCGCGAGCGGGTTGCGGACCAGGGCCTGCAAGGCGGTGCCGGCCACCGCCAGACCGGCGCCGGTCACCGCGCCGAGCACGACGCGCGGCGCCCGCACCTCCAGCACGATGGTCTCCCGCGGCCCGGGCCAGTCCGGCTCCACCCAGCCGGCGCCCAGCGCGTGCGCCACGATGCCCCACACCTGGCCGGGCGGCACCCGCACCGAGCCGATGGCCAGCCCTGCCGTGCCCGAGAGCAGGAGCAGGACGGTGAGGACGGCCAGGACGGCGGCGAGGGGCACCCGGCCGGCCCGCCCGCCGTCCGGTGTCCGCCGCCGGGCGGCCGGGCCGGCGGGCGCCTCCGTGGCCGTCACCGGAAGCTCTCGGGGTGCAGGGCGCGGGCCAGGTCCTCGACCGCGTACGCCGACCGGATGCCGACCAGCGTCGCGGTGAGCGGCAGGACGACGAACCGCTCGTTCCTGATCGCGGGCACGTCGGCGAGGGCGGGCCGGGACAGCAGGAACTCCTTCTTCCGCTCGACGCTTCCGGCGCCGGCGTAGTCGTAGACGGCGATGACCTCGGGTTTGCGCTCGACGACCTGCTCCCAGGAGACGTCCCCGAAGACGTCGTCGAGGCCGGCGAAGACGTTCCGGCCGCCGGCCAGCCGGATCAGCTCGGTGCCCAGGCTCCTGCCGCCCGCCGTGAACGCGGCCTTGTCGCCGCTGTCGTACACGAAGACCGGCACCTCGGGCCGGTCCCGGACGGCCTCGGTGGCCTTGCCGATCCGGTCCTTCAGGTCGCCGACCAGCTTCTCGGCCCGGTCGGCCACGCCGAAGATCCTGCCGATGGTCCGGATCTCGGCGTACGTGTCCTCCATGGTCACCCGCTTCTTCCCGCAGTACTCGCGGTTGAGGTGGGTGTGGATGCCCGCTTCGGCGAACGCCTCGCGGGAGCGGCCGGCGTTCTCGTCGAACGCGCTGGCGTAGCCGCCGTAGACGAGGTCCGGCTCGGCCTCCAGGACCTTCTCGAAGGACGGCTCACGCTCGGCCAGTTCGGGTATCGACGCGTAGTCCTTCCTCAGCTCCGGCAGCACGGCGGAGTCGGGGAAGGCGGTGCCCACCATGCGGTCCTTCAGACCGAGTGCGAGCATCAGCTCCGCCGGGTGCTGGTGGATGGTCACGACCCGGGACGGGGGCCGGTCGTACGTCGTGCGCACGCCGCAGTTGTCGACGGTGACGGGGAAGCCCTCGGCCGGTGACCCGGCGGCCTTCCGCTCGCCGGCGGTGCCGTCGCCGGACGCGCCGCAGCCGGCGGTCAGCAGGACCGCCGACAGGGCGAGGCCCGCGGCCGTGGCACGCCGGGCACGCCGCCGCCGGGCGGGAAAGCCCACGGCGGAAGAGAACCGGGCGGAAGAGGACCGGGCGGAAGGGAACCAGGTGGAAGGGAACCGGGCGGAAGGGAACCGGGCGGAAGAGGACCGGGCGGAAGGGAACCGGGCGGGAGAGAACAAGGCGGAGAGGAACCGCCGGTGACGGGGCATGCCGTCGTACACGTGAAGCCTCCTCGGGAGTCCGCGCTCCTCGGAACGGGCCCGCGACAGGCCAGTGTCCTGACTCCCGGATCGACGTTCCCCCCGCCTTCCCGCGCCGTGCGCAGTGGCGTGTCGAGGGGGTGCACTCCCCGGTCACAGTGGCGGGACCGTGCCGGATTCGCACCGGCTTCCTGTTTCTCCCGTCGCGGCGATGACCTGCTGATACTACGTCACCGCCGCGTGCCCGTCCCGGCGGTTCAGCCCGGCTGCTCCGCCCCGCCGCCCCCGAAGGCGTCCAGGATCCGCTCGGCGGCCAGCGTGGCCGTCAGCCTCCCTTCGCGGACCTGCCGTTCCAGCGCGGGCGCCAGGGAGCGCACCGCGGGGTCGGCGTGCAGCCGGTCCAGCAGCTCGTCGCGGACCATCGTCCACGTCCAGTCGACCTGCTGGTCGCGGCGCCGGGCGGCGAGCCGGCCCGTGGAGTCCAGCAGCGCCCGGTGCTGCTCCAGCCGCTCCCAGACGGCGTCCAGTCCGGCCGACTCCCGGGCGCTGCAACTGAGCACCGGAGGCGTCCAGAAGGCGTCCTTGCCGTGCATCAGCCGCAGGGCGCCCGCCAGTTCGCGGGCGGCGGCGCGGGCGTCCCGCTCGTGCGGGCCGTCCGCCTTGTTGACGGCGATCACGTCGGCCAGCTCCAGGACGCCCTTCTTGATGCCCTGCAACTGGTCGCCGGTGCGCGCCAGGGTGAGCAGCAGGAAGGAGTCGACCATGTTGGCGACGGCCGTCTCGGACTGGCCGACCCCGACGGTCTCGACCAGCACCACGTCGTAGCCCGCGGCCTCCATCACCACGATGGACTCGCGGGTCGCCTTCGCCACCCCGCCGAGCGTGCCGGCGGTGGGGGAGGGGCGGACGAACGCCGCCGGGTCGACGGCGAGGCGCTCCATCCGGGTCTTGTCGCCCAGGATCGACCCGCCGGTCCGGCTGGAGGAGGGGTCGACGGCGAGCACCGCGACGCGGTGCCCGAGCCCGGTCAGCATCGTGCCGAAGGCGTCGATGAACGTCGACTTGCCCACCCCCGGCACACCGCTGACCCCGATCCGCCGGGCCCGGCCGCTGTGCGGCAGCAGCTCGGTCAGCAACCTCTGGGCCAGCGCCCGGTGCTGGGGGCGGGTGGACTCCACGAGGGTGATCGCCCGTGCGATCACCGCCCGCTTGCCGTCGAGCACGCCCTTGACGTAGGTGTCCAGATCCATCGCCATACGGACCGGGGCCTCAGCTCTCGCCGTGACCGAGGCCGGCCGCCAGCCGGGTCAGCAGGTCGTGCGCCGCGTCCGGGATCACCGTGCCCGGCGGGAACACCGCCGCCGCGCCCATCTCCAGCAGCGTCGGCACGTCCTGCGGCGGGATCACCCCGCCGACGACGATCATGATGTCCTCGCGGCCCTCCTCGGTGAGCGCCTCGCGCAGCGCCGGTACGAGGGTGAGGTGCCCGGCGGCCAGCGAGGAGACCCCGACGATGTGCACGTCCGCCTCGACGGCCTGACGGGCCACCTCGGCCGGGGTCTGGAACAGCGGGCCGACGTCCACGTCGAAACCGAGGTCGGCGAAGGCGGTGGCGATGACCTTCTGGCCGCGGTCGTGGCCGTCCTGGCCCATCTTGGCGACCAGGATGCGCGGCCGGCGGCCCTCGGCCTCGGCGAAGGCGTCCACCAGGGCGCGGGTGCGGTCCACGGACGGGGACTCCCCTGCTTCGTTGCGGTACACGCCGGAGATCGTACGGATCTGGCCCGCGTGGCGGCCGTACACCTTCTCCAGGGCGTCGGAGATCTCCCCGACCGTGGCCTTCGCGCGGGCCGCGTGCACCGCCAGCTCCAGCAGGTTGCCGTCGCCGCCGGCGGCGCGGGTCAGGGCGTCCAGCGCGTCCCGGCAGGCGGTCTCGTCCCGCTCCTCGCGCAGCCGCCGCAGCTTCTCGATCTGCTGGGCGCGCACCGAGGAGTTGTCGACCTTGAGCACCTCGATCTGCTCGTCGGTCTCGACCCGGTACTTGTTCACGCCGATCACCGGCTGCCGGCCGGAGTCGATGCGGGCCTGGGTGCGGGCCGCGGCCTCCTCCACGCGCAGCTTGGGGATGCCCGCGTCGATGGCCTGCGCCATGCCGCCGGCCTGCTCGACCTCCTGGATGTGCTGCCAGGCGCGGCGTGCGAGGTCGTGGGTGAGCTTCTCGACGTAGGCGCTGCCGCCCCACGGGTCGATGACCCGGGTGGTGCCGGACTCCTGCTGGATGAGCAGCTGGGTGTTGCGGGCGATCCGCGCGGAGAAGTCCGTGGGCAGCGCCAGCGCCTCGTCGAGGGCGTTGGTGTGCAGCGACTGGGTGTGGCCCTGGGTGGCCGCCATGGCCTCCACACACGTACGCGTGACGTTGTTGAACACGTCCTGCGCGGTCAGCGACCAGCCCGAGGTCTGCGAATGGGTGCGCAGCGACAGCGACTTGGGGTTCTTCGGGTCGAACTGCCTGACCAGCTTCGCCCACAGCAGCCGGGCCGCGCGCAGCTTGGCGATCTCCATGAAGAAGTTCATCCCGATCGCCCAGAAGAACGACAGCCGCGGTGCGAACGCGTCGACGTCCAGGCCCGCTTCCCGGCCCGCCCGGATGTACTCCACGCCGTCCGCGAGCGTGTACGCCAGCTCCAGGTCGGCCGTCGCGCCGGCCTCCTGGATGTGGTAGCCGGAGATGGAGATGGAGTTGTAGCGGGGCATCCGCTGGGAGGTGTAGGCGAAGATGTCGGAGATGATCCGCATCGACGGCTTCGGCGGATAGATGTAGGTGTTGCGGACCATGAACTCCTTGAGGATGTCGTTCTGGATGGTCCCCGCCAGCTTCTCCGGCGGCACGCCCTGCTCCTCGGCCGCCACGATGTACAGCGCCAGCACCGGCAGCACCGCGCCGTTCATCGTCATCGACACGGTCATCCGGTCCAGCGGGATGCCGTCGAAGAGCTGGCGCATGTCGTAGATGGAGTCGATGGCCACGCCCGCCATGCCGACGTCGCCCGTCACCCGCGGGTGGTCGCTGTCGTAGCCGCGGTGCGTGGGCAGGTCGAAGGCGACCGACAGGCCCTTCTGGCCGGCCGCCAGATTGCGGCGGTAGAAGGCGTTGGACTCCTCGGCCGTGGAGAAGCCCGCGTACTGGCGGATGGTCCACGGCTGGTTGACGTACATCGTCGGGTAGGGGCCGCGCAGATACGGGGCGATCCCCGGGTACGTGCCCAGGAAGTCCAGGCCCTCCAGGTCCTGCCCGGTGTACAGCGGCTTGACGGTGATGCCCTCGGGGGTCTCCCAGAGCAGGTCGTCGCCGTCGGCGGCCCGCTTCACCGCCGCGCGCCACTCGTCGGGGCCGGCGCCGGCGGCCGGCGCGCCCAGCTCGATCCCCGAGAAGTCGGGAACGGAAGGGATGGACATTCAGGACACTCCCATGCGATCGAGGGCGGCGGAGAGCACCGCGACGGCGTCGCAGCCCGCGAAGACGTACGTGTCGACCCCGGCGTACCGCCCCGGGCGACCCGCGAGGAACACATGCCCGGCGCCGGCCTCCCGCAGCCGGCCGGCGACCGCCTCGGCCTGCTCCTCGTACAGCGCGTCGCTGGAGCACAGGCACGCCTCACGCGCGCCGCTCTCCTCGAACGTGCCCTCGGTGACGGGCTCGATGCCGCCCGCCTGGAACAGGTTCGAGGCGAAGGTCAGGCGCGCGGTGTGCGCGGCGGCCGGGCCGAGCGCGGCCAGGTAGACCCGCGGCCGGGCGCCGGTCGCGGTGAGGTGGGCGTCGGAGCGGGCCCGCAGCGCCTCGAAGGCGTCGTCGCGCCGCACCCGGGGCAGGCCCCCGGAGGGCGGCTCGGGCGCCGGCTCGCGGACCACCGGCTTCTCGGCCAGGAAGGGGAACTCGCTGACGCCGGTGACGGGCTCGCGCCGCTTGGCGAGCTTCGCGCTGCGCGCCGCCCAGGTCTCGGCGAGGCGCTCGCCGACCATGCCGGAGCGCAGGGCCGCGGCCTGGCCGCCGGCGCCCTCGATCTTCTGGAAGAACTCCCAGGCGGCGTGGGCGAGTTCGTCCGTCAGCCGCTCCACGTACCAGGAACCGCCGGCCGGGTCGATCACCCGGGACAGGTGCGACTCCTCGATGAGGATGGTGGAGGTGTTGCGGGCGATCCGGCGGGCGAACGCGTCCGGCAGGCCGAGCGCGTGGTCGAACGGCAGCACGGTGACGGCGTCGGCGCCGCCGACCCCGGCGGCCAGTGTGGCGACGGTGGTGCGCAGCATGTTCACCCACGGGTCGCGGCGCGTCATCATCACCGGCGAGGTCACCACGTGCTGCACCTGCGCGGCCGGTGTCCCGCACACCTCGGTGACCCGGGCCCACAGCCGCCGCGCCGCCCGCAGCTTGGCGACGGTGAGGAACTGGTCGGCGGTGGCCGCGTAGCGGAACTCCAGCTGGGCGCAGGCCTGCCCGACGTCCAGGCCGGCCGCGGTCAGCTCCCGCAGGTAGGCGACCCCCGTGGCCAGGGAGCAGCCCAGCTCCTGCGCGGCCGAGCCGCCGGCCTCGTGGTACGGCAGCGCGTCCACGGTGGACGCGCGCAGCCCCGGGTGGCGTTCGGCGCACAGCCGGGCCAGCGAGGCGACGGGTGCGAGGTCCTGCGCGGCTCCGGTGCGGGCCTCGTGGCCCAGCGGGTCGGCGCCGAGGTTGCCGCGTGCCGCGTCGTCGGCGACGCCGCGCTCGGCGTACAGCCGCAGCAGCTCCCGGGCGGCCGGTTCGGTCTCCGCCCCCGCGTCCAGGACGACGGGCGCCAGGTCGAGGTGGACGCCGTCGAGGGCCCGGCCGAGCGCGGGAACGGGGATGCCGGTGGACTCGCCGGCGGCGAGCCACAGGGAGGTCACGCCGTTCTCCAGGTCGGTCAGGACCGTGCCCGGGTCGGCCGTCGTGTGCCGCTGGCGCACGTCCCAGCCGCCGGCCGTGTTGCCCTGCGGCCGGCCGCCGCGCACATACGGCGCGAAGCCCGGCAGGCCGGGGTCGGGGGCGCCGTCGCGCGCGGTGTACAGGGGGCGGGCGCGCAGCCCGTCCTCCAGCACGGTGGACAGGGCCTCTTCCGCCTCGGCGTCCGAGACCTCCTTGCCCGACTTGCGCAGCACACCTGCCACCAGGTGCTGCCATTGTTCATGGGTGGCGTCAGGGAATTCGGCCGCGAGGGAGAGGCCGTCGTCAGGCAGGACCGTCATGCTCGGATGCTAGGACAGATCGAGATACGAGGAGCAGAGCCCACGGTTGTGACCTTGTTCTCTTCCGGCGTGTGACGTGGGCCGCCGAGCGGCGGGGGCGGGCCGGTGCGCCCTGACCGGCCGGGGCGCGACCGAGGCGGCCTGCGGCACCCGGCGCCCCCGGCACAGGCCTCCGCGCAGGCACCGGCGTCCGGGGCGTCGGCGTCCACGGCACCGGCGCTTGCGGTACCGGCGCTTGCGGTACCGGCGTCGGCGACACCGGCACCGGCGACAGCGGCGTTTGCGGTACCGGCAAAGCCGCTACCGGCCCGCTCCCCGGGTGGTGCAGCCTTCCTTTCGGGGCGCCGCGACGCGTGCGCCGCCGGAGCAGATCACGCGCCACCATCGCGCCCACCCCGGGAGGCACGTCATGACCGACAACCCCGCACCGACCCGCCCCGAGGAGTTCTGGGAGGCCCGCTACCGCGACGCCGGACGGGTCTGGAGCGGCCGGCCCAACGAGCTGCTCGTCCGGGAGGTGACCGGCCTGGCGCCGGGCACCGCGCTGGACCTCGGCTGCGGGGAGGGCGGTGACGCGGTCTGGCTGGCCGCGGCCGGCTGGCGCGTCACCGGCGTGGACATCTCGGCCACCGCGCTGGAGCGTGCCGCCCGGCACGCCGCCGAGGCCGGGGTCGGCGACCGCACCTCGTGGGAGCGGCACGAGCTGGGCCGGACGTTCCCGGAGGGCACCTTCGACCTGGTGAGCGCGCACTACCTCCAGTCACCGGTCGCCCTCGACCAGCAGGGCGTGCTGCGCCGCGCCGCACGGGCGGTCGCCGACGGAGGCACCCTGCTGGTCGTCCTGCACGCGGGCTGGCCGTCCTGGCAGACGGAACCGCCCTTCGAGGCGGAGTTCCCCACCCTGGACGGCGTGCTGGCCGAACTCGCCCTGCCGGAGGGCGAGTGGAGCCTCGAGACCCGGGAGACCGTCCGCAGGCGGAGCGTGTCCCCCGAGGGCCTCGACGGCTTCCGCGACGACCACGTGTGGCGGCTGCGCCGCGGCTGAGGAACCGGCGGCGTCAGATGCCGCAGGTCGGCGCGGACCAGTAGCGGCTGCCGCGGTGGTCGACGTGGGTGTGGTCGTTGTGACCGGGGTAGCCCGGGCCGAGGATGCCGTTGAAGCCGTGGTAGCGGGCCTGCTTGGCCAGGGTGCACAGGGAGTGCGAGCCGGCCCCGAGGTCGGCCGCGTCGCCGTAGAGGTGACGGCTGTTGCTCGCCCCGCCGACGGCACTGTTGCAGGAGTAGGAGCGGAAGCCGCTGGTCACCCGGATCGGCTGGTCGCCCAGGGCGTGCCGCAGCGCCTCCAGCTTCCACATCGTGCGCAGGGCGTTGGCCTTGGCCGTCGCGGCGCTGACCGCCCCGCCCGACCAGGTGGAGTTGCACTTGTTCAGCTCGCTGTAGGAGAAGTGGATCGGCGTGCAGTCGTCGTCCTGGAGGGCGTAGAGCTTGCTGTAGGTGGCCGGGCCCGCGACGCCGTCCGCCGCGAGGCCGTACGCCGACTGGAACCGCTTCAGGGCCGCCGCGGTGGCCGGGCCGAACTGTCCGTCGACGGCGAGGACGGAGCCGTAGCCGGGATAGCCGCTGAGCCGGATCTGGAGCTGCGTGACGTCGGAGCCCGAGGAGCCCTGGGAGAGGGTGCGGGTCCAGGTGTAGCAGCCGTCGGCGTGGGCGGTGCCCGCGGTGGCGAGCGTGCCGACGCTCACGCCAGCCATGATCATGACAAGGCTGACGACGAATTTGATGACGCGTGTGTACATGTGTTCTCCATGCCGGGGACGTGGGGTGTGGCCGAGCGTGAAGGTCATGTGACGCGCGTCAACCATGAGGCATCGGGGTCCGGCTGACAAGGGTGCGCGGGTGACGCGGGGGTGAACGGGCGCGCCCGCCGCGCGGTGGCGCGTCGTCGGTCCGGGAATGGTCGCACCGCGCAGTAGCTGTCCCATTTGTTGAAAAAGTGACCTACTGAGAAATTTGAGAAGCGTGGCATGGTTTGCGGCTTGGCGGACACCTGTGGTGTGAAGGCCATTGGCTACCAGAGGGAGATGGTGAAATGCCTTCCACGGACAAGGTGCTCAAGGAAGTCACCCGCACCGAGAACATCGACATCGAAGCGGTACTGGACCCCGCCGAGCCGGACGGAGTCTTCCGCGACAGCCGTGAGTGCGCCGCACTCGCCCTGCAGTCCGGAGGTACCACACTGCTGCTGTCCCCGCCGACCCCGCGCCCGAAGAAGGGCTGACGGACCGACGGGAGAACGAGATGGAGCAGTCGAGCACGTCAACCCTGTTGCAGGGCACGGTGCTGGACCTCGCCTCCGACGTGGTCTCCGCTCTCCGGAGCGGAGACCACGCACGAGTGCGGGGCGCGCCGGCCGGCGGCCCCGACGACGACGTCACGCGCGCCGCGGTACGCGTCCTGGGCGCCGACACCCTGCTGCCCACCGTCCTCCTCGGCGTCCCGCCCGACCCGGAACGGCTGGCCCTGTTCCGCGCGGCCGTCGCCGCCCACGGACCGCGGCCGGACGCCGCCCCCACCGTCGTGTGGAGCCACCGCGCCATGACCCGGGTCCTGCGGCGCCTCGACGACCCGGGCGCGCCCGCGCCCGCCGACGGTCCGTCCGCCGGATCCGACGCCGCCTGGCTCGACGAGGCGGGCTGGCAGCACCTCACCCACCAGCTCGCCGTCCTCGCCCCGCTGGCGCTGCCGGGCGAGGACACCGCGGTGCTGCGTGCGGCCCGGCGCCGGCCGGTGGACGTCGCCCGCGGATTCGTGCGCGCCGTGCGCCGGCGCGACTGGCGGCAGGCCGCAGGCGCCGGCCGCTGGCTCACCCTGCTGGACGGCGTGCCGGACACCCTCGGACTGGCGGCGGGACTGGACTTCGTACGGCTGATGGGCGGTGACGACCCCCGGGTGGCCCTCCAGTTGGAGGCGGCGCGCCTGCTCTCGAGCCGGGCCGGGGCGCCGCGGTGACCCCGGTGGACCGGACGCGGGTGCGGCGGGTGGAGGAGGCAGCCCTGGAGTGGGTGTGGGCCCACCGGGCCCGCTTCGCGCTCGGGGACGACGCGCTGGCCGCCGAGGGCCAGGTCAACCGCACCTGGAAGCCGCTGGGTGAACTCGCCCAGGTCTGCGCCACGGTCACGGCGTGCACCGCGCCGTCGGACCCGCGGCACGCCCGCGCCCGCGCCCTGCTGGACTTCGGCTGGGAGCAGACCGGCAGGGGCGAGCTGTTCCTCGCCGTGCAGGCGCTGGAGCCGTTCGCCACCTACCCGCTGGAGGTGTACGCCGCGTTCGTCTCGGCCGGCCACCGGCACCGCGGCTACGAGGAGTCCGCCGCCCTGGTGGCCAGGACCCGCGGCTGGCGGCTGACCGAGCAGTACCCCACGCGGCGCCTGGGCGTCATCGAGGCCGAGCGGCGCAGCGGCATCCCGCCGCACGGCCCGGTGCCGCAGGCGCTGGACCGCACCTGGCTGGGCGGACTGCCGGAACCGTGGACCTTCGAACGGGCCTCCGGCTACGCGCTCACCCACGTCGTCTTCCATCTCACCGACTGGGGCCGCGCCGTCCGGGGCGTACCGGCCGGCCTCGGCGACTACCTGCTGCACTGGCTCCCGCCCTGGCTCGACACCTGCCTGGAGGCCCGGATGTGGGACCTGAGCTGCGAGCTGCTGGCCGTGGCCGCCAGCCTGCCGCGGCTGCCCGAGCCGGCCGTCCTGGACGAGGCCTGGCGGCACCTGGCCACGGCCCAGCACCCCTCGGGGGCGGTGCCGGAGGAGGGCGCCGTCCAGGACGCCGCACGGGAGCGGGGCCCGGACCAGGAGCCGTACGCCTTCACCGACTGCTACCACTCCACCCTGATGGCGGCCTTCGCGGCGGCCCTGACCTCGGCGCGGCTCGCCGGCCCGGACCACGCCGGCGACCGCCGCACGGCCGAGCCGGGAGGGCAGGGACGACCGGAAACGCAGGGACGGCCGGGAGCGCAGGGACGACCGGAAACGCAGGGACGGCCGGGAGTGCACGGACAAGGAGTACCGGGATGACCGACACCCGCCTGATCCACCACGTCGGCGTCGGCGCGCTGGAGTGGCTGTGGGCCCATCGGGACGGCTTCCGCCTGGAGCCCGATGCGGACCCCGAGACCGGCTTCCTGGAGCGCTTCAAGCCGATCGGCGAACTGGCCCTCGTCTGCAAGGTGCTGTTCCGGGAGGGCGTGGCCGGCTCGCGCCAGGCACAGCTGGCCCGGCAGCTGATCGACCACGTCTGGCGGGACACCCTGGACGGGGGCCGCATGCTGGTGCGCGGCCAGCGGACCGAGCCGTTCTCACCGGTGCCGTTCGAGGTCTACCTGCCGTTCCGGGAGCTGGGCTACAGCCAGCCGGAGATCGAGCGGGCCACCGCGCTCAACCACCGGCTGGACAGCTGGGCGAGGTTCCCGGTGACCCCGACCCGGCGGCTCGGCCTGTCGGCCTTCCAGCGGCGCTTCGGCCTGCCCGCCCGACCGCCCGAGGCCGAGCTGACCGGGACCACCTGGCTGGCCGGCACGCCCGAGCCGTGGACGGTCGAGGGCCACACCGCCTACGACATCACGCACACCGTCTTCCACCTCACCGACTGGGGCGAGCGCCCCGAGGGACTGCCGCCCCGCATCGCCGGCTACCTCGCCACCTGGCTGCCGGTCTGGCTCGACGACTGGCTCGACCTGCGGCGCTGGGACCTGCTCGGCGAACTTCTCGTCGTCGACGCCTGTCTGCCCCGGCCCACCCTCGACGAGCCCGCGTGGCGGGGGTTCGCCGCCGCCCAGCAGCCCGACGGGGCCATGCCCGCCGTACGGGAGATGCCCGAGGGCGACGCCGACGCGGTCTTCGACATCGTGTACCACTCGACGCTGGTCGCCGCGTTCGCCTCCGTGCTGGCCACCTCACGCGCCCTCACCGAGCTGGCGTCGGCGTCATGACGGCCCGCCCCGCGCCCTGGCCGGGCCCGCCCGCCGAGGACACCGCCACGGCCGGCGGCGCGGGCGGCGGTACGGGCGGCACCGGGCCGGACGAACGGGCGTGGCGGGAACGGCTGGCCGCCGCCGTCGCGGCCGCCGACGCACCCGACGCCGTGTTCGCCGTGTCCCGCCACGGCACCCGGACCGTCCACGCGGGCGGAACCGCACCCGAGCCCGCCGTCCCCCGCGAGGACCTGCGCTACGAGATCGGGTCGGCCACCAAGACGTTCACCGGGCTGCTGCTGGCCCGGCTGACCGACAAGGGAACGCTCACCGGAGGTGAACCGGCCGTCACCTGCCTCGCCCCCGGCCGGCCCGCCGGACCCCACCCGGTGACCCTCGCCCACCTGATCACCCACACCTCCGGCCTTCCCGCCCTGCCGCCGGACTTCCGGCGCCGGGCGCTGCCGGCCTGGCGCACCAACCCCTACGGGCGCTACCCGGACGACCGGGTGGTGGCCGCCTTCCTGCGCCACCGCCCCCGCCACCGGCCCGGCACCCGGTGGCACTACTCGAACTTCGGTGCCGCCGTGCTCGGCCACGCCGTCGCCGCGGCGACCGGCACCGCCTGGCCGGACCTGCTCACCCGGCACGTCCTCGCACCGCTCGGCCTGAGCGGGACGGCGCTCGGTGCCGAGGGCCCCGCGACCGACGCGACCGGGCACGGCAGGGACGGCCGCACCCGCGTCCCCGCCTTCGACGCCGGCGGGTTCCAGGCGGCCGGGGCCGTCCGCGCCACCCCGCGGGACCTGCTCGGCTTCCTCGAGGCCCACCTCGACCCCGACGGCTCGCCCCTCGCCGCCGCGCTGCGCTCGGTGCGCACGCCCGTGCTGCGCCGCGGGCCCGGACACCGGCACGTGCACACCGTCGCCTGGTTCCGCCACCCCACCGACGGCGGGCCGATGTACTTCCACAGCGGCGCCACCCTCGGCCAGCAGGCCTTCCTCGGCTTCCGCCCCGACACCGGCACGGCCCTGGCCGCCGTCTGCACCCGCCGCTTCCGCGCCCGCGACCCCTTCGTGACCACCGCCTACACCCTGCTCGCGGAGAGCTGACCGCAGCGGGGGGGGGGGGGGGGGGGGGGGGGGGGGGGGGGGGGGGGTGCGGGGGGGGGGGGGGGGGGGGGGGGGGGGGAGGGGACCGATGTGCGTGGGTGGCGATCCTGGTGTATTGTCCCAGACGGGGGCTGTGCCGTGCAACGTTCG
>NZ_JBVIGC010000007.1:257150-362825 GCF_055571015.1 Streptomyces sp. NPDC031049
CCACCCCTTCCGCAACCCCCCCCCCCCCCCTCCCCGTGAAACCCCCCCCGCGCCTCCCCCCCCCCCCCCCCCCCCCCCCCCGCCCCGCTTGCCGTCCGTCCGTCACATCCGCTGCCACAGCGCCGGAGTGGCCTCCGGCGACCAGGAGCCCTGCGCCTGGTGGTCCTGGAGGCACTGGTACCGGACACCGCCGTGGGTCACCGTGACGCCGGCCCGGTACACCCGGCCGGCCGACCAGGCGCCCGCTGCCGCGTTGTCCTGCGGGGCGGGCGGGGCGGTCTCGTCCGACGTGGTCTTCAGGGTGAGCCCGAAGTCCTCGAGGACGGGGATGACGGGCTGGTAGAACGTGGTCCCGCCGGCGGAGCAGTCACCGGAACCACCCGAGGTGACACCCTGGGCCTGGGCGCCGGAGACGAAGGGCCCGCCCGAGTCCCCGGGCTCGGCGCACACCGTCGTCCGGGTCAGGCCGTCGACGGTGCCCTCGGCGTAGCTGACGCTGGTGTCGTGCTGCTCGATGGTGCCGCAGTGCCATCCGGTGGTGGAGCCCGACCGGCACACCGACGCCCCCACCAGCGCCTGCACCGACCCCGCGATCTGCACCTTCTTGCCGCTCTGCGCCTGGACGTCCGGGGTGGCGGTCCAGTCGGCGTTGACGCCCACCCACGACATGTCCTTGCCGGGGAACGTCGAGGCCTGGAAGGTGCCCTGGGCCGACTTGTCGGAGCCGGTGGTGGCGGCGCCCGGCTTGCCGCAGTGACCGGCCGAGGCGAAGCCCTGCTGCTCGCCCTTGGTGACCGAGAACCCGATGGAGCAGCGCGCCTTGCCGTCGATGTAGTAGGCGTCGCCGCCGACCAGGTCCGCCAGTACCCGTGGCCGCTGCGTCGAGACGTGCACGCCCACGTCCTGGTCCGCGACGCCCGCGGCCTGGACGAAGGCCTGCGCGGCCTCCTCGCTGGTCGCCTGGACCACGACCCGGTTCGCGGGCACGTCGACGTACCAGACCGGGGTCTCGGGGGTCTGGACCCGTCGGGCCGCGGCGTCCAGTTTCTGCTTCACCGCCTTCAGGTCGCTCAGCGTCCGGTCCACGACCGTCGCCGTGGCTCCCTGCGCGCGGATGGCGGCCACGTCCGCGGCGTCGGTGGTGGCGACGGTGAGCCGGGCGGAGGTCGTGCCGCTGACCCAGGCCCCGGCGAAGTCCGTGCCCAGGGTGTTCCGCAGGCGCCCCGCGCGGGTGCCGGCCTCCGCCTCGTTGACCAGCCGGGCCGCGGCCTGGCTCGGCGTCAGCTCCAGGTCGCGGGCGAGGGCGCGCAGCATTCCGGCCGACGGCCGGTCCGCGCCGAGGGTCTGGGCGGCGCCGGGCAGCGGGCCCGGCGCGGGCGGCGGCTCGGCGGACGCGGTCGAGGGCAGTGCGGTCAGGACGAGGGTGCCGAGCGCGGTCAGGGCGACGCGGCGCCCGCTCGCGGCATGTCTGCCGACCATGCGATGTGCCTCCTTCGGGAAGGGGGTGTGTGCGGCGGAGGTCATAGGTCTTGCCGCGACGGCCCGCGGCGATACCGGAAACGGAACGCGTCAGCGCTACGGGGGACGCCGGGTGGTGGCAAGTGCAGTACCGGGGCGCCGGCCGCCGGGGCCGTGGGGCTGCGGCAGCGTCAGGCCGGATGCAGTCCGGGCGCGCCCGCCTCGGTGACGAACGACCCGGCGGTGGTCAGCGGCGCGCCGGGCCGGGTCACCGCGGAGACGGTCTTGAAGTCCAACCGGGCCGCGCTGCGGTCCAGCTCCACCCGGGCGAACCCGCGCCTGCCGTCGTAGAACCTCATGTGCGGGTTGGCCCGCATGAGGGTGTCCCAGTTGTCGGGCCGGGCCGCGCCGTCCTTGCCGCTGGCGACGGAGGTGCAGGTCAGTTCGGTGCCGAGGGTCCTGGACTGCGGGTCGTCGAAGTCCTCCTTGATGTCGAAGGCGTAGGCGACGTGCACGTCGCCGGTGAGGACCAGCCAGTTGTCGATGCCCGCCGCCCTGGCCCCGGCCACCACCCGGTTGCGGGAGGCGCGGTAGCCGTCCCAGGCGTCCATGGACATCGAGGCGTCCGCGGCGGTGGAGAACTTGCGCTGGGAGAAGCACACCTGCTGGGGCATCACGTTCCACAGCGCGCCGGAGGACTTCCAGCCGTCCAGCAGCCAGCGCTCCTGCGCGTCCCCGGTGAGCGTGCGGGCCGGGTCGTCGGACTCGGGCCCCGGCGGGTGCGGCCGGTCCCCGTAGGCCTGGTCGGAGCGGTACTGACGGGTGTCCAGAATGTCGAACTGCGCCAGCGTGCCCCAGTGCAGCCGGCGGTACAGCAGGGCGTCGGGGCCCTTCGGCAACTGGGCGGAGCGCAGCGGCTGGTTCTCCCAGTAGGCGCGGTAGGCGGCGGCCCGCCGGGCCAGGAACTCCTCGGGCGGCACGCCGTTCTCCGGGATGGCGGCGGCGTAGTTGTTCTCGGTCTCGTGGTCGTCCCAGGTGACCACGAACGGGTGCGCGGCGTGGGCCGCCTGGAGGTCCTCGTCGCTCTTGTACAGGGAGTAGCGCAGCCGGTAGTCGGCGAGGGTCATGGTCTCCCGGTCGAACACGTCGGGCAGCGTGACGTCGGTGTACCGGCGCTCCCCGCCCGCGGAGTTCACCGCGTACTCGTAAAGGTAGTCGCCGAGGTGGAAGACGACGTCGACGTCCTCCTCGGCGAGGTGCCGGTGCACGGTGTAGTAGCCGTCCTGGTAGGCCTGGCAGGCGACCGCGGCCAGGGTGAGGGAGGAGACGGAGGAGCCCGCGGCGGGCGCGGTGCGGGTGCGGCCGGCCGGGCTGATCCAGGCGCCGGCCCGGAACCGGTAGTAGTACGGGGTGCCCGGCGTCAGGCCTTTGACGTCGACGTGCAGGCTGTGGTGGTACTCCGGGTGGGCCACGGCCGATCCGCGCCGTACGACGGCGGCGAAGTACGGGTCCAGGGACACCTCCCACTCGACCGTCACCGGTTGCGCGGGCAGCCCGCCGTCCACCTCGAAGGGCTCGGGCGCCAGCCGTGTCCACAGCAGCACCGAGTCCGGCAGCGGGTCGCCGGAGGCGACGCCGAGGGTGAAGGGGTCGTCGAGGATGCGGGCGGCGTCCAACCGGGCGGCGGCGGCCGCGCCGTGGGCCGGCAGATTGGTGGAGAAGGCGAGTGCGGCGGCGGCCGCGGTGACGGTGAGAAAGCGCCGGCGGCGCAGGTGCCGGGCGGCCTCGGTCAGCACGGCGTCGTGCGGGGAGCGGGCGTGTTCTGCCAGTGCGCTGGGACGGCCCGTGAGCGCCATCTGGTGTCCTCTCGTGCGGGGTCGAAGGCGGCGCGGGCGCGTCCAGGGGCGAACGGCACGGTGAGCCGTCGTGACCGCGACCCGCGCACGCGGACCATGCATGCTAAGCAGACAAAATGCGGCAAAACGGCAGGACTTGCGGGGTGATCACACAGGAGGCGGTATCGCCCGGCGCATCGCGGCCGCGCCCCGGGGCGGAGGACCGGCCCCCGGTCGCGGCCCTGACGACGTCCCCGGCCCGCGGCCCCGGAACGCCGACGATGATCCGACGGCCGGACTGTAGTGTCGTCACGCACACCGGACGAACGGAGGCACCCATGACGGCCACGACCCCACCGGTCACCCTCGACGACGTCCGGGACGCCGCCGCCCGGCTGGAGGGCGTCGTCCACCGCACCCCCGTGCTGCGCTCCCGCACCCTCGACGCGCTGGCCGGTGCCGAGGTCCACCTCAAGTGCGAGAACTTCCAGCGGGTGGGCGCCTTCAAGTTCCGCGGCGCCTATCACGCCGCCTCCCGCCTCCCGCCCGGGCAGCTCGCCCGGGGCATCGCCGCCTACTCCTCCGGCAACCACGCCCAGGCCGTCGCCCTGGCCGCCCGCGAACTGGGCACCACCGCCGTCATCGTCATGCCCGAGGACGCCCCGCCGGCCAAGCGCGCCGCCACCGCCGGCTACGGCGCCGAGATCGTCACCTACGACCGCTACACCGGCGACCGCGTCGCCGTCGCCGAGGCCCTCGCCGCCGAGCGGGGCCTGAGCCTGATCCCGCCCTACGAGCACCCGCACGTCATCGCCGGGCAGGGCACCGCCGCCCTGGAACTCCTCCAGGAGGCGGGGGAGCTGGACGCGCTGCTCGCGCCGGTCGGCGGCGGCGGGCTGATCGCCGGGTCCGCCACGGCCGCCAAGGGCCTGTACCCGGGCATCCGGGTGACCGGCGTCGAGCCCGAGGCAAGCGACGACACCAAGCGGTCCCTGGAGGCCGGGCACCGGGTCGGCGTCCCCGTCCCGCGCACCATCGCCGACGGCCAGGCCCTGCCCACGCCGGGCGAGCTGACCTTCTCCCTCAACCGGCGGCTGCTGGACGGCATCGTGCTGGTCTCCGACGACGAGATCAGGGACGCCATGCGGTTCGCCTTCGAACGCCTGAAGATCGTCGTCGAACCGAGCGGCGCCACCGTGCTGGCCGCCCTGCTCACCGGCCGCGCGGGTCCGCTCCCGCGCCGGGTCGGCGTGATCGTCTCCGGCGGCAACGTCGACGCCGCGCGCTTCGCCCGGCTGTGCGGCACCGTCGGCTGAGCGGCCCTCCCGGTCCGCGCCGCCCCCGGTCACCCGGATGGCGCCGCCCGCTTGACGGGCGGACGATGGAGTGGTGGGGCCAGGCCTCGCCGGTGTTTCCCGTGGGGACGGTGCGCGACGGAGCCCGGTCCCGGCCGCAGGAGAGAAGCGGCCGGAAAGGAGGAGCGTCATGTTCGAGGCCAAGACGCTCGACAAGCCGGACGAACGGCGTGATTTTCCGCGCGGTCACCTGGAGACCGTCCACCTGACGGGTCTCGACTTCGCCGTGGCCACCTTCGAGCCGGGCTGGCGCTGGTCGGAGTCCGTGGGACCCATCGCCGGCACCGACAGCTGCGAGATCCACCACAACGGCTACATCGTCGAGGGCCGCCTGTGCGTCCGCATGGACGACGGCGCAGAGTACGAGGTCGGCCCGGGAGACGTCTTCGTCTGCCCGCCCGGCCACGACGCCTGGGTGGTGGGCGACCAACAGGTCGTGGCGTACGACTTCGCGGGCGCCATGGCGCAGCAGTACGCCAAGGCGGACTAGGACCGACCAGGACCGCGTCCGCCCGGGCGCGGTACCGAGGAGCGCACCCATGACGAATCCGACGGGCACGGTCGAGGCCGACCGTGCCCTCAAAGCACGGCACCGGACGATGTGGGCCCAGGGCGACTATCCGTCCCTGGCCGCCGATCTCATCGCCGGACTCGGCCCGAGACTGGTGCGGGCCGCCGGGGTCGGCCCCGGCGACCGGGTGCTGGACGTGGCGGCGGGCAGCGGCAACGTGGCCGTCCCGGCGGCCCTGGCCGGGGCCGACGTGACGGCGTCCGACCTGACACCGGAACTGCTGGAGACCGGCCGTCGGCTGGCGCGGGAACGCGGGGCGCGGCTGCGCTGGCAGGAGGCCGACGCCGAGGCCCTGCCCTTCGACGACGCGTCCTTCGACACCGTCGTCTCCTGCGTCGGGGTGATGTTCGCCCCGCACCACCGCAAGGCGGCGACCGAGCTGCTCCGCGTCTGCCGGCCCGGCGGCACCATCGCCCTGCTGAACTGGACGCCGGACGGCTTCATCGGGCGCATGCTGGCAACCCTGAAGCCTTACGCACCGCCGCCCCCGCCGGACGCGCAGCCGCCCCCGCTGTGGGGCGACGCCGGCCATGTGCGGGAGCTTTTCGGGGACCTGGTCACCGACCTGACCGCCGAGCGCGGGACGCTCACGGTCGACCGGTTCGCCACGCCCGAGGACTTCCGGGAGTACTTCAAGGAGCGCTACGGCCCGATGATCACCGTCTACCGGGCCAACGCCGACCACCCCGACCGTCTCGCGGCGATGGACCGCGAACTGGCCGACCTCGCCCGCCGGCACGACCGGGGGACGGACGGCTCCCTGGTGATGGAGTGGGAGTACCTGCTGGTCACCGCACGCAGAACGGACTGACCGCCCGGCGGACGGCGGGGAGGTCCGACGCTACGCGCCGGCCCCGTCGCCCGGCCGGGTCTCCACCAGCACCACCTCCAGGGTGCGCGGGCCGTGCACCCCCTCGACCCGGTCCAGTTCGATGTCGCTGGTCGCCGACGGGCCGGAGATCCAGGTCAGCGGACGGCGCGGGTCGAGGCGCCCGAGTGCCCGGGGCACGGAGGGGACGACCTGGTCCGGGACCCGGACGACACAGATGTGGTGGTCCGGGACCAGGGTGATGCGGCGCCGGCCCTGGTCCGGGCCGCCGTCCAGGACGATCGTGCCCGTCTCGGCGATCGCGACCGCGCAGCCGGTGACCACGCTGTCGACCCGGTCCAGGTCGTGCGGGGTGTCCTCCGCCCGGTCCGGGCGCCGCTCCACGCCGGCCTCCGCGAGCCAGCCGGGGTCCAGGCCCGGTGGCACGGCCACCGTCCGGGCGCCGCGCCCGGCGAGCAGCCCTGCGATCACCGACGGCAGCGCCTCCGCCGTGGTGCGGTGCACGACGGCCCGGTACTCCGCGAGGTTCCCGGCGAGGAGGCGGACCGTCTCCGCGGCCTCGCGGGCGCCGTGCTCGGCGAGGTAGTCCCGGGCCACCGCCCGCTCGTAGGGGGTGTCGTCGCGCGGCACGTCCGCCAGCGCGCGGCGCACCCGGCCCAGGATCCGGTCCCTGCTGCTCACTTCGCACCGTCCTCTGCGCCGCGGGTCCGCCGCCACCAGTCCCGGAACGGCTCCGCGGGCACCTCGGGCAGGTCCCGGCCGCCGCTCCACGCCCGTCCCGGGCCGGGCAGCGTCCGGGGATGGAAGCGGCGGGTCCGCGACGCCAGCCGCTGGCCCGACCGCAGCGCCCCCGGATGCGTGAACGCCCACTGCGCCGCCCGCATCGCGGCCCGCTCGGCGGCATGCCCCCCGGCGGGCTTCAGCACGACCTTGTTGCCGTGCCGGGTCGCCGGGCCGCCCTGCACGACCCGCTCCCGCAGGTGCACCAGCACCTCGGGGATGTCGATGGCGACCGGGCACACCTCGTAGCAGGCGCCGCAGAGACTGGACGCGTAGGGGAGGGAGGCGTCGATCTCGCTGCCGGTGCCCCGCAGCTGGGGGCTGAGGATCGCCCCGATGGGACCCGGGTACACCGACCCGTAGGCGTGGCCGCCGGCCCGCTCGTAGACGGGGCAGACGTTCAGGCAGGCCGAGCAGCGGATGCAGCGCAGCGCCTGGCGGCCCACCTCGTCGGCCAGGGTGTCGGTGCGGCCGTTGTCCAGCAGGACCAGGTGGAAGACCCGGGGGCCGTCCTCGTCCGTGGTGCCCGTCCACATCGACGTGTACGGGTTCATGCGCTCGGCGGTGGAGGAGCGGGGGAGGGTCTGGAGGAACACCTCCAGATCCCGCCAGGTGGGCACGACCTTCTCGATGCCGACCACCGAGATCAGCGTCTCGGGCAGGGTCAGGCACATCCGGCCGTTGCCCTCCGACTCCACGACCACCAGCGTGCCGGTCTCGGCGACCACGAAGTTGGCGCCGGAGACGCCGACCCGGGCGCGCAGGAACTTCTCCCGCAGATGCAGCCGCGCCGCCTCGGCCAGCTCGGCCGGGGTGTCCGTCAGGCCTTCCGGCGCCGGGCGGCCCCACTCGCCCATCCGCGTGCGGAAGACGTCCCGGATCTCGCCGCGGTTGCGGTGGATCGCCGGGACCAGGATGTGGGAGGGCCGGTCCCTGCCCAACTGCACGATCAGTTCCGCGAGGTCCGTCTCGTAGGCCCGGATGCCCGCCGCGTCGAGGGCCTCGTTCAGCCCGATCTCCTGCGTGGCCATCGACTTGACCTTGACGACCTCCGACTCGCCGGTGTCCCGGACCAGCCGGGTGACGATGCGGTTGGCCTCGTCCGCGTCGGCGGCCCAGTGGACGACGCCGCCGGCCGCCGTCACCGACTCCTCCACCTGCTCCAGATAGCGGTCGAGGTGCCGCAGCGTGTGGTCCTTGATCCGCCGGCCCGCCTCGCGCAGCTCCGCCCAGTCGGACACCTCCGCGACCGCCTTGGCCCGCTTGGCGCGGATGGTGTGGGTGGCGTGCCGCAGATTGCCGCGCAGGGTCCGGTCGTGCACGGCCTCCCGCGCGGCCCGCGGAAAGGCCGGCATCCCCACGAACGTACCGCTCATACCGCCGGCTCCTCCTCCGTGCTCGCCAGGATCTCCGCGATGTGCACCGGCCGCATGCCCGTCCGCAGCCGCGCCATGGTGCCGCCGAGGTGCATCAGGCACGAGTTGTCGGCCGCGCACAGCACCTCGGCGCCGGTCGAGACGGCGTTGCGCACCTTGTCCGCGCCCATCGCCGTCGAGACGTCGGCGTTCTTCACCGCGAACGTGCCGCCGAAACCGCAGCACTCCTCCGCGCCCGGCAACTCCACCAGCTCCAGGCCCTTCACCGCCCGCAGCAGCCGCAGCGGCCGGTCGCCGAGACCGAGGCCGCGCAGACCGTGACAGGTGGGGTGGTAGGTCACGGTGTGCGGGTAGCAGGCGCCGACGTCCGTCACCCCCACCACGTCCACCAGGAACTCCGTCAGCTCGTACGTACGGGGCACCAGCGGCGCCAGCGTGGCCGCCAGGCCGTCGCCGCGGCCCTCCGCGCGGGCCCGTTCGCCCATCCGCGGATACAGCTCGCGCACCATCGCCGCGCACGACCCCGAGGGCGTGACGATCGCGTCGTAGTCCCGGAAGACCTCGGCGAAGCGGCGGGCCAGCGGCTCCGCCCCGTGGCGGTACCCGGTGTTGTAGTGCGCCTGCCCGCAGCAGGTCTGGCCCATCGGGAAGTCGACGTCGACGCCGAGTCTGGTCAGCAGCCGGACCACGGCACGGCCGGTGCCGGGATAGAGCGTGTCGTTGACGCAGGTCAGGAACAGGGCGACACGCATCGCGGCTCCTCTTCGTCGATCATCGGACCAGTGCAGGGTAGTTGCGCGCGGCGGAACGGGGGAGGAGGCCCGGTCACCGGCCGGCGAGCCGCGCCTCGGCCGCCCGCCAGCGCTCCGTGCCCCCGCTCGGCTCGTACCGCCGCAGCGGCTGCGTACCGGCGAGCAGCCGGCGCATCCCCGCCAGATCGCCGGCCAGGCCCTGCGCCCGCGCCTGCACCAGGATGTTGCCCAGCGCCGCGGCCTCCGCCGGGCCCGCCACCACCGGCAGCCCGCAGGCGTCCGCGGTCAGCCGGCACAGCAGTTCGTTGCGCGTGCCGCCACCGACGACGTGCACGACGTCCACCGGGTGACCGGCGAGCCGCTGGGCGTCCTCGACGGCCCTGCGGTGGGCCAGCGCCAGCGAGTCGAGGATGCAGCGGGTGATCTCGGCGGGCGAGACCGGCACCGGCTGCCCCGAGGCCCGGCAGGCCTCGGCGATCCGCTCCGGCATCCGGCCCGGCGCCAGAAACGCCGTGTCCCCGGCGTCCACCACCGACCGCAGCGCCGGCACCCCGGCCGCCTCCCGCAGCAGCGCGTCCAGCTCCGGGCGCCCCCACTCCCGCAGGCACTCCTGGAGCAGCCACAGCCCCATGATGTTGCGCAGATAGCGGACCGTGCCGTCCAGCCCCAGCTCGTTGGTGAAGTTGGCGGCCCGGCTCTCCTCCGTGAGCACCGGAGCGGTCAGCTCCAGGCCGGCCAGTGACCAGGTGCCGGTGCAGATGTACGCGAACCGCTCGCCGACGGCCGGGACGGAGGCCACCGCGGAGGCGGTGTCGTGCGAGGCGACCGTCGTCACCGGCACCGGTCCCGGCATCCCCGTCTCCTGGAGCACCCGCGCACGCAGCACCCCGGCCGGGTCGCCGGGGGTGCGCAGCGGCGCGAACAGTCCGAGGTCGACGCCCAGCCGCCCCGCGACGCCGTACGCCCAGTCCCGGGTGCGCGGGTCGATCAGCTGGGTGGTGGAGGCGTTGGTCAGCTCCGTGCCCTGCTCGCCCGTCAGCCAGTACGTCAGCAGGTCCGGGATCAGCAACAGCCGCCGCGCGGCGTCCAGTTGCGCCGAGGAACGAGCGGCGGTCAGCTGGTAGAGCGTGTTGAACGGCGCGTACTGCGATCCGGTCGCCGCGTACAGCTCAGCGGCCGGCACCGTCGCCCACACCGTCTCCGCGACGCCCTCGGTGCGCTCGTCGCGGTAGTGCACCGGGTTGCCGAGCAGCGCGCCGTCGGCGTCCAGCAGCCCGTAGTCCACGGCCCAGCCGTCGATGCCGACGGACGCCACCTGCCCCGCCGCCCGCAACCCGTCCAGCACCCCCGCGTACAGCCCGAGCACGTCCCAGCGCAGCCCCTCGGGGACCCGCACCGGACGGTTGGGGAACCGGTGCGCCTCGGTCAGCTCCAGCGTGCCGGGGCCGACGCGGCCGACCATGACCCGCCCGCTGGACGCGCCCAGGTCGACCGCGGCGTACGGCCGCACGGCCGCGCTCATCGCAGGAAGGCCGCGGCGACACCGGCGTCGACCGGGACGTGCAGGCCCGTGGTGTGCGTCAGGTCGCCGCCGGTCAGCGCGAACACGGCGTTCGCCACGTGCTCGGGCAGCACCTCCCGCTTGAGCAGCGTCCGCTGCGCGTAGAACTCGCCGAGCTTCTCCTCCGGCACCCCGTAGACCGCCGCGCGCCGCGCGCCCCAGCCGCCCGCGAAGATGCCCGAACCGCGCACGACACCGTCCGGGTTGACCCCGTTGACCCGGATGCCGTGCTCGCCCAGCTCGGCGGCGAGCAGCCGCACCTGGTGGGCCTGGTCGGCCTTGGTCGCCGCGTAGGCGATGTTGTTCGGCCCGGCGAAGACGGCGTTCTTCGACACGACGTACACCAGATCGCCGCCCAGCTCCTGCGCGATCATCACCCGGGCCGCCTCCCGCGAGACGAGGAAGGAACCGCGGGCCATGATGTCGTGCTGGCGGTCCCAGTCCTTCGCGGTGGTCTCCAGCAGCGGCTTGGAGACGGAGACCCCGGCGTTGTTGACGACCAGGTCCACGCCGCCGAAGGCCAGCACGGCCGTCCGGAACGCCTCCGCGATCTGCTCCTCGCTGGTGACGTCCACCGTCACCGCGACGGCCCGGTCCGGCCCGCCCAGCTCCTCGGCGACCGCCGCCGCGTTCTCCCCGTCGAGGTCGGCGACCACGACACAGGCCCCCTCGGCGGCCAGCCGGTGCGCGACGGCCCTGCCGATGCCGCTGCCGGCGCCGGTGACCAGGGCGACGCGTGTCGCCAGCGCCCTGGGCGCGGGCATCCGCCGCAGCTTGGCCTCCTCCAGCGCCCAGTACTCGATGCGGAACTTCTCCGACTCCTCGATCGGCGCGTACGTGGACACCGCCTCCGCGCCCCGCATCACGTTGACGGCGTTGACGTAGAACTCGCCCGCCACGCGTGCCGTCTGCTTGTCCTTGCCGAAGCTGAACATGCCCACGCCCGGCACCAGCACGATCGCCGGGTCGGCGCCGCGCATCGCGGGCGAGCCGGGCTCGGCGTGCCGCGCGTAGTAGGCGGCGTACTCCTCGCGGTAGGCGGCGTGCAGTTCCTTCAGCCGGGCGACCGCGTCCTCCAGGGGCGCCGTCGGCGGCAGATCGAGGACCAGCGGCCGCACCTTGGTGCGCAGGAAGTGGTCCGGGCAGGACGTGCCGAGCGCGGCCAGCCGCGGGTGCTCGGCGCGGGAGACGAAGTCCAGCACCACCTCGGCGTCGGTGAAGTGCCCGACCTGCGGCCGGTCCCGCGAGGCGAGGGCCCGTACGTACGGTGCGAGCGCGGCGGCCCGCTCCCGCCGCTCGCCCGCGGGCAGCGGGGCGTAGCCCTCGATCACCGGCCCGAACGGTTCCGGATCACCGCGCTCGGCGAGGAAGGCCTCGGCGGTGCGGATGATGTGCAGCGAGTTGCGTTCGCACTCCTCGGAGGTGTCGCCCCAGGCGGTGATGCCGTGCCCGCCCAGGACGCAGCCGACGGCCTGCGGGTTGGCCTCCTTCGCCGCCGCGATGTCCAGCCCCAGCTGGAACCCCGGCCGCCGCCACGGCACCCACACCACCGAGTCGCCGAAGCACTCGGCGGTCAGCTTCTCGCCGTCGGCCGCACAGGCCAGGGCGATGCCGGAGTCCGGGTGCAGGTGGTCGACGTGGGCGGCCTCGACCAGGCCGTGCATCGCCGTGTCGATGGAGGGCGCCGCACCGCCCTTGCCGTGCAGGCAGTAGTCGAACGCGGCGACCATCTCGTCCTCGCGCTCGACGCCCGGATAGACGTCCTTCAGCGCCCGCAGCCGGTCCAGCCGCAGCACGGCGAGGCCGTCCTCGGTGAGCGTCCCCAGATCCCCGCCGGACCCCTTGACCCACATCAGCTCCACATCACCTCCGGTGACGGGATCGGTCGCGGTGCCCTTGGCGGAGGCGTTGCCGCCGGCGTAGTTGGTGTTGCGGGGATCGGAGCCGAGCCGGTGCGCACGGGCGAGGAGGGCGGCGGCTCGGGGGTGGGGTGTCATGAGTGTGCATCACCTTTCCGGGATGGGGCTGGGCAACGCCCTCACAGGGGCGCGGGGCTGATGTCCCTATGCGGCTACCGCCGCGTGGGCGCGACCAGCCCCCGCGGCCCGCAGGCCGCGAACAACGGAACTCGGCAGACGGAACCGGAACCTCAGGCACCCCAACCCGCCTGCTCACCCCCGACCCGCTCCCCGACGACCTTCTCCGCCCACCCGCTGCGGGCATACGCCGCGACCGGATCGGGATCCAGCCCCATCTCCTTGCGCACCTCACCGAGCAGCGGCCGCACATCGGTGTTGTAGGCGTCCATCAGCACCGCGTTGGCGCCCAGCACGTCCCCCGCGGCCTGCGCGGCGGCCAACGCCCCCCGGTCGACCAGCAGCGCCTTCGCCGTGGCCTCCTGAACGTTCATCACCGACCGGATGATCGCCGGGATCTTCGGCTCGACGTTGTGGCACTGGTCGAGCATGAACGCCACCTCGGAGGTGAACCCCCCGCCCCGCACCACCTCGTACATGATCCGGAACAGCTGGAACGGATCGGCGGCTCCGGCCATCAGGTCGTCGTCCGCGTAGAACCGCGAGTTGAAGTCGAAACCGCCGAGCTTCCCCTTCCGCAGCAGCGTCGCCACGATGAACTCGATGTTGGTGCCCGGCGCGTGGTGCCCGGTGTCGACCACGACCTGCGCCTTCTCGCCGAGCTCGATGCAGTGGGCGTAGGCGGTGCCCCAGTCCGGCACGTCCGTGGTGTAGAACGCCGGCTCGAAGAGCTTGTACTCCAGCAGCATCCGCTGCCCCTCGCCGAGCCGCTCGTACACCTCCGCCAGGCCCTCGGCGAGCCGGTCCTGCCGGGCCCGTGTGTCGTCCTGCCCGGGGTAGTTGGTGCCGTCCGCGAACCACAGCTTCAGGTCGGCCGAGCCCGTGGCGTCCATGATGTCGACGCATTCCCGGAGGTGGTCGACCGCCTTGCGGCGCACCGCCGCGTCGGGGTGGCAGACGCTGCCCAGCCGGTAGTCGTCGTCCTGGAAGGTGTTGGAGTTGATCGCCCCCACCCGCACGCCCCGCTCGGCCGCGTACTCCGCCAGCGCGGCGTAGTCCTCGACCCGGTCCCACGGAATGTGCAGGGCGACGGTCGGCGCCACGCCGGTGAACTCGTGGACCTTCGCCGCGTCGTCCAGCTTCTCGTACGGAGTGCGCGGCACGCCCGGTTGCGCGAACACCTTGAAGCGGGTGCCCGAGTTCCCGTACGCCCACGACGGCGTCTCGACTGCCTGGGTCCTGAGCGCGGCCTTCACCGCGGCGAGGTCGGTCACTTCGGGGCTCCTGTGACGTCGGAAGCCGTGCTCCCGGGGGAACACGGTCCATGGGGTCGGTGAAACGATTCAGACCGTGAAGCTATGGGTCGGCCGAAGAGGTGTCAACCCCGCCGACCGGGCCCGCATCCCAGAACTCGCCGCGCGGACTTGCGCGGCGGAATCCTTTCCCCTCGGACCCATTGACGCGGTGCGCGGTCGCCGCCTACCGTCCCGGTCCGTCCGTTGAAACCTTTCACAGCGTCGGGAGGTCCGTCTCGCCGACGTCGTCGAGGAGCCCCCATGACCCACCCGTCCGCCACGGGTCCGTCCCCGAACGGCACCGTCGAGGCCTTCGAGCCGTGGGACCCGGCCGAGCTCGGCGAACCGGCCGCCGTGTCCGACGCCGGCACCATCGACCCGTACGACGTCTAGACACCGGACGGCCCGCCATGCGACGCGTCTGCTTCCTGCTCAAGGTCCGCCGGGACCGGATCGCCGAGTACCGCGAACGGCACGCCGCCGTGTGGCCCGAGATGCGCGCGGCGCTTACGGCCACCGGCTGGCACAACTACTCCCTCTTCCTGCGCGACGACGGCCTGCTCGTCGGCTACCTGGAGACCGAGGACTTCGAGGCCGCCCGGGCCGCCATGGAGGCCACCGAGGTCAACGCCCGGTGGCAGGCCGAGATGGCCCCCTTCTTCGAGTCCCTCGACGGCGCCCGCCCCGACGAGGCGATGCGACCGCTCACCGAGGTCTTCCACCTCGACTGAACCCCCGCCCGGTCCGCCTCCCGCCGGACTCCACGCGCCGCGCGGGACGGCGTGCCGTCGTTCCTCCGCCCTCCGCCGGGAGAAGCCCGGCGGCACCACCCCGCCCCCGCCGCACGTCACCGGCTTCCGGCTGCCCCGAGGAGGGCCGTCCGTACCGGGGTGACCTGACGGTAATGTGACGGTCGTCCGGCCGCCCCGCGCATGTCCGACACGCCCGTCCCCCAACCAGACCGACCCTGGAGGAACCTGCCCGATGGCCCAGTCGGTGGGTATCAAGGACGTAGCCCGCGCCGCCGGAGTCTCCGTGGGCACGGTCTCCAACGTCATCAACCGCCCGGACACGGTCGCCACCGAGACCCGGGCACGGGTGCTGTCGGCGATCGACCGGCTCGGCTACGTCCGCAGCGAGTCCGCCCGCCAGCTGCGCGCCGGCCGCAGCCGCATCATGGGGCTGCTCGTCCTCGACATGGGCAACCCCTTCTTCGTGGACGTCGCGCGCGGCGCCGAGCGGGCCGCGCGCGAGGCCGGGCTCGGGGTGATGGTCTGCAACAGCGCCCAGGACCCGGGGGAGGAGGCCGAGTACCTCTCCCACTTCGCCGAGCAGCGGGTCCGCGGCGTGCTGCTGACCCCCGCCGACGCCACCGGCCGCAACATCGCCGCCTTCCGGCGGCACAACATCCCCTTCGTGCTGGTCGACCGGGTCGCCGAGGGCGCCACCGAGTGCTCCGTCTCCGTGGACGACGTGGCGGGCGGCGCCCTCGCGGTGCGCCACCTGGTGGACGCCGGACACCGCTCCGTCGCCTACGTCAGCGGACCGCCCGGCCTCAACCAGGTCAGGGACCGCCGCACCGGCGCACTGGCCGCCCTCGCCGAGGCCGGCCTCGGCCCCGACGCGCTGCGCGAGCTGCCCACCGAACGGCTCGACGTCGCCGCCGGCCGGGACGCCGGCGCCCGGCTGCTCGGCCTCGCCGACCGGCCGGCCGCCGTCTTCTGCGCCAACGACCTGCTCGCCCTCGGCGTCCTCCAGGCCCTCTACGCGGCCGGGGCCGCCGTCCCCGACGACTTCGCGCTCGTCGGCTACGACGACATCGAGTTCGCCGCGGCGGCGGCCGTGCCGCTCACCTCGGTGCGCCAGCCCGCCGTGACCATGGGCGCCCTCGCCGCCGGACTGCTCCTGGAGGAGACGGAGGCCGAGGGCGCACCGCACGAGCACCGCCGGGTCGTCCTCCAGCCCGAGCTGGTCGTCCGGCGCTCCAGCCTGCCCGCCCGCTGACCCGCCGTTCAGCAGGCCGTCCCGCTCCCCGCCGCCGCGCGCTCACGTCCATGTGCTGAACTGGGACACGGCCAGACTCGTCCGTCCCGGGAGCCCTCTTGAGCGTCAGCTACCGCCAGCCCGGCGTCGTCCTCACCGACCGCCGCTTCACCGTGCCCCTCGACCACGACGCCCCGGCCGGGGAGACGATCGAGCTGTACGCCCGAGAGGTCGTCGCGAGCGACAAGGCGGGCCAGGACCTGCCGTGGCTGGTCTACCTCCAGGGCGGCCCCGGCTTCGGGGCGAACCGTTTCATCGGCAAGCCGGCCTGGCTCGGCCGCGCCCTGAAGGACCACCGCGTCCTCCTGCTCGACCAGCGCGGCACCGGCGCCTCCACCCCCGCCGGCCGGCAGACGCTCCCCTTGCGCGGCGGCCCCGCCGAACAGGCGCGCTACCTCACGCACTTCCGCGCCGACTCCATCGTCCGCGACTGCGAGGCGATCCGCCCCCAGGTCACCGGCGGCGCCCCCTGGACCGTCCTCGGCCAGAGCTTCGGCGGCTTCTGCACCGTCTCCTACCTGTCCCTGGCCCCCGAGGGGCTGAGCACCGCCCTGATCACCGGCGGCCTGCCCTCCCTGGACGCCCACGCCGACGACGTCTACCGGGCCGCCTACCCGCGCATCGAGTGCAAGGTCGCCGCCCACTACGCCCGCTACCCGCAGGACGTCGAACGCGTCCGCCGCATCGCCGACCACCTGCTCACCCACGACGTGGTCCTGCCGAACGGCTACCGGCTCACCGTCGAGGCCTTCCAGTCCCTCGGCATCCTCCTCGGCAGCGGCGACGGCAGCCACCGCCTGCACTTCCTGCTGGAGGACGCCTTCGTGCGCACCCCGGGCGGCACCGAGCTGTCCGACGCCTTCCAGGAGGAGGTCCAGGGCCTGCTGTCCTACGCGGGCCACCCGCTCTACGCCCTCGTCCACGAGGCGATCTACGCCCAGGACGACCGCCCCACCGCCTGGTCCGCCGAACGCGTCCGCGCCGAGTTCCCGCGGTTCGACGCCGCCAAGGCGCTCGCGGGCGACGAACCGGTGCTGTTCACCGGCGAGTCCGTCCACCCCTGGACGTTCGCGTGCGACCCGGCGCTGCGCCCGCTGCGCGAGACCGCCGAACTGCTCGCCGCCCGCACCGACTGGACCCCCTTGTACGACCCCGCCCGCCTGGCCGCCAACGAGGTGCCGGCCGCCGCGGCCGTCTACCACGACGACATGTACGTCGACACCGCCCACTCCCTGACCACCGCGCGCGCCGTCCGGGGGCTGCGCACCTGGGTCACCGACGAGTTCGAGCACGACGGCGTCCGCGCCGGCGGCCCCCGCGTCCTGGACCGGCTGCTGGCTCTGGCGCGCGACGAGGCATGAATCCGGGCCGAGTTGTCGGTGCCGCCGGTTAGGGTGCGGAGCATGACGGACTCTGCGATCACGCAACTGGAGCCCATGCCCGGCGACTGGCGGCGCGCCCTCGCCGTCGTGGCCCACCCGGACGACCTGGAGTACGGCTGCTCGGCGGCGATCGCGGCCTGGACCGACGAGGGCCGGGAGGTCGCCTATGTGCTCGCCACCCGGGGTGAGGCGGGCATCGACACCCTCCCGCCCGAGGAGTGCGGCCCGCTGCGCGAGCGGGAGCAGCGGGCGAGCGCGGCCGTGGTCGGTGTGAGCGAGGTGGAGTTCCTCGACCACCGGGACGGCGTGATCGAGTACGGCACCGGGCTGCGCCGCGACATCGCCGCCGCCATCCGCCGGCACCGGCCCGAGCTGGTGATCACCCTCAACCACCGGGACACCTGGGGCGGCGTCGCCTGGAACACCCCCGACCACCGCGCGGTGGGCCGGGCCACCCTCGACGCCGCGGCCGACGCCGGGAACCGCTGGATCTTCCCGGAGCTGACCGAGCGGGGGCTCGAGCCCTGGGACGGCGTCCGCTGGGTCGCCGTGGCCGGCTCGAACACGCCCACCCACGCGGTGGACGCCACCGCGGGCATGGAGCGCGCGGTCCGCTCCCTCCTCGAACACCGCACGTACATCGAGGCACTGACCGACGAGGACCCGGAGACGTACGTCCGAGGCTTCCTCACCGGCTACGCCCGCACCATGGGCGAGCGGTTCGGCGGCAGGCCGGCGGTCGCGTTCGAGCTCTTCGGCCGGTGAGGGCGGCAGGGATGGACGTCGAAGAACACCTGGCCCGCCGTTTCGAGGAGCACCGGGGCCACCTGCGCGCGGTCGCCTACCGCATGCTCGGCTCCCGGAGCGAGGCGGAGGACGCCGTACAGGAGGCGTGGCTGAGACTGGGCCGCAGCGACGCGGACGGCATCGGCAACCTCGCCGGGTGGCTGACCACCGTGACCGGCCGGGTCTGCCTCGACATGCTGCGCTCGCGCGCCTCCCGGCGCGAGGAGCCGCTGCCCGAGCGGGCCGACGTCTTCGTCCCCGACCCCCAGCTGGGGCCGCTGGAGCCGGCCGACCCGGAGCAGGCGGCCCTGCACACCGACGCGGTGGGCCTGGCCCTGCTGGTCGTCCTGGAGACCCTGGCCCCGGACGAGCGGGTGGCGTTCGTGCTGCACGACCTGTTCGCCGTGCCCTTCGACGACATCGCCCCGGTCGTGGAGCGCAGCTCCGCCGCCACCCGGCAACTGGCCAGCAGGGCCCGGCGCCGGGTGCGGGAGGCGACCCCGCCCGCCGATCCCGACCTCGGACGTCAGCGCCGGGCCGTCGAGGCCTTCCTCACCGCCACGCGGTCCGGCGACTTCGATGCCCTGCTGGCCGTCCTGCACCCGGACGTCGTGCTGCGCGCCGACGCCGGCGCGTCGGTCGTCGGACCGGCGGCGTCGAAGGTGCTGCGGGGCGCCCGGGCGGTGGCCGAAGGGGCGATGCTCTTCCGGCGCTTCGCGTCGGACGCCCGCCCGGTGCTGGTCAACGGCACGGTCGGCCTCCTCAACGCGCCCGCCGCGGGGCACCCCCGCTCGGTCTCCGGCTTCACCGTCGTGGACGGCCGGATCACCGGCCTGTACATCCTGGCCGACCCCGACCGGCTCGCCCGCCTGGACCTGTCCGCCCTGACCGCCGGCTGACCGCGCCCGTGGGTGGTGCCGTCCGTCCGGCACCACCCACGCACCGCCTACCACCTGCGGTTCCGTATCCTGGGCGGCATGCGTGAGGACACGGCGGACCAGGGGGACGGCACGGCGCTGCGCGGCGACTGCGCGCGGTGCTTCGGGCTGTGCTGCGTGGCCCTGCCGTTCGCCGCGTCGGCGGACTTCGCGATCGGCAAGGACGCCGGGACGCCCTGCCCGAACCTGCGGGACGACCACCGGTGCGGCATCCACGCGCGACTGCGGCACAGCGGCTTCACCGGCTGCACGGTCTACGACTGCTTCGGCGCCGGACAGCGGGTCTCGCAGGTCACCTTCCACGGCGCGGACTGGCGGACCGGCTCCCCGGAGCACGCCCGCCGCATGTTCGACGCCTTCCCGCTGGTGCGGCAGCTGCACGAACTGCTCTGGTACCTGACCGAGGCGTTGACCCTCCCCGCGGCCCGCCCGGTCCACGCCGACCTGCGCCGGCTGCTGGAGCACACCGAGCGGCTCGCCGCCGGCAGCCCCGAGGAACTGGCCGCGCTCGACGTGGCCGCGCACCGGCAGCAGGTCAACGCCCTGCTGCTGCGCACCAGCGAACTGGTGCGCTCCGGAGCGCGCGGCAGGAAGAAGAACCGCCGCAACGCCGACCTGATCGGCGCCCGGCTGCGCAACGCCGACCTGAGGGGCGCGGATCTGCGCGGCGCCTGCCTCATCGCCGCCGACCTCACCGGTGCCGATCTGCGCGGCGCCGACCTGATCGGGGCCGACCTGCGGGACGCCGACCTGACGGACGCGGACCTCACCGGTGCCTTCTTCCTGACCCGGCCCCAGCTCACCGCGGCCCGGGGCGGCGCGGGCACGCGGCTGCCCGGGTCACTCACCCGCCCCGCGCACTGGACAGCGGGAAGCTGACGCGGCACCCCCGGCGTCCACGTCGCCCGCGGCGTCTCCGCCGGCCCGTGCGGGCGGCGCGGGCGACGTGGACCGCCGGTCCAGCCGCAGCCGCAGCCCCTCGGGCATCAGCGTCAGCCGTTCGCCGACGCGCAGCCGGTAGCCCGGCTCGGCGCGCAGCTCGTAGCGGCGCAGCAGCAGCCCGAGGACCAGCGTCGCCTCGTGCAGCGCGAACTGCCGCCCGATGCACGCCCGCGCGCCCGTTCCGAACGGCTTGAAGGTGTGCGGCGGCCGGGCGCGCACGGCCCCGGGCTCGAACCGGTCGGGGTCGAACCGTTCCGCGTCGGGCCCCCACACCTCGGGATCGCGGTGCAGCATCCCCGTCAGCACCAGCGCCCAGGCGCCGCGCCGCATCGGGTGCTCGCCGGCCAGCACCGTGTCCGTGCGGGCCTCCCGGGCGAAGGCGGGCGCCGTCGGCCACAGCCGCAGCGTCTCGTCCAGCACCCGGCGCACGTAGCGCAGCTTGGCCACCTGGTCGTAGGAGGGTGCCGCCGTGGCGCCCCACACCCGGTCCACCTCGGCGCGCGCCCTGGCCGCGACGTCGGGGTGCCGGGCGAGGTGGTGCAGGGCGAAGGAGAGCGCGCCGGAGGTGGTCTCGTGGCCGGCGACCAGGAAGGTGATGACCTGCCGGCGGACGTTCTCCGCGGACAGCCGCTCACCGGTCCGCGGATGCGCGGTCCACAGCATCCGGTCGAGCAGGTCCCCGCCCCCGTCCCCGCCGCCGGAGCGGCGGGCGCGGACCAGGTCGTCGACCGTGCGGTTCAGGTGGGCGATGTCGGCCGCGTTGCGGCGGCCGGCCCGGCGCAGCAGCCAGGGGGCCAGCGGAGCGGGGACGGTGTTGAGCCGCTGGGCGTACCCGAGCGTGCCCACCATGGCGGTGACGAAGGGGTGCGGCCGGGAGCGCTCGAAGGAGCCGAAGTCGTGCCCGAACCCGGTGCGCGCGATGGTCTCCAGCGTCAGCTTGGTCATGTCCGCGGGCACGTCCACCGCGGCCCCCGCCGTCGCGGCGCGGTCCCAGTGGTCGAGGAGCCGGCCGGCGACGTCCAGCATCGTCCGGTGGTAGCCCGCCATCGCCTCGCGGCTGAAGCCCGGCGCCAGGACGTCGTGCGCCAACTGCCAGTTCGGCTCGTGGTTGTACGCCGTGAACAGCCCGTCCCCGGCGACCGGCCGCAGATTGGCCACGCCGAGGCCGACGTGCTTGGCGAACCGCGTCTCGTCCGCGAGGTCGGCCGTGAGCCCGGCGCCCCATACGAACACGAACTCCTTGCCGAACGCCCGCCGCCGGAAGATCGGCCCCAGCCGGCGCGCGTACCGCAGGGAGTCCTGCATGGGGGTGCGCCGACTGGCCCCGACCACGTCGCCGACCAGCGGCAGGCGGTACGGCGGGTGGGGTATGCGGTGCAGTTCGGGCCAGCCGTGCTCGGCGCTGCGGAAGCCCTTCGGCAGTCCGTCCCCGGCCCGCGCTCCGGCCGGCGCCCCGGTCGTCTCCGCCATGACGCGATCTCCCTTGGTCCAGCGGCACGTCGATCGGTCCGGTGACACGTCGACACCACCGCACGACGCGGCACCGATGCCCTGTTGTACGTGGATTCAATAACGCGTTTCAGTCTGGTCCCGTTGTTGAATCGGCGTCAAGTAGAGTGCGGGCATGGCCGCGAACCAGGGCGGGCGTACGCGCCGCCGGCTCAGCACCGCCGAGCGCCGCGAGCAGTTGCTGTCGGTCGGGGCGCGGCTGTTCTCCGAGAGCCCGTACGACGACGTGTGGATCGAGCAGGTCGCCGAGATCGCCGGGGTCTCCCGCGGCCTGCTGTACCACTACTTCCCGACCAAGCGGGACTTCTTCGCGGCCGTCGTCGAGCGCGAGAGCGAGCGCATGCTGCGGCTGACCTCGGCTGTGCCCGGGCTGCCGGTGCGCGAGCAGCTGACCGCCGGCCTGGACGCCTATCTGGCGGACGTCGAGGCGCACGCGCACGGCTACCGGGCCTTCCATCGCGCGGACGCGGCGGGCGACCAGGCCGTACGCCGGGTCTACCGGCGGTCGCTGGCCGCGCAGGAGCGGCAGATCCTCGCGGCGCTGGCCGCCGACCCCGAGTTCGGCCCGGCGCTGGCGCAGCGGCCCGACGTACGCCTGGCGGTGCGCGGCTGGCTGGCGTTCACGACACGGGTCTGCCTGGAGTGGCTGCGCGGTGCGGAGCTGACCCGGGAGCAGGTGCGCGACCTGTGCGCACGCGCGCTCCTCGGGGTCATCGGGCCCTGAGCCTCCGGGTGCGGCGGATCGGGTGAACGCGGTGGCGCACGCGCCGTGTCGGCTGCGAGATGTCCCACTCCGTCCGGAAGCGCACCCCAGTCTCTGAAAGGTCTCGTAAAGATCACGTGCCATGGTTGGCGCACACCTCGATCTTCGATAGGTTAGGCAAGGCTTACCTAATAGGAGGTTGGGATGGGTGAGAGCCAGACCTGGACGGCCGCGCCCGCGGCGGCCGAGCGTGCCCGCTCGGTGCTCGCCGCCGCATGGTCCTGCGCGGTCACCGCGGAGGGCGGCCGCGAGGAGTTCGTCGGCGCGCACACCGTCGCCACCGACGGCCGGGTGCTGCTGCACGTGCCCGAGGACAGCGTCCTGCTCGCCGCCGCGGTCTGCGCACCGCGCGGTGAGCCGTCCGCCGTCCTGGAGTTCGCCGACGTCGCGCCGGTCCCGGTGCGCGGCCGGATCCGCGCCCGGCTCTGGCTCGCGGGCTGGGCGGCCGTCGAGGACGGCCATCTGGCCTTCTCGCCGACACGCGTGGTGCTGCGGCAGCCATCCGGCGCCGTCGTGATCGACCGCGACGAGTTCGCCGCCGCCGAACCCGACCCGCTGGCCACGGCGGAGGCCCGGCTGCTGACCCACCTCGCCGACTGCCACGGCGACGCGGTGGAGCGGCTCACCCGGCTGGTCGACGCCGACAGCCTGCACGGCGCGGTCCGGGTCCGGCCGCTCGCCGTCGACCGCCACGGCCTCACCCTGCGCATCGAACGCGCCCGCGCCCACGGCGACGTACGCCTGCCGTTCCACGCGCCCGCCGACGACGTCGCGCAGCTCAGCGAACGGATGCACGTGCTGCTCGCGCAGGCGAGCGCCGCCGCCTGCCCCCGCGCCCTGCAACGGCAGCGCACGGACGGCGACCGGTGAGGCGAACGGCGGGCCGGCCGGGCGCCGCGCCGGCCGCCCGGGAGTCCGTCGTCCGGACACGAGCCGGACGGCGCCGCCGGGCACCGGCCCGCCCCTGACCGCCCCCGGCTACCAGTCGCCGTCCTCCACCGGCCGGCCCGCCGCGTCCCCGAGGGGGTGCACCTGGGACGGGGCGGGCGGCTGCCAGGGTTCGTGGTCGTCGCCGAGCCAGTCACCGACCGGGCGCACGCCCTCCAGCGTCTCCGTCGGGGCGAGATCGTGCGCGTCCTGGTCGTAGTAGTCGTACCAGGGGAGGCCGGCCCGGGTGTACGCGGCGCGGTCCACCGGGGACGGCGGGGGCGCCTCACCCGTGATGCGGCGCCATTCCGGCGGTGTCACCAGGTGCACGAAGACCCGGCCGCCGGGCTTCTCGGACCAGTCCTCGAGCCGCCGGTCGTCGCGGTGGACCTCCTGCCGCATCGAGCCGCCCACGCCCAGCCCCATGGCCGCGGCGGCCCGGGGCCGGCCCCCCGGCGCGGCGCCGGGCGCGCTCGGCGCCGCGCCCGCCGCGGCCATCGGCATCGCGGGCGCGCCGAAGGCCCCCCGGGGAGCGGCCAGGCGGCGCTGGGCCTCGCGCCACCGCCGAAGCGGCTCCTCCCGCAGCGGAAACGACCGCAACTGGACGCCGCCCCAGACCTCCTCGCCGGTGACCTGCCCCTCCACGGTCGCGCCCAGCCCCAGCGGCACCGCCACGAACTGCCGCACCGTGCCCCGGCCGGAGTTGATGCCGTCGAGCCAGGGCTGGCGGGGCAGCACCACGTAGTTCTGCGGGTCCCGGCAGAGCCGGTCGCCGAAGGGCCGGCCCGACACCGCGCACACCTTGCCCACACCGACCTGGAGCGCCGCGGGCTCCGTCGAGCCGGCGAAGCTCAGCCACATCGCCTCGCGCAGATACACCGGCAGCATCACGCCGCCGCGCGCCCGCCAGGCCTTCGGCACCCGGTCCGCGTGGTCGGCGACCCGGCGCACCGGGAACTCGCCGAGCCCCGGCGGCAGCGGGTGCGTGCCCTGCTCCGGCAGCCGCAGGGTGCGGACGAAGCGCACCGCCACACCGCCCGGCAGCCGCAGCGTGTTTCCGTCGATCCGCACGGTGGTGTCGGTCATCTCTGGTCCCCCACGTTCCTCGGCCCGGCCCTCGGTGCCGCCTTCAGGAGGAACGCCGAACGGCCCTCCCGCGGTTCCGGCGCGCCCGGCGCACGCGGTCCCGCAGCCGGGTCAGCCGCGGCATGCGCTCGCGCATCTCCCGGGTGTGCCGGTCCAGTTCCTCCAGCAGCCGGCGCGAACGGTGCTCGGTGTCCATCTCGTCGATGATGCGGTTGACCTCCGTCAGCACCGCGCCGTGCAGCTGCCACTGCCGGGCGTCGCGCTCCACCTCCTCCAGGAGCAGCTGGGCGAGCTTGTCCCGGGTGACCGCGGCCTGGCGCAGCTCCGCGGCGAGCCGTTCCTCCGCGGACTCGGCGTTCTCGCTGGTGCTGGTCGTCGCCAGCACCGCGAAGCTGACCACGGCGTCGGCGATCTCGGACAGCAGCTGTTCCAGCGTGGCGCCCGTCTCCGGCGGGAACAGCGGGTCCGGCTCGCGTTCCTTCGCCAGGTCGGTCAGGGTGCGGGCCAGTACCCGCAGGACGACCGTGCAGATCTCCAGGGTGTCCAGACCGGTGCGCAGCACCACCCGGTGCAGCAGGCCCTCCCGCACGCGCGGGTTGAGCCGGAGGCTGTCCTCGGCCTGCCGCAGCGCCGCGTCCACCTCCACGATGTCGTGGTCGAGCCGGCGGGCCTCGTGCAGGCGTTCCGCCGCGAGATGGTGCGGGGTGCGCCCCGCCGCCTCCTCGCCCATGCGCAGCATCAGCTGCCGCACCCGCCGGGACAGGTCCTCGATCGACTCGCCCGCCTGCTCCACCCAGACGGGGGGAGCGAGCAGCAGATTGAAGGTGAGCCCGACGACCGCGCCGATCAGCGTCTCCACGATCCGCGCCCACGCCGTGTCCCCGTGCGAGGTCACGCCCAGCACCAGCATGGCGCTGATCGCCACCTCGGGCACGAACTCATGAGCCCGCACCAGATGGCCGACACCCAGCGCCGCCACGATCACCAGCGCCAGGCTCCACCAGGTCAGACCGACCAACTGGCTGAACGCGATGGCGACCAGGACGCCGGCCACCACGGAGTTGACACGGCGGACGCTCATCTTGAGGGTGGCGTACAGCGTGACCTGCACGACCAGCAGCGCGGTGAGCGGTGCGGTCAGCGGCGCGGCCTCGGGGCTCAGCCGCAGCGCGATGACGTAGGCGATCGTCGCCGCCGCCGCCGACCGCAGCGCCTGCACCACCGTGGGGTCCTGGTGCGCCCGTTTCACCGACTGCGCGGCGGACTCCGCCCTCTCACGTACTCCCAGCATCCTCGGGCTGTTCCCCTTCCCCAGGCGCGCCGAACGTTTTCGGACAGGACCCGTCGGAACAGGACGGTAACCGGAGAAGGGGCGCACGGATCGGTCCCACGCGCCGTGGCACGGTCGATATGTCGCCATGGCCGATCCGCTCCCTGTGGAAAACCCCCGGCACCGGCCGCCGGTGGACCGCACCGGGGAACGGAGGACCGCTCCATGGTCCCCGGCGTGCCCGGCGCGACAGTCTTGGATCATGAAACGTCACCGGACCCGTACCACCCTGAGCCTGCTGGTCACCCTGGGCGCCCTGACGAGCACCGCCCCGGCCGCGGCGGTGACGGCCGCGGACCCGACACCGGCCGCCCGTCCCGTCCCGTCCGCCGCTCCGGCCCCCGACCGGGAGGTCGTGGCGGCGCTCGACCGGGCCGCCCACCCGCTGCGCACCGTCGAACCGGGCGGCGACACGCGCGATCTGCTCCCGCTGGACCGGATGATCGGCGACGCCCGCGTCGTCGGACTGGGCGAGGCCACGCACGGCAGCCACGACTTCTTCGCCCTCAAGCACCGGGTCTTCCGCCACCTGGTGCGGGAGAAGGGCTTCCGCACCTTCGCTCTGGAGGCGAGCTGGAGCACGGGCTTGCGGCTCAACGACTACGTGCTGCACGGCGAGGGGGACCCCCGCCGGATCATGCGCGAGGAGTTCCAGCGGGACTACCGGTGGTGGAACACCACCGAGTACCTGCACCTCCTGGAGTGGATGCGCGCGTACAACGTGCGCCACCCCGACGATCCCGTGTCCTTCATGGGCGACGACATCGCCTGGACGGGACCGGAGCTGTACGACGAGGTCACCGCGTACGTCGGCGCCGCCCACCCCGGGCTGAGCCACCGCTTCGCCGTGCTCTACCGCGGACTGCGGCCCACCACGGCCACGGGGGAGTACATCGAGGGCTGCCTGAACACGCCGTACGCCGAGCGCAAGGAGAGGGCGGAGCGTACCGGCGAGGCGCTGCGGCTGCTGAAGCGGCACGGGCCGGGCGGCGGCGACCCGGAGGCGTACCGCTGGGCCCTGCGGCACGCCACCGCCATCGACCAGACCGCCCGTCAGTACGCCTTCGACTTCGACGACCCCGCGCAGGCCGCCGCCGCCATGCGCTACCGGGACCAGGCGATGGCCGCGAACGTGCTCTGGTGGCAGCGGCACACCGGCCACAAGGTGCTGCTGTCGGCGCACGACAACCACGTCGCCTATGTGCCGACGGACCCCGCCGCCTACCCGAAGGTGCAGGGCGCGTTCCTGCGCGACGGCCTCGGCGACGGCTACGTCAGCGTCGGCCTCACCTTCGGCCGCGGCTCGTTCAACGCCACCGGCCCGGACGGAAGGGTCCGGCGCTGGACGCTGGGGCCGGCGGGTCCGGGCAGCAACGAACACACGCTGGACCGCGTCCGCCACCGCGACCACCTGATCGACCTGCGGACCGTCGGCGACCCGGCGCGGACCTGGCTGCGGCAGGCGCGGCCGACGCGCAGCATCGGCACCGATCACCCCGACGGCCCCTACGACGTCGCGCTCGGGCTCAGTCACGACGTGCTGGTCCATCTGCACCGGGTGCGAGCGGCGGAAGCGCGGGACGCCGGCCGACGGGACGCCGGTCCGCGGGGCCGCTAGGGGGCGGCCACCTTGTCCAGGAACGCCAACACGTTGCCCATGGTCCGGGCGATCTGCTCCTCCAGGGTGAGGTTCTCCGCGTAGCGCGGGCCGGAGTCCGGGACCTTCTTGCCGCGCAGGTAGAGGGGGCAGGCGAGGTCGGTGCAGATGTAGACGCCGACCGAGTTGCCCTCGCGGCCCGCCGGGCCCGCCTTGCGCGCGGTCATCAGGGAGACGCCGCCACGCGGGTGGGACGTCAGGCACAGCGAGCACATGCTGCGCTGGAAGAAGCCGGGCCGGACGGGCTGGAAGCGCAGCGCCACCGCGGTGAGCCCGCCGTCCCGTTCCGCCACCAGACAACTGCGGTCCGGCGCCCCGGGGTCCCGCCAGCCGAGGAAGTCCAGGTCCTCCCACGGCAGCTCACCGAGGTCGCGGGGCACTGCCAGACGCTTGGCCTCGCCCTTCGAGCAGTTGATGAACGAGCTGCGGATTTCCTGCTCGGTGAGCGGTCGCATGGTGGGGCTCCGTGGGCGGATCGAAAGGACGGCGAAAGGACGTCGAGGACGGCAACGGGACGGCGACGGCGAGTCGCACGGAAGAAGGCCCATCGGGACACGGAGCCCGGGGCCTCTCGGTGTCACAGCGTAGGGAGTGCCGGGGGAGCGGGCCATCGGATTTCCCGCCGCCCGCGGCCGTATGCCGCCGCTTCGGACCGGGGCGGGCCGGACGCGGCACGGCCCCGCCGGAGCGGGCGCCGCGCGGGGGTTTCGCCGGCCGGGGCGGAGGTACCCGGTGTCGCTCGCACGACCGTGACCGTCACGTGAGCGGTCGACACGGCCGCCGGGTGAGCGGACGACAGGAGGGAGACCGCCGTGACCGACCACCGCGCCGAGGGCCCGGGCGAGAGCGGTGACCCGATCCCCCGGGACATGCCCGACCAGCAGGCCGACGCCGGCGAGGACCCCTGGGAGGTCGCCCCCGGCCTCGCGGCCCGCGGTGACGTCCAGGACACGGGCGAGGGCGACAGTGACAGCGGGGGCGACGGCGGGGGCGACACCGGTGCCGGTACCGACGAGGAGGCCGGGCCGTCCGACGACGTCCCCGACACGGACGAGGCCGGCACGGGCCGGCAGGGCGCGCCGCGGTCGGGCGCGGTCCACCCCGAGCACCCGGTGCCCGACGAGTCCTCCGCCTGACCCGGGCCGCCGGACACCGACACCGCACCTCGCAGGGCGTCACATGTCCCCGTACACCGAGGTCCCCGTACACCGAGGGGCCGAGCCGTCCACGGCTCGGCCCCTCGGCGGGCAGGTCGGCCCTCCCCGGCGTCCGGGTCAGCCGACCTTGCGGCCCCGCAGTGGGGCCGTCGGCGCGCCCGCGCCCTGCTGCAGCCCTTGCAGGAACTCCTGAAGCACCTCGGTGGCGGTGCGCTCCGGGCGCCAGCCCAGCTCCGCGCGCGCCCGCGTGCAGTCCATCAGCGGCAGCCGCAGCACCGCGTCGAACAGATGCGGCGACGCGGGCAGCAGGTGCAGCCCCCACGCGGCGGCGATCGCCGAGCGGGCCGCGGTGCGCGGCAGCCGGACCGGGCGGGCGCCGGTCAGCTCGCTCAGCAGACCGGCGTCGACGGGCGGCTCGGCCGCCAGATTGAAGGGGCCCCGCGCGTCCGGCGAGCGAACCGCCAGCCGGTAGGCGTTCGCGGCGTCGTCCGTGTGCAGCGCCTGCACCCGCAGCCCCGGCACGTCGGGCAGGAAGGGCAGCAGCTCCGGACGGGCCAGCGGGCCGGGCAGGAACTTGCCGCCGAAGATCCGCCGCTGTTCGCTCGCCGACTCCCGCTTGAACAGGAAGGCGGGCCGCATCCGCACCACCCGCACACCGGGGTGGTCGCGCTCGAAGGTGTCCAGCGCCCGTTCGAGATACGCCTTCTCCCGGCAGTAGGCGGCGTCCGGCCAGCCGTGCGTCGGCCACGACTCGTCCACCGCGTGGTCCTTCGGGCCCGGCGAGTACGCCCCGACGGACGAGGCGTGCACCAGGGCCGGCACCCCGGCCGTGGCCACCGCCTCGAACACGCGGATGGAGCCGAGCACATTGGTGCGCCAGGTCGTCGCCGGGTCGTGCGTCGGCTGGAACGCCCAGGCCAGATGGACGACGGCGTCGGCCCCCGCGAAGTGCCCGACGAGATCGGCCCGCTCGGAGGCCACGTCGACCGCGGCCCACTCGGTCTTCGGCGGCGACCAGTCGGGGACGCGCCGGGCGAGCCCCAGCACCGACCCGGTCTCCGGGTCCTCGGACAGCAGCCGCACGACGCTGCTGCCCACGTTGCCGGTGGCGCCCGTGACCACGATCCTGCTGCCCGTTGCGCTGCTCACCATCGGCTCCTCTCGGCCGCTTGTCCGGCGGAGCCCTCCGGGTACCCCTTCGTCGCGGACAGCAGACAGAGCGGACAGAAAAGTGCCCCGACCGGACGGGGGGATCACGGTCGGGGCGGTCAGGTGGTGGATACGGATGGCGGTCGCCTCTCGGCGAAAGGCTGCACAGGGCTTCAGCCGAACGATCGTCCCTGTGCGCTATAGGTGAGGCCCGGGGACACTGTCCCATCCGTACCCACGCCCCGTTCAACGGTGAACGACCCATGGGTGTTCCGGGGTCTGTGCTGTTTTGTGGTGATGTGCGTCACTGCCCCGTGGTGCCGGAAGCGGCCTCCGGCGCGGGGAGGACCTCGGTCCACAGGTCCTCGGCCTGGAGCAGCAGCGTGCCCAGCACGGTGGCCCGGGGGGCGCCCTGGGCCGCCTGTTCGCGCAGGGCTTCCTGGAGCCGCCCGTGCAGCTCGTCCATCGCCTCCCGCGTCGAGTCGTCCGGCCGGGCGTCCGCCGCCCCGCCCTCCACCCGGTCGGCCTCCGACCGGCAGACCTCGCCGATCAGCTCCAGCAGCCGCGCGTACTCCTCGACCACGGGCCCGTCCGGCGGCGCGGGAGTCCGCTGTTCGTCCGCCGCCACGGCGAGCGTCCTGACGAGCGCCACCACGTTCCCGGTGATCCTGCTCCACCGCTGGTCCTCCTCCTCCGGCGGCAGGGCCGAGGGGATCCGGTTCAGGGCCCGCAGCGGCGCGTAGGTCAGGCGCAGACTCTCCCGGCTCCAGGAGCGGGCCGACTCCAGCGCGTTCAGCCGGCGCTGCAACCGCCAGGAGCCGTTGGACCAGTCGGCCGCCGTCTGCTCGTCCCAGCCGCCCTCGCGCAGATCGCCGGCGATGCCCGCCAGCAGGTCCCCGGTCTGCCGGGCGAGCGCGGCGAGGTTCTCCCGGACGTCCCGCAGATGCACCGGCGGCAGGACCAGGGCGTTGACGGCCACGCCGATCACCGCCCCCAGTGCCGCCTGCCCCAGCCGGTGCCCGACAGCCGCCGCGGACACGGTGCCCGCGGTGAGGGTGAACAGTGCCGTGGTGGCCGCGTAGACGCCCTGGTTGCCGAAGCGGGGCCAGTTCGACAGCAGCATGAGCAGCGGCAGGCACAGGGCCAGTGCTCCGGTGTTGTCGTCGGTGACCGCCTGGGCCCCCGAGGCCATCAGGGCGCCCATGCAGATCGCCGCGAACTGCTGCGTCCCCTGCCGCACCGAGCTGTAGACGGTGGCCTGCACCAGCACCACGGCCACCCACGGCGCCATCAGCGCCATCGGATCGTCCAGCCAGACGCCGCCCACGAGCCAGGCCAGTACCCCCGCACCGGCGGCCTTCAGCGACTGCTTGACCAGGTCCCGCTCCCGCCCCGGGCCCTGCCAGGCCGCCCGGGTGGCCCGCCACACCCCTTCCAGCTCACGGCGCACCACGTCCTGCGGCCGTCGGCCCCGCACCGCCTGCCCGGCGACCCGCAGCCACCGGGAGTGCGGTCCCGCCGCCGCGTCCCCGTCCCGCCCTCCGTGTTCGTGCCGCCCGTCCCGGCGATCGTCGTGCCCCGGCACCTGTTTCCCTCCGTCGTGTCCGTCCCGCCGTCGAGCCGGGCGACTCACCCGAGCGGGCTGCCGGACAGCGACGCCAGCAGATCGGCCGGATCGGCGTAGACCGCCTCGGCACCGGCCTCCTCCAGATCGGCGCGCGGGATCCCACCGCACAGAACGGCCACGCAGCGCACCCCCGCCCGGCTGCCCGCCCGCATGTCCCAGACGGTGTCGCCCACGAACACCGCACGCTCGGCCGGCACCTCGGCCAGTTCCAGGGCGTGCTCCACCGGCTCGGGCGCGGGCTTGCCCGCCCCCACGTCGTCCGCGCTCGCGGTCGCGGTGATCGCGTCGTCGGCGTCGATCGCCCGGCGCAGCGCGCTCAGCTCCGCACCGCCCGCCGACGTGGCCAGCACCACCCGCCAGCCGTCCCCGGCCAGCCGCCGCAGCAGCCGCCCGGCGTCCGGCAGGGCCGGCAGCCGGTCGAAGTACTGCCCGTACAGCGTCTTGTGCGCGGCGCTCAGCGCGGCGTCCTGCTCCTCGTCCCGGTCGTCGCCCAGCAGGTGCGCGATCAGGTCGGTGGACGCCAGGCCCACGGCGCGGTGGACGGCGTGCATCGGCACCGTGTGACCGGCCTGCCGGAACGCCTCCCACCAGGTCGTCACATGCAGGTGATTGGTGTCGACGAGGGTTCCGTCGACGTCGAACACGGCCGCCCGTTCCATGCACCGTTCCCTTCCTCGCGGGCCCCGGGTCTCGTGTCCCGTGGACCCCTTGACCCCTTGTCCTCTTGTCCCGTGGACCTCTTGTCCCGTGGACCTCTTGTCCCGTGGAGCTCGTGTCCCGTCGGGACGCTCGCGCGAAGCCGCTCCGCGTCCGGTGTCCCGCGGGTCGGCCCGCGAGTACCACGTCAGCCGCCCGCCACTCCGGACGGCGTACGGCCCTCACGGGTCCAGGCCAGCAGGTCGTCGAGGGGCCAGGTGGTCACCACCCGCTCGGCCGGAACCCCGCACTCCGCCGCCCGGGCGCAGCCGTGGACCTGCCAGTCGAGCTGGCCGGGAGCGTGCGCGTCCGTGTCGATGGAGAACAGCACGCCCGCCTCCACCGCCCGGCGCAGCAGCCGCCGCGGCGGGTCCAGCCGCTCGGGCCGGCTGTTGATCTCCAGGGCGGTACCGGACTCCGCGCAGGCCGCGAACACCGCGTCCGCGTCGAACTCCGACTCCGGCCGCCCCCGCCCGGTCAGCAGCCGCCCCGTGCAGTGCCCCAGGATGTCGGCGTGCGGATCGCGGACGGCGGTCACCATCCGCCGGGTCATCGAGCGGGCGTCCATCCGCAGCTTGGAGTGGACCGACACCACCACGACGTCCAGCCGCTCGAGCAGCTCCGGCTCCTGGTCGAGCGCGCCGTCCTCGAGGATGTCGCACTCGATGCCGGTGAGCAGCCGGAACGGCGCCCAGGTCGCGTTCAGCTCCGCCACCACGTCCAGCTGCTCGCGCAGCCTCTCGGCGGACAGGCCGCGGGCCACGGTCAGCCGGGGCGAGTGGTCGGTGAGCGCCGCCCACTCGTGCCCCAGCGCCGCCGCGGCCCGGCCCATCTCCTCGATCGGGCTGCCGCCGTCGGACCAGTCGGAGTGCAGATGGCAGTCGCCGCGCAGCAGCGCCCGCAGCTCCTCGCCGCCCCGGGCGAGCGGTTCCCGGGCCTCCTCCGTGAGCTTGCGCAGGTAGTCGGGCACCCCGCCGGTGAGCGCCTCGCGCACCACCTGCGCGGTCTTCGGGCCGACGCCCTTGAGCGACTGAAGCGAACCGGCCTCCGCCCGCTGCCGCACCTCCTCCTCGGGCAGGGCGGACAGCACCCGCGCCGCGGTGCGGAACGCGCGCACCCGGTACGTCGGCGCCAGGGACCGCTCCAGCAGAAAGGCGATCCGCTCCAGCGCCTCCACGGGATCCATCGCCACCTCCTCGGCCGCCCCGCCCTCCAGGGTTCCCCAGCCTCCCGGGAGCCGCACGGCGGAACCGCCCGGTTTGTCCCTGTCGCACCCGGGTACTGCGATGCCCCGTCAGTGCCGCGCCCGGTCGAGGAGGAGCACCGCCATGTCCCGTTCCGCCGTATCCGCCGCCAAGGTGGCCGTGATCACCGGTGCCGACTCCGGCATCGGCCGCGCCACCGCCGTACGCCTGGCCGAGGCGGGCATGGACATCGGCATCACCTGGCACAGCGACCGGGAGGGCGCCGAGCGGACCGCCGAGGAGGTCCGGGCGCACGGCCGGCGCGCCGAGACCGCCCAGGTGAACCTGACCCGGCTGCCCGAGGCCGCGGAGACCGTCGACGCGCTGTGCGAGCGGCTCGGCCGGGTCGACGTCCTGGTCAACAACGCCGGTACGGGCACCGCCACGCCCTTCCTCGACCTGGGGCTCGACGACCTGCGGCACGTGCTGGACGTCGACCTCGCCGGCCCGTTCCTGTGCGGGCAGAAGGCCGCCCGGCGCATGATCCGGCAGGGCGAGGGCGGCCGGATCGTCAACGTCACCTCGGTCCACGAGCACCAGCCGAGGGTGGGCGCCGCCCCGTACTGCGCGGCCAAGGGCGGCCTCGGGCTGCTCACCCAGGTGATGGCGATCGAACTCGCCGAGCACGGCATCACCGTCAACGCGGTGGCGCCCGGCGAGATCGCCACGCCCATGACCGGGCAGGAGGACACCGACCCGCACACCGAGCGCCGCCCCGGGGTGCCGCTGGGCCGCCCCGGCGACGCCCGTGAGGTCGCCGCCGTCGTCGCCTTCCTCGCCGGACCCGACGCCTCCTACGTCACCGGCGCCTCCTGGAGCGTGGACGGTGGCATGCTGCGCATGGGGCCGATGGCCGGATCTCATCTCACCTCCGACGACTGGCGGCGCCCCTGAGGTGTCCCGGGGCGGGCGTCGGCGCAGGTGGGGGAGGGGGCGGACGGCGCGCGGAGCCACGAGCGGCCTTCCGTCCTACCCTCTATTGCATGACCGAAATCGCGAGCCCGTACATCGCCCGACCGCGGATCATGGTGCTCGGGGTCCAGCCGGGGACCCCACCGTTCAGGATCGTGGAGATCGACGGTCAGGTCGTCGGTGAGGCGAAGGCCGTCACCGACGTCCTGGAGGCCGCCGCCGCGTTCGGCATCACCGTCCACGACCTGGACGACCCGGACGTGGTCCGCTGGGTGGGCGGGGACAAGTTCACCTGGACCGTGCACTAGCGCACGCCCGCGGGGTGCCGGCTCGGCCGACCGTCCACTTCAGGCCGGCGCCGCCGGTGCGGGCCCCCGGGTGCAGCCGGGTGCCGTCGCCGGACCGGCCCCGGCGCCGTCGGCCGGACGTGTGCCTCCCGCCGCCGCTCCTCACGCCCGCACCCGGCGCGCGTGCACGGCACGGCTGACCCGCCGCCCCAGGAGCAGGTATCCGAGCAGCGCCCCGGCGGTGTTGAGGATGACGTCGTCGATGTCGAAGGCGCGCCCGGTCACCATCGCGCCCTGTGCGAACTCCACCAGCAGCATGACGACGGCGGTCAGCACCAGCACCCGCAGCAGTCCCCGGGTGCGCGGCGCCACCACGGGCACCAGCACGCCGAACGGCATGCCGAGCAGGATGTTGCCGCCGATCTGCTTGACGGCGTCGCGCAGCTCCGGCTGGTCCAGATACGCCCGCAGGGAGCGTCCCGGATGCAGATTGGTGTGCGTCAGCGCCTCCGAGGCGGGGGAGGGGTGCAGCGTCAGCCGGGCCAGCAGCACCGCGAACGCCACCATGACGGCGAACGCGCACACCGTCGCCAGCAGCCGCAGCGGCCAGGGCAGCGGGCGGCGTTCGCGCCGGTCGGGTGCCTTGGTGCCGCTACTGCGGCGGCGCAGCAGGGAGCGCGGCCGTGGGGCGCGGGCGGCGGTGCGGGTCATGTCCGTCCTCCAGTCGTCATCGTCGGTGAGCGGTGGGGCGGGCACCCGGCCGGTGCCCGGTGCCCGCGGCCCGGCGGGTCCGGTCGGCCGGGCCTCAGCGACCGGGCCCGCCGGTCAGGCGCCGGGTGCGGTGACCGCCGGTCGGGTGCGGGCGCCGGCGTCCGCCGACCGGGCGCCGGGTGTCCGTGACCGCTGGCCGGGTGCCCGGTCTCCGCGACCGCTGGTCGGTCGCCGTACGTCACCCGGACCTCTGGTCAGTCGCCGTAGGTCACCCGCACCTCGGTGAAGCCCAGGGAGCGCAGCAGGCCCTTGAGCATGCCGGTGGTGTTGCTCTCCGCGCGGGCGGTCAGCTCGCTGTCCTCGGCCGCCTCGCGGATGTGCCGGACCGCGAGCTTCTGCACGGCCTGCTCGCTGTTGGGGTTGTCCGAGAACAGATCACCGAGGCGGTCGAGGAGGCCGCGCTGCTTGGACACGGCGTAGGAGCGCTCGGGGTCGAGCGCCGGCCGGCCGAGGGCGGCGTGCGGCAGCCGGAGCGTGGCCGAGGTGCGGTCCTCGTCGACCGTCACGTCGTCCTCGCCGACCTTGCCGAGGTCGACGTAGGCGTCGACGGTGCCGGCACCGACGTACAGGGTGCGGGTGCCGCGGACGGCGTCGGGCAGGAACCGGGCGTCCTTCTCCAGGTCCACCACGATCTGGAAGCTGCCGGAGGCGGCCTCGTAACGGCTCATGTCCTGGATGGACTCCAGCAGCGCCGGGCCCGAGCGGTCGCGGGTCTCGCTGCCGAACAGGTCCTTGAGCCCCGGCAGCACGCTCAGCCGCAGCCCGGCGAACAGCACGGCGAGCACCAGGACGATCGCGGCCACCGCCTTGGCCCAGCCGGGCGTCCGCCGGGGAAGGCGCTTGAGAGGAGTCGTCATGGGGGCGGGCCTCCTTCCTGGTTACCGCATGCCCCTCATCTCCCGTGCCAGACCGGCCCGTTGGCGGACGGGTGGGTCCCGGAGGAGCACGCCGGGCGCACCGGTGCCCGGTGCGGCGTGACCCGGTCGCCCACCGTGGGCCCGAGCACAGGTCAGTAGCATGAGCCTCCCGGCCGGACGTGATCACCCAAGGAGCGGTCCGTGCGAGACATCGCCGTGTTCAGCGGTAGTGCCCACCCCGAGCTGGCCGAGGAGCTGTGCGCGCAGCTCGGCGTGCCCCTCAGCCCCACCCGGGTCAGCCGGTTCGCCAACGACTGCCTGGAGGTGCAGCTGGAGGCCAACTGCCGGGAGCGGGACGTCTTCCTCGTCCAGCCGCTGGTCCGGCCGGTCCAGGAGCACCTCGTGGAGCTGCTGCTGATGTGCGACGCGGCCCGCGGCGCGTCGGCCGGACGGATCACCGTCGTCATGCCGCACTACTCCTACGCCCGCTCCGACAAGAAGGACGAGCCCCGCATCTCCCTGGGCGGCCGGCTGGTCGCGGACCTGCTGGTGGCGGCGGGCGCGAGCCGGGTGCTGGCGATGACCCTGCACTCACCCCAGGTGCACGGCTTCTTCTCGGTCCCGGTCGACCATCTGCACGCACTGCGCGAACTCGCCGCCCACTTCCGGCAGTACGACCTCTCCCGCACGACGGTGGTTTCGCCGGACCTCGGCAACGCCAAGGAGGCCGCCGCCTTCGCCCGGCGGATCGGCGCCCAGGTCGCGGCGGGCGCCAAGCAGCGGTACGCCGACGACCGGGTCAGCATCAGCGCGGTCATCGGCGACGTCGCCGGACGCGACGTGATCGTGCTGGACGACGAGATCGCCAAGGGCAGCACCGTCCTGGAACTGCTCGACCGGCTGCGGGAGTCGGGCCCCCGCTCCATCCGCGTCGCGTGCACCCACGGGCTGTTCGCGGCCGGCGCCCTCAAGCGGCTCGGCGAACAGCCGGACGTCCAGGAGATCGTGTGCACCAACACCGTGCCGGTCCCGGCCGGGGAGCACACGGACAAACTCCGGGTGCTGTCCATCGCCCCGGCCCTCGCCGAGGCCGTACGCCGCATCCATAACGGCGAGTCCGTCAGCGCCCTGTTCGACGACCGGGGCTAGGCGGTGGGACCACGCCGCTCCTCACAGCACGCCGTCCGGGGGCGGTCCAGGACGTGGTCGAGCGCCGGGTGCGGGGGCAGCAGCTCCGCCAGGCCGGTGATGCGGAGCATGCGCAGCGTCAGCGGGTGCGCGCACACCAGGTGCAGCTCGCCCCCGTGAGCGAGCACCCTGGCCCGCGCCCGCAGCAGCAGGCGCAGGCCGGAGCAGTCGAAGAACTCGACCCGGCTGAGGTCGATCACGACCCGGGCGCCGGGACGGCCCGTCTCCCGGTCCAGGTGCGGGCCGATCTCGCCCTCCGCGGCGATGTCGATCTCACCGCGGAACTCCAGCACCGTGCGTCCCCGGTCGCGGTGCACGCGCAGGTGCCGGGTGAACGGCGCGGGTCCCTGCCGCACGACGACATCGCCTCCCGCCTGATCCGTCCCTGCTCTGCAAGTTACCCTCGATGGAACGAATTTGAGCATGTTCGATTGACATATGTCATCGAATTCTCACGCGGTTCACCGGCCGCACCCGGACGGCGGGTCAGTCCATCACCAGGACGAGCTTGCCCGTGGTCCGCCCCCGCTCACCGACGGCGTGCGCCTCGGCGGCCTCGCCCAGCGGGAACGTCCGCTCGACCGTGGCGCGCAGCCGCCCCGACTCCGCGAGGGCGGCGATCTCCCGCATGCCGCTGCGGTCGGCGTCGACCAGCATCCGCACGGCCCGCACCCCGAGCCGCTCCGCCTCCTCGTGGAACTCCGCCGAGCCGACCGGCAGGATCGAGACCACGATCCCGCCCGGGCGCAGGACGCGCAGCGAGCGGACGGAGGTCTCCGCGCCGAGGGTGTCGAGCACCACGTCGACGTCCCGCACGGCCTCGGTGACGTCCGTCTCCCGGTAGTCCACCGGCTCGTCCACGCCGATCGACCGCAGGAAGTCGTGCTTGCCCGCGCTGGCGGTGCCGATCACATGCGCACCGCGGGCCTTGGCGATCTGCACCGCCACATGGCCCACGCCGCCCGCCGCCGCGTGGATCAGCACCCGCTGCCCGGACCGCAGCTCCGCCCGCTCCACCAGCGCCTGCCACGCCGTCAGCGAGACCAGCGGCAGCGCGCCCGCCTGGACGTGGTCGATCCCGGCCGGCTTGTGGGTGAAGGCCCGCGCCGGTGCGGCGACGTACTCGGCGTGGGAGCCGTGGCCGAACGGGTACGACAGCATCCCGAAGACCTCGTCGCCCGGCCGGAACTCGGCGACGCCGATCCCGGTCGCCTCGACCACCCCCGAGACGTCCCAGCCGAGCACGAACGGCGGCCGGCCCAGGAAGCCGCCGTTCGCCCGGTGCTTCCAGTCGGTCGGGTTCACCCCGGCGGCGCGCACCCGCACCAGCACCTCGTTCGGGCGCGGTTCGGGACGCTCCAGCCGCACTTCCCGCAGCACCTCGGGACCGCCGAGGGTGTCCTGGCTGATGGCTCGCATCTGCTTCACATCGTTCATGGTCGTCCAGCGTGCCGGTTCCCGCCCGCCAGGGAAATGGCAAGATTGCCACCTTGCGATACGATCGTGCCATGCAGCGCTCGCGTCGCCCCCACCGTGTCGTGGTCCTCGCCGTCGACGGCGCCTACGCCTTCGAACTGGGCATCCCCAGCCGCATCCTGGGCGCGGCCGACGGCCGGTACGAGGTGCTGACCTGCACCGCCGACGGGCGGCCGGTGCGCACCGACGCGGGCTTCACCGTCACCGCCGAGCACGGCCCCGAGATCCTGGCGACGGCCGACACGGTGGTGGTCGCGGCCGTCCCGCCCGCCCTCGTCACGGCCGAACCGCCCGCCGAGGTCACCGCCGCCCTCGCCCGCATCCGGCCCGACGCACGGATCGTCTCCATCTGCACCGGCGCCTTCGTCCTCGCCGCGGCCGGGCTGCTGGACGGCCGCCGGGCGACCACCCACTGGGCCGTCGCGGACCTGTTCCGGCGCATGTACCCGCACGTACGCCTCGACCCCGACGTCCTCTTCGTCGACGACGGCCGGGTGCTGACCTCCGCCGGTGCCGCCTCCGGGGTCGACGTCTGCCTCCACCTCGTCCGCACCGACCACGGCAGCGCCCTCGCCAACGCCGTCGCCCGCCGCTGCGTGGTCCCGCCGTTCCGGGACGGCGGGCAGGCGCAGTACATCGAGCAGCCGGTTCCCGCGCAGGGGGCGGCCGGCACCGCCGCGACCCGCGCCTGGGCCCTCGAACGCCTCGACGCGTCACTGTCGCTCGCGGACCTCGCCGCCCACGCCGGGATGAGCCTGCGCACGTTCGCCCGCCGCTTCCACGACGAGGTGGGACTCAGCCCCGGCCGCTGGCTCGTCCAGCAGCGCGTCGCCCGCGCCCGGCACCTGCTGGAGTCCAGCGACCTGTCCGTGGACCAGATCGCCGGCCGGGTCGGCTTCGCCACCGGCGCCTCCCTGCGCCGGCATCTGCACGCCTCGATCGGCGTCTCCCCGCTGGCCTACCGGCGCACCTTCCAGTCGTCCCGCTGACCGAGCCGTCCCCCGCACATCACCGAGCCGTCCCCGGGGCGGCGCCGCCAACGCCCCGCCGGGACAGGCGGGTTGGCCGGGCCCGGCGCCCGACTGAATCCGGCGGGCCGGGATATCCGCAGGGTACGGGGGTCCGGGGCACACGACGCCCCGGACCCAGGACCTCCGGAGGAGAAGATGGCACTGGTGACCGCGGGCGTCGTGGTGCTCGACTGCGCCCGCCCCGAGGAACTCGCCGAGTTCTACAAGGGCCTGCTGGACGCCGAGGAGACGCACACGAGCGCCAACCGGGTCGAGATCAGCGGCGCCGGCGGCTTCCGCATGGCGTTCCGGCGCGATGTGAACGCCACCCCGCCGAGCTGGCCGCGGCCCGAGAACTCCCTCCAGGCCCACCTTGACTTCGTGGTGGACGACCTGGACGAGACCGAGCGCAAGGTCGTCGGGCTCGGCGGGCGGCCGATGGAGGCCAAGGAGGCCCTGGGGCCGTACGAGGAACGCAGCTACGCCGACCCCGCGGGCCACTCCTTCACGCTGCGCCTGAGCCCACCGACGAGTCCCAAGCAGGGCTGAGCCCGTGAGTCCCGAGCGGGGTGAGCCCGGTGAGTCCCGAGCGGGGCTGAGCCCGGCGCCGGGCGGTCCGACGGCAGGCCGCCGGACCGGACGCCGGGCCCGCCCGGTCAGTCCCGTCCGCTGGTCTCCTTGGTCGGCCAGACACCGGTCTGCCGCGCGATGGCCTTGGCGCCCGTGCGGTCGACGGCGCTGCGCACCACGGCGAAGATCGCGCCCTGCACCGCCGCGGCCAGCAGGATCTCCCCCCAGCCGCGGTCCGGGTCGAGCGCGTCGGGCGCGTCGTCCTCGTGCCGGAGCACCTTCCACGTCTTCTGGAAGGCCATGCCGGCCAGTGCGCCGCCCGCCCAGCCCAGCACGAAGCCGACCGGCTTGTAGGCCAGCGAGAGCTGCTTCTTCTTGGTCTTCTTGCCCACGAGGTTCTCCTTGGTCGGGGTCTGGTGAGTTCCGTTCGTCCTGTGCCGGTCCGGCTCTGCGCCGTTCTCCGTGGCGTCCGGCGTCCGGCGTCCGGCGTCCGCGGTCAGGGCCGGCCCGCCGCCGGGACCTCCTCGCCGGTGGGGACGGGACCCGGCGGCGTCCCGTCCCCGAACGGGCGGCCGCCCAGTTCCTGCCGGTGATGCGGGGTGAGCCAGCCGGACAGGTCGGGGCCCAGGGGCACGATCCGGGTCGGGTTGATGCCGGTGTGCACCTGGTAGTAGTGGCGCTTGATGTGGTCGAAGTCGACGGTGTCGCCGAATCCGGGCGTCTGGTACAGGTCCCGGGCGTAGGCCCACAGCACCGGGTTCTCCGCCAGCTTCCACCGGTTGCACTTGAAGTGGCCGTGGTAGACGGCGTCGAAGCGGACCAGGGTGGTGAACAGCCGGATGTCCGCCTCCGTGAGGGTGTCGCCGACCAGGTAGCGCTGCCGTTCCAGCCGGGGGGTGAGCAGCTCCAGCCGGCGGAACACCGCGGTGCACGCGGCCTCGTACTCCTCCTGGCCGGTGGCGAAGCCCGCCCGGTACACGCCGTTGTTGACGTCCTCGTAGACGCCGGCCATCACCTCGTCGATCTCGTCCCGCAGCGGCTCCGGGTAGAGGTCGGGGGCGCCCGCACGGTGCAGGGAGGTCCACTCGGTGGCCAGGTCCAGGGTGATCTGCTGGTAGTCGTTGGTGACCAGCTGCCCGCTGGGCACGTCCACCACCGCCGGGACGCTCACCCCGCCCGGGTAACCCGTCTCCCGTGCGTCGTACGCCTCGCTGAGGAAGCCGATGCCGAGCACCGGGTCACGGCCGTCCGGGTCGAGCGTGAACCGCCAGCTGCGGTCGTCCTGGACCGGGTCGGCGATCGCCAGGGACAACGCGTCCTCCAGCCCCAGCAGCCGACGCGAGACCAGTGCGCGGCTCGCCCAGGGGCAGGCCCGGCTGACCACCAGCCGGTACCGGCCGGGCTCCACCGGCCAGCCGTCCCGGCCGTCGGCGGTGATCCGGTCCGCGAAGTGGCTCTTCGACCGCTTGAAGGCCTTCCTGCCGTAGGCGCTGTTGCCGGGCCGATCGTCCTCGCCGCCGCTCATGTCCTCTCCTCCCTCGAGTGTCCGCCCGTGCGGGACGCCTTCCCCGTCCGGAGGCGTTCCCCGTCTGGACGCGTTCCCCGTTTCGGGCCGTCGGCACTGGTGGGCCACCCGCACAGGGGGTGTGAGCCCGGCGGGTGGCGGGCAGTCGGCGAGTCGTGAGCGGCACATCGACGGAAGAGAAGACGCATTCCCAGGGCGACGGAGACAGGCGCGGCGGGAAGGACCGCGAGGGGCGGAAGGCGGACCGCAGGACCCGGGTCACCGTGCTGGTCGCGCTGGCGGCCAACCTGGTGATCGCCACCGCCAAGGCGGTCGGCGGCCTGATGGCCTCCTCCCCGGCACTGCTGTCGGAGGCGGCCCACTCCGTGGCCGACAGCATGAACGAGGTGTTCCTGCTGGCCGCGCTGCGCCGCAGCCGCCGCCCCGCCGACCGGCGTCACCCGTTCGGCTACGGCAAGGAGCGGTACTTCTGGTCGCTGCTCGCGGCCGTGGGCATCTTCGTCATGGGCGGTTGCTTCTCGTTCTACCAGGGCGTCGAGGCGCTGCGTACGGGCGGCGAGGACGACCTCGGCGGATACGTGGCGGGCCTGATCGTGCTGGCCGTCGCCCTGCTCGCCGAGGGCGGCTCGCTGCTGCGGGCCCTGTACCAGGCGCGCCGGCAGGGCGGGACCGACGGCGGGCTGCGGGACCCGGCGCTGCGCACGGTCGTCGCCGAGGACGGCACCGCGGTGCTCGGCGTGACGCTCGCCATGGCCGGCATGGTGCTGCACATGGTCACCGGCCGGGTCGTCTACGAGGCCGTGGCCTCGCTCGGGATCGGCGCACTGCTCGTGTACGTGGCCTACCGGCTGGGCCGCGAGGCCCGCGACCAGCTGATCGGCGAGGCCGCCGACCCCGAGGCCAGCGGACGCATCCGGGCGCTGCTTCGGGCGCAGCCGGAGATCGACAGCGTCGAGGCGCTGTTCACCATGAAGACCGGCATCGACTCCGCCCTGGTCGCCGCCCGCGTCGACCTGGTGCCGGGCCTGGACAGCGAGCGCGTCGAGGAGGTCGCGGTCCGCATCAAGCGGTCCATCGCGCGCACCGTTCCCGAGGCGCAGCAGATCTTCCTCGACGTGACGGACCGGCCGGCCCGTGAGGCAGCCGAAAGCCCCGCCGCGACGGGGGAGCGCGGCGGGGCCTGACCCACGCGTGCCCGGTGTCCGCGGATTCATGCACCCACGGCCACACATTCCTCCGAGCGTGCGACAACGGGCCGCCGGACCCACGTCCGCCGGCCCCTGACCGCCCACGCGCCGGGAAGCTGCCCGGGCCGGTGCGGGTCCTGCCGTGCGATCGGATCAGATCCGGCGACCCGTGCGGCCGGGCCGGCGTCGGCATCGCGCCAGGTGCCGGCCGGGCCGTGCCGCGCGGGACCGATCATGCGCACGCCACCGAGCCGCATCCCGTCGGCGCGACGAGGCCGGGGCCGTCGGCGGGGCGAGGACGGTGCCGCGGCCGTACGGGGCGAGCGCGGCGGGGCGGGCGCAGCGGCCCGGCGTCGATCCTCGGCCAGTTCGCCGCCGCACCCGGTCTGGCCGAACTTCCCGTCGCCGGATAGGTGCCCAAGGCATCTAATGAAGACCGGCACGACGCACTCTTCGTCTGCGAGGTCTTCCATGCCGGACACGACGGACACAACAGACATGACGGACGCCGGCGGCGCGCACGTCACCGCCCCGCCCACGGCGCCCGTCGCCTTCCCCCAGGACCGCACCTGCCCCTACCACCCGCCCACCGGCTACGACCCGCTGCGCGCCGCCCGGCCGCTGACCCGTGTCACCCTCTACGACGGCCGCCCGGTCTGGATGGTCACCGGCCACGCCGCCGCGCGCAGGCTCCTGGCCGACCGGCGGCTGTCCACGGACCGCACCCACCCCGGCTTCCCCGTCACCGCCCCCCGCTTCGCCGGGGTGCGCGACCGCAGGGCCGCATTGCTGGGCGTCGACGACCCCGAGCACCACGCCCAGCGCAAGCTGGTCCTGCCCGAGTTCACCCTCAAACGGGCCGCCGCCCTGCGCCCGCGCATCCAGGAGATCGTGGACGGCCGCCTCGACGCGATGATCACGCAGGGCCCGCCCGCCGAACTGGTCTCCGCCTTCGCGCTGCCGGTGCCCTCCATGGTGATCTGCGCCCTGCTCGGCGTCCCCTACGCCGACCACGACTTCTTCGAGGAGCAGTCCCGCCGCCTGCTGCGCGGCGCGACCGCGGACGACGTCCAGGACGCCCGCGAGAAACTGGAGGCGTACCTCGGCGGGCTCGTCGACCGCAAGCGGCGCGAGCCCGGCACCGGCCTGCTGGACGACCTGGTCCGGCGGCCGGAGGGGGACGGCGCGGCCGGCCGCGCCGAACTCGTCTCCCTGGCGGTCATCCTGCTGGTCGCGGGACACGAGACGACCGCGAACATGATCTCGCTCGGCACCTACACCCTGCTGCGGCACCCCGAGCGGCTCGCCGAACTGCGCGCCGACCCGGGCCTGCTGCCCTCCGCGGTCGAGGAACTGATGCGGATGCTGTCCATCGCCGACGGCCTGCTCCGCCGGGCCACCGAGGACATCGAGGTGGACGGCCACACCATCCGGGCGGGCGACGGCGTCGTCTTCGCCACCTCCGTCATCAACCGGGACGCCGCGGTCTACCCCGACCCCGACACCCTCGACTGGCACCGCCCGGCCCGCCACCACGTCGCCTTCGGTTTCGGCATCCACCAGTGCCTCGGCCAGAACCTGGCCCGCGCCGAACTCGAGATCGCCCTGCGCACCCTCCTCGAGCGGCTGCCGACGCTGCGCCTGGCGGTCCCGTCCGAGGAGATCCCCTGCAAACCCGGCGACACGATCCAGGGGATGCTGGAACTCCCCGTGGCCTGGTAGGAGGCTCCGGACATGCGCATCGACATCGACAAGGACCTCTGCATCGGCGCCGGCCAGTGCGCCCTGACCGCGCCGGAGGTGTTCACCCAGGACGACGACGGCTACAGCACCGTGCTGCCCGGCCGGGAGGACGGCGGCGGCAGCCCGCTGCTCCGCGAGGCGGCCCGCGCCTGCCCGGTCTCCGCCATCACCGTGTCAGGGACGGTCTCCTGACCCACGGGCCCCGCGGCCGGTCGCGTCAGGGTTCGTTAGGGTTCCGGGATGACCGCAGCGGACCCGAAACCGTCCCGGAAGCCGTTCCTCTACGTCGTCGTGTGCGCCGCGGGCGCCGCCGCGGACGTCAGCAAACTGATCACGGCGGCGCAGGAACGCGACTGGGAGGTCGGGGTGATCGCCACCCCGACCGCGGCGGCGGACGGCTTCCTCGATCCGGCCGCCGTCGCCGCCCAGACCGGCCGCCCGGTCCGTGCCCGGCCCCGCCCGCCGGGCGAACCGCGCCCGTTCCCGCCACCGGACGCGGTGATCGTCGCGCCCGCCACCTTCAACACCGTCAACAAGTGGGCCGCCGGCCTCGCCGACAGCGTCGCCCTGGGCACCCTCTGCGAGGCCTGCGGCCTCGGCGTGCCCGTCGCCGTCCTGCCCTGCGTGGCCGACGCGCTCGCCGCCCACCCCGCCTACCGGGAGAGCCTCGCCCGGCTGCGCGGGATGGGCGTCCGCTTCGGCGAGCGGTACACCGGGGAGCCGGGGCCGGACGGGCGCCGCCCCGACTTCGACTGGGAGCGGGCCCTGGACCTGGTCGAACGGGCGGACGGGCAGGGCCAGGCACGTCCACGCACGTCCAGGCGCACCACGGGGGCACCCGCCGGGCGCCCCCGGGGCACCCGCTAGGCGCAGCCGACCGCCGGCCCGACCAGCATGCCTCCCGTGTACACCTCCTGGCCCCGCGGCATCCAGTAGCCCAGTTTCGAGACCACGGTCGAGCAGGACCGGCCGAGGGTCACGTCGACCCGGACCGTGGCCGGGCGGCCCGGCTGAAGGTCCGTCAGGGCGCAGTCCAGGGCGTGGCGCAACCGGTCCGTCGACGGGTGGCGGCCGACCAGCGGGTTGACGCACCGGGCGTCGTCCGTGGCCAGGGTCACGCCGGAGCCCTCCTCCCCGATGAGGCCGAACCGCGCGCTGCCGTCGCCCGCGTCGCTGTCGCGGTGCACCGTGTACGTGAGCGTGGTCGTGGCCCCGGGCCGCAGGGTGCGCCGGTCCACCTCGACGCGGTGGGTGGGCGCCGGCTTGGGAGTGGTCAGGGTGAGCGTGGTGCGGACGGTGCCGCGCAGGTCCACGCCCTCCGGCACGGAACGGGCGTGCACCGTGGCCGTGATCTCGTACGTCCCCGGGCCCGGGTGGACCGGGTCCGAGCCGGGCAGCGTCCCGGACGCGACCGTCCTGCCGTCCCGCCGCGCGGTCCAGGTGCCGGAGGTCAGACAGGCGTACCGGGTCCCGGTGCCGGGCCGCCGGCAGGTCGCCGGGGCCGACACCTCCATGCCGCGGGCGCCCGCCGAGGCGCACAGGTCGACCGCGGCCCGCTGCCCGTCCGTGCCGCGGAGGGTCCCGGCCGGCGCGCACAGCGTCGCCCGCGCCGGGGCGTCCGGCTCGGGCGCCGGCCGGGCCCACGCCGGTGTGATCAGGGCGAGGCACAGTGCGGCGGCACCGGCCAGGGTCGTCACTCGTCTCGGAGTCGTTCTCGCACGTGTCGGCACGCGTTCCTCCCGCGGACGTTCGCGGCCGGCCGGGCGCCGGCCGTCTGCGCCGAGGATGCGGCAGCCGCGCGGCACGCCCCCCGCTCCCACGCCGGTCGGTCACCTGGGGGCAGCAACGACCGTGCCGGTCGGGGACGAGGCGCCCTGGACGTGGAGCACACACCAACGCGTACGCTCCACCCGTAGTGATCCAGAAGGCGGGAGCAGCAACGATGCAGTACGTGAAGCTCGGTTCGACGGGCCTGGACGTGTCGCGGATCTGTCTGGGGTGCATGACCTACGGCCTGCCCGACCGCGGCAAGCACGAGTGGACGCTCGACGAGGAGGCCTCACGGCCCCTGATCCGCCAGGCGCTGGAGGCGGGCATCACCTTCTTCGACACCGCCAACGTCTACTCCGACGGCACCAGCGAGGAGATCGTCGGGCGCGCGCTCGCCGAGTACGCCCGCCGCGACGAGATCGTCCTGGCGACCAAGGTGCACGGCCGGATGCGGCCCGGCCCCAACGGCGGCGGCCTGTCCCGCAAGGCGATCATGACGGAGATCGATCACAGCCTGCGGCGGCTGGGCACCGACTACGTGGACCTGTACCAGATCCACCGCTGGGATGCGCACACGCCGATCGAGGAGACGATGGAGGCCCTGCACGACCTGGTCAGGGCCGGCAAGGTGCGCTACATCGGGGCCAGTTCGATGTACGCCTGGCAGTTCGCCAAGGCGCAGTACACCGCCGAGCTGCGCGGCTGGACCAGGTTCGTGTCCATGCAGAACCACTACAACCTGCTCTACCGCGAGGAGGAGCGCGAGATGCTGCCGCTCTGCGCGGACCAGGGCGTCGGCGTGCTGCCGTGGAGCCCGCTCGCCCGCGGCCGGCTCACCCGCGACTGGGGGACCACCACCGAGCGCAGCGCCACCGACGGCTTCGGCAGCACCCTCTACCAGGAGGGCGACCGGGCCATCGTCGAGGCGGTCACCCGCATCGCCGGCGAGCGCGGCGTCCCGCGCGCCCAGGTCGCCCTCGCCTGGCTGCTCCAGCGGGACACGGTGACCGCGCCCATCGTCGGCGCGTCCAGGCCGGGGCACCTCGACGACGCCGTGGCGGCCGTCGAACTCACCCTGACCGACAAGGAGATCGAGGAACTGGAGCGGCCCTACACCCCGCACCCGATCGCCGGCCACTGAGGGCCGCCCGGGCCGGGACGGGGGGCAGGGCCCCGTCGTCCCGGGCTCAGGGCCCCTTGCCGGGGGCCAGGGCGGTGACGGAGACCGACGACTCGTTGCCGCCCACGGGCACCTCGCCGGCCGTCCACGCGACCTTCAGGGGGTGGTGCTCGTCCGGCGGGGTGATCAGCAGCGCGGCCGGCTCGGCGGTGCGCGCCCCGCTGATCTGCGGACTCGCGAACGACAGCCCCGACCAGGCGCTGGCACCCGGCGTCAGCCGGACCGTCTGCGGTGACGCCGGGACGCGTTCCGGGTCGGGGCCCAGCTGCTCGCCGGAGGCGTCGACGAAGGCGGCGCCCGGATAGCCGTACAGCGTGCAGGTGCGGTCGGAGGTGTTGGTCAGCACGATCGGGAAGTTGCGCTGACCGGCGCCCGGGTCGACGCGGCCGACGGACGCGCGCAGTTCGGAGGTGTGGCAGCGGCCGTCGGTCCGGGCGGACGCCGAGGCGGACGCGGCCGTGTCGCCGGCGGTGGGAGAGGCCGTGTCAGCCGCGGTGGGAGAGCCCGTCGCGGCGGTGCCGGGCGACGTGCCGGGGGTACCGGCCGTGCGGTCGGCGCGGGTGGGCTGCGGGCTGCCGGTCGCGGCGCCCTCGCCGCCGCAGGCGGTGAGCGCGCCGAGCACCGCGACCGCGCCCACGAGCAGCACGGCCCGCCGCCCGGACCGGAACCACCCCGCCGCGGGACCGGTCCGTCCGGCGACCGCCCGCACCCACGGCGACCGCCCGGGTCCGGGCGGCAGGGGCTCGGGCCCCCCGGGGCCGGGCGGCACGGGCCCGACGGACGGCCACCGGCCGGGTCGGGACCGCCCGGGTCCGGACCGTCCGGGTCCGGACCGTCCGGGTTCCGGTGGCGCGAGTTCCGGCCCCCCGGATTCCGGCCGCCTGGGCCCGGACGCCACGGGTTCCGATCGTGCGGGCCGGACGGACGGTGGCCGCCCCGGTTCTGGTGGCGCGGGTTCCGACCGCGCGGGCCGGACGCACGGTGGCCGGCCGGGGCCGGGCGGGCCGGGTTCGGATCGCAGGGGCCGGGACGTCTTCGCCATCGCTTCTCCACTCCCGAGGAGGTCGGCCGCGTGCGGCACGGCCGCTTCCGCCCGCACCGCACGCCCTGAGGACCGGGTGTCCCGCGGCGCGGCCCGGGAAACCGGGGGTCACTCCTCGCCGAGGAGGGTCAGCTCGGCCCAGATGGTCTTGCCGTCGGCGGTGTGCCGGCTGCCCCAGCGCTGGGTGAGCTGGGCGACCAGCAGCAGTCCGCGCCCGCCCTCGTCCCACGTCTTGGCGCGGCGCAGATGCGGCGCCGTGTGACTGGTGTCGGACACCTCGCAGATCAGCGTGGACGCATCGTGGATCAGCCGCAGCCGGATGGGCGCCGTGCCGTACCGGATGGCGTTGGTGACCAGTTCGCTCACCACCAGCTCGGCGGTGAAGGACGCCTCCAGCAGCGCCCACTCGGCGAGTTGGTCCAGCACCTGCTTGCGGATCGGCGCGACCAGCGCCGGGTCGGCGGGGATGTCCCAGGTCGCGACCTGGGAGGCGGGCAGGCCCCGGGTCCGGGCCAGCAGCAGTGCCACGTCGTCCGTGGTGCCGCCCGGCGGGAGCAGGGCGTGCAGCACCCGGTCGCACGTCAGGTCCAGCGAGGCGGCGGCCGAGGCCAGGGTCCGCACCAGCAGGGAGTGGCCCGTGTCGGGGTCCCGGTCCCGGCCCGCCACCAGGCCGTCGGTGTAGAACGCCAGGACGCTGCCCTCCGCCAGCGCGATCTCGGCGGACTCGAACGGCAGCCCGCCCACGCCCAGCGGCGGGCCCGTGGGCAGGTCGACATGGTGCGCGGGCTCGCCGGGCGGCAGCACGACGGGCGGCGGATGACCGGCCCGTGCCATGGTGCACCGCCGGGACACCGGGTCGTACACCGCGTACAGACAGGTCGCGCCGACCTCGTCGGCACCGTTGCCGCCGGACTCCTCCGACAGGCGCACGACCAGGTCGTCGAGGTGGGTGAGCAGTTCGTCGGGGGCGAGGTCGATGTCGGCGAGCGTGCGGACGGCGGTGCGCAGCCGGCCCATGGTGGCCGAGGCGGTGATGCCGTGGCCGACGACGTCCCCGACCACCATGGCGACCCGCATCCCGGACAGCGGGATCACGTCGAACCAGTCGCCGCCGACCCCGGAGCGCGCCGCCGGCAGATATCGCGAGGCCGCCTCGACCGCGGCGGTGGGCGGCAGCGCCCGCGGCAGCAGGCTGCGCTGGAGGGTCAGCGTCGTCTCCCGCTCCCGCGAGTACCGGCGGGCGTTGTCGATGCAGACGGCGGCGCGCGCGGTGACCTCCTCGGCCAGCAGCACGTCGTCGTGGGTGAACGGCTCCGGGCGCCGGAAGCGGGTGAAGACCGCCACCCCGAGGGTGCTGCCGCGGGCCTGGAGCGGGACGGACATCGTGGAGTGGATGCCGTGCTCCTCGAGCCGCCGGAAGCCGACCTCGTCCCAGGTGCGCCACCGCTCGGTGTCCCCGGCGGGCACGGCGGCCACGACCGCGCCGCCCGTCACCAGTGACTCGGCCTGCGGGGAGCCGGCCGGATAGACGTCCACCTGCCCGGGTTCGGCCACCGCCTCCGGGCACCCCGGCGTGATCGACCGGTGCGCCGTGCGCCGCAGGCTCACCGGCGGGGCCGGCGCTCCGGCGCTCTCCCCGCCGTACTCCCGGGCGTCGAGCAGATCGACGCTGACGAAGTCGGCGAGCGCGGGCACGCACACCGCGGCCAGCTCCTGCGCCGTCCGGGTGACGTCGAGGGTGGTGCCGATGCGCACGCTGGCCTCGTTGACCAGGTTCAGCCGCTCCCGGGCGCGGTGCTGCTCGGTGAAGTCGTGGGCGGTCAGGCAGACACCGCGCACCCGGCCGTCGGGGGCGGTCAGCGGGGCGAGCCGGGCCAGCCAGGCGTGGGCGCCGCGCTCCTCGCCCGCGGCCTTCATGTACGTGTGCATGTCGTGGCCCCGCCCCGTGGCGAGGACGCGCCGCAGGTTGTCCTCGAGTTCCGCGTGCTGCGGGCGGCTGCCGATGTCGGTGGGCCGCAGCCCGTGCAGACGCTCGGCCGGCAGTTCCAGCAGCCGCGCCATGGCGTCGTTGACACCGTGCAGACGGAGCCGCTCGTCGAAGATCATCGTCGCGCAGGGGGACTGGGACAGCGCCGCCCGGACCAGCGGGTCGTCGGGGCGCCCGGACCCGTCGCGGTCGGGCGGGCTGACGGCGAGCCAGGTGCCCGGACCGCCGTCCGGCGCGGGCCGGCGGTGGGCGAGCACCCACGCGGAGACGGTGCGGCCGTCGCGGTGCCGCAGCGTGAGCGTGCCGCTCCAGCGGTTGTCGCGGGGCCCGAAGAACGCCAGGGCCGCCGGGTCGGCGAGCAGTTCGGCGGCGGGCCGGCCCACGATGTCGGACGCGGTGTGCCCGAGGAGCCGTCGCGCCGCCTCGTTCCACTCCAGCACGTCGCCGGTGGCGTCGATGACGGCCCGGGCCGGGGCGGCATCGTCGAACGGGTTGACCGGGCTCATCGTCGCCACTCCATCGCGCACACTCACCGTCAACAGGTGTGTCACTTGGGTACCAGCCTAGTGCGTCCGGCCGTGGCCGGGTGGCCGAACCCCGCGGTGACGCCACCGCCCGCGCGCCCGTCCCCGCGCCGGAACCGCCCCGCATCCGGCCGGCCGGCCGCGCGGAGCCGCCCGCCCGCGGACGAGGGAGAGGGCAATCAGTCCTGTCACGACCGTTGACGGGGTGTCATGCCTGCAACAAGCATATCCGTGTCCGATTCTTGGGAGCGCTCCCATGCACTCCCGTAACGGCTTCCGACGTCCCTTTGACCCCTCCGAGGAGCCCCGACGTGCGCAGACGCAGCACCGCTCTGCTCTCCCTGACCGCCCTGCTGGCCACCGCGCTCACCGCGCTGCCCGCCACCCCGGCCGGCGCCGACGAGACGGAGCAGGTCAGGAACGGCACCTTCGACAACGGCACCGAGTCCTGGTGGACGACCGCCAACGTCACCGCGGCCCCGGTCGACGGCCGGCTCTGCGCCGACGTGCCCGGCGGCACCGCGAACCGCTGGGACGTGATCGTCGGCCAGAACGACATCGCCCTCGTGGAGGGGGAGTCGTACCGGTTCTCCTTCACGGCGGACGGCACGCCCGCCGACCACGTGGTGCGGGCCCTGGTGGGCCTGGCCGCGGCGCCGTACGACACCTACTACGAGGTCAGCCCGCAGCTCAGCGTCTCCGGCAACACCTACACGTACACCTTCACCGCACCCGCCGACACCGCCCAGGGCCAGGTCGCCTTCCAGCTCGGCGGCAGCGCGGACGCCTGGCGCTTCTGCGTGGACGACGTGTCCCTGCTGGGCGGGGTGGCGCCGGAGCCGTACGAGCCGGACACCGGCCCCCGGGTCCGCGTCAACCAGGTCGCCTACCTGCCCTCCGGCCCCAAGAACGCCACCCTGGTCACCGACGCCACCGAGCGGCTGCCCTGGCGGCTGAAGAACGCGGACGGCCGTGTGGTCGCCCGCGGCTGGAGCGAGCCGCGCGGGGTGGACGCCTCCTCCGGGCAGAACGTCCACTCGATCGACTTCGGCCGCCACACCCGGCGCGGCGAGGGCTACACCCTGGTGGCCGACGGCGAGACCAGCCGCCCCTTCGCCATCGGCACGCGCGCCTACGACCGGCTGCGCACCGACGCCGCGAAGTTCTACTACACGCAGCGCAGCGGCGTCGCCATCCGGGACGACCTGCGCCCGGGCTACGGCCGTGCCGCCGGCCACGTGGGCGTGGCGCCCAACCAGGGCGACACCGACGTGCCGTGCCAGCCGGGCGTGTGCGACCACCGCCTCGACGTCTCCGGTGGCTGGTACGACGCCGGCGACCACGGCAAGTACGTCGTCAACGGCGGCATCTCCGTGTGGGAGCTGCTGAGCACCTACGAGCGCGCCCTGCACGCGCGGACCGGCGACCGGGCCGCCTTCCGCGACGGCACGCTCGACATCCCGGAGAGCGGCAACAAGGTGCCCGACCTGCTCGACGAGGTCCGCTGGGAGCTGGACTTCCTGCTGAAGATGCAGGTCCCGCAGGGCGAGCCGCTGGCGGGCATGGCGCACCACAAGATCCACGACGAGGCGTGGACCGGCCTGCCCCTGATGCCCGCCGACGACCCGCAGAAGCGCGAACTGCACCCGCCGACCACCGCGGCCACCCTGAACCTGGCGGCCACCGCCGCCCAGGCGGCCCGGCTGTACAAGCCGTACGACCGCGACTTCGCCCGGCGCGCCCTCGCCGCCGCGCGCACGGCGTGGGAGGCGGCGCTCGCCCACCCCGAGGTGTACGCCGACGAGAACGACGGCATCGGCGGCGGGGCCTACCCCGACCGGGACGTGCGGGACGAGTTCTACTGGGCGGCGGCCGAGCTGTACCTGACCACCGGGGAGCGGGAGTTCCGGGACCACGTGCTCTCCTCGCCGGTGCACACCGCCGACATCTTCGGCCCGCTCGGCTTCGACTGGGCCCGCACCGCCGCGGCGGCCCGGCTCGACCTGGCGACGGTGCCCAGCCGGCTGCCCGGCCGGGGCGAGGTGCGCCGCTCGGTGGTCGAGGGCGCCGACCGCTATCTGGCCACGCTGAAGGCGCACCCGTACGGCATGCCGTACGCCCCCGAGGACAACAGGTACGACTGGGGCTCCACCCACCAGGTCCTCAACAACGCCGTCGTCATCGCCACCGCCTACGACATCACGGGCGCGTCGAAGTACCGTGACGCAGCGGTGCAGAGCATGGACTACGTCCTGGGCCGCAACGCGCTGAACATCTCCTACGTCACCGGCTACGGCGAGGTCCACGCGCGCAACCAGCACAGCCGCTGGTACGCCAGGCAGCTCGACCCGGCGCTGCCCCAGCCGCCGGACGGCTCGCTCTCGGGCGGCCCGAACTCCTCCATCCAGGACCCCGTCGCCCAGGAGAAGCTCCAGGGCTGCGTGGCGCAGTTCTGCTACCTCGACGACATCCAGTCCTGGTCGACCAACGAGATCACCATCAACTGGAACGCGGCCCTGGTGCGGATGGCGGCCTTCGTCGCCGACCAGAGTTGACCGACCACTCGTTCGACGCCTTCGCGGTACCGTTCGATTCCGTATCTGACCTGGGGATATTTACGGGTCAGTACCCGAGCGGTACCGTGGGGGCATGCCAGCCCTGAACGTGGAGTTCAGCGACCGCGAGCTCGAGGACCTGCGGCAGATAGCCAAGGAACGCGGTACGTCGATGAAGGCCCTCGTGCGCGAGGCCGCCGCCGCCGACATCGCCAGGCACCGGGCACTGCAAGAGGGCGCGGAGGCGTTCCGTCGCTTCTTCCGGACGCACGCCGACGAGTTCGCGGCCGCCTTCCCCGACGACGAACCGCCCGGCCGGGGCGAGGGGCGGGCGGCCTGACCCATGGCGCCGGTCGTTCACATCGACGTTCCCTGGCTGTTGCAGCGCCACGAGGAGGTGCTGCCGGACCAGCCGACGGTCAACGACTTCTCCGCCCTGGTCGCCGCCGTCGCCCGGCACCGCGTCGACCCGCCCCGGCTCGGTGTGGACTCCGACCCCGCCTGGCGGGCCGCCGCGCTGCTGCACACGCTCGCCGTGCTCAAGCCCCTGCCCTCGGCCAACGCCCGCTTCGCCTGTGCGACGGCGGTGGCGTACATGTTCGTCAGCGGCGTCGGCATCGACCCGCCCTACGGCGCGCTGGTCGACCTCGCCCGCGATCTGATGTCCGGCAAGGCCGACGTCTACGGCGCGGCCGACCGGCTGCGCTCCTGGCAGATCTGAGCCGGGGGCGCCGGGGCCCCTTTCCCGCTGGGTTGCGGAAAAGGATTCTGACTTTCTTTCAATGGTCTGGGCCGCTGGCGCAAGTTCTCCGTGCGCCTTGTTGACCATGAGGGTTTGTGCGAGAGTGAGGCACCCGTGCGGGGGGTAATGGCCGGGTGTCGCACGCGCCTTGGAGAACCGGGGCCGAATCTCCGGCGGTGAATTCCTGCTCCCCGTGCAGCGTCCCAAAAGGTATGCACCAATCCGGGCTCCTTTTCGGACGGAGAACATGTGTGCAACGCGCGCGTGGGAAGGAACCGTCTCAGTGCCCACCCCCCACCCCCCTCGACCGCTCCACCCTCCCTCCGGCGGTGATCCTGGAGAGTCCGACGAGGCCCTCGCCGCCCGGCTGCGGGGCCGCCCCGAGAGCGAGGCCGCCGAAGCCGTCGCCCTGCTGACCGCCCGGCACTGGCAGCCGGCCCACGACTACGCGGCCGTGTGCCTCGCCTCCTCGGCGAGCGCCGCCGCCATGGTCACCGCCGCCGCCTTCCACCGGGTCCTGGGCCGGCTCGCCGAGGGCGAGTCGGCCACCGCACTGCGCCCCCGGCTGCTGGTGGCCGTGCGGGACACGGTCCGCCAGTGGTCCGCCGACGACAGAATGACCGCCGCCGTTCCCGAACTGCTGAAACCGGCGGGCGGCCGGGGCATGCGGGCCGCGAAGTCGCTGATACCGGAAAACCGCACACTGGCCGCGCGGGCATTCGCCTCCCTTCCGGCGCCCTCCCGCTGTCTGCTGTGGCACACCGAGGTCGAGGCCGAACCGATATCCGTGCCGGCCGGACTGCTCGGCATGGACCTCGACACGGCCTCGGCCACTCTCGGACAGGCCCGGGACACATTCCGCGACGGCTGTGTACACGCCCATCAGCAACTCGCCCCGACGCAGGACTGCCGCTTCTACAACCGGCTCCTGGACGTCCCCATTCGCCGGGGCGGCGAATTGCTGCCGGACGTCAAGGACCATCTCGCCCAGTGCCGGCACTGCCGGCACGCGGCCGAACAGCTGAGCCATTTCAGCGGCGGGCTCGGGACCCTGCTCGCCGAGGCGGTGCTCGGCTGGGGCGCCCGCCGCTATCTCGACTCCCGCCCGGGACGCACGGCCTCCCGCTCCGGCGCCCAGGGCTCCGCCCGGCACCGCGCCCGGCCGACCGGGTTGCTGGCGCGGTTCCCCGTGGCGGCGCGCCGTGGTCCCGGCGGCCGCGGCGGTCCGGTCCGCCCCTGGTCCGCCCGCTCGATGCTCAGGGGTGTCGGCGCGGCCTCGGCCGGCGTCCTGGTGACGATGCTCGTGGTGAGCGTGTGGTCCTACGACGGCAGCGGCGCCGACCCGGCCGCCTCCACCAGCGCCGCCGACCGCGACGGCGCACCCGGCGCCACCACCACCCCGGCACCGCCGGCCGCCGTACCGCCCACCGCGGCCGGCCAGGCCCGGCTGCGCAACGTCGACGCCGGGCTCTGCCTCGACGTGCGCGGCGAGCCGCGCGCCGGGGCGGGGGCCCGGCTGGCGGAGTGCTCCGAGACCTGGACCCAGCAGTGGACGTACGAGGACGACGGGCGGCTGCGCAGCGTGGCCGACCCGGGGCTGTGCCTGGACTCGCACGCCGATGCGGGCGTCGTCATCCTCGGTACCTGCGCCGACGAGGGCACCGAGCGCGGCGACGACGTGCGGTACGACCGGACCGTGCGGGGCGAACTGCTGCCCCGCTGGCAGGAGCAGCTCGCCCTGACCAGCACCACCGGAGCGCCGGAGGCCGATGTGGTGGTCAAGGTCCGGGACGGCACCGAGGCGCAGCGCTGGCGGACCGAGCCGGTGACCGACGGGTCGCTGTCGATCGCCGGGTCGAGCGCCCCGGCCGCCCGGCCCGTGCCCGTCTCGGGCGGCTGACGGCCTCAAGGGCCGGCCGGCACCGGCGGGGCCGGAGCCGGTGCCCGCCGGCGCAGGTCAGCCGTTCACCACGTCCCGGGGCGGCTCGCCCGCGAGGAACGACGAGACGTTCTGGACCGCGGCCAGGGCGATGCGGACCACCGTCTCGCGGGTGACCCCGCCGACATGCGGCGACAGCACCACGTTCGGGGCCTTCAGCAGGCGCAGCGCCGGGGTGGGCGGCTCGGGGTCGAAGACGTCGATGCCCGCCCCGGCCAGGGCGCCCCGTTCCAGCGCGTCCGCCAGGGCGTCCTGGTCGATCAGCGCGCCCCGCGCGGTGTTGACCACGAACGCCGTCGGCTTCAGCAGCGCCAGCCGCCCGGCGTCGAGCAGATGCCGCGTCTCGTCGGTGAGCGGGGTGTGCAGGGTGACGTAGTCCGCGGTGCGCAGCAGCTCCTCCAGCGGGACGTGCCGGGCGCCCCCGAGCCGCTGTTCCGTCCCGGGGGCCGCCCGGTGCCGCCCGGCGTAGACGACGGTCATGTCGAACGCCGCGGCGCGCCGGGCGACCTGCTGCCCGATCCGGCCCAGGCCCACGACGCCGAGCGTCTTGCCGGACAGCTCGGTCAGCGAGCCCTGGAGCCGGGGGAGCGCCCAGTCGGCCTCGGTGAGCGCCCGATGGGCCGGGAGGAGCTGCTTGGCCAGGGCCAGCATCAGCGCGAAGGTCTGCTCGGCCACGTTCTGCGCCTCGGCGCCGCTGGACCCGATCGTGCACACCGGTATGCCGCGTGCGCGGGCCGCCTCCGTGTCGACGTAGTCGAAGCCGTGGCTGGCGCACTGCACCAGCTCCAGGCGTGCGGCGGCGGCGAGATGAGCGGCCGTCAGCGGGGCGAGCGCGGTGACGACCACGTGTGCCTCGCGCAGGGCGGCCGGGTCCTCGTCGGCCGCCTCGACGACGGTGACCCGGGTCCCGCCGGGAAAGAGGCCCGCCAGCCCGGCGCCGGCCCTGCGGCCGCCGACGTGGGGCGAGACGACGGCGAGCACGTTCTTCGCCTCGGTCATGGCGGTCTCCTCGTCGGCCGGGACGCCGTCGACTCCGCTCATGCCGGGTCCTCCACCAGGTCGGCGCGGCCGGGCGTGGCCGGTGTGGCGTGCCCGGACAGGGCGAGCGTGAGGTCGAGTTCGGCGAGCAGGCACCGGATCACGTGCTCGACCCCGGCCTGCCCGTCGAGGCCGAGTCCGTAGACGTAGGGCCGGCCGAGCAGCACCGCCCGCGCCCCCAGCGCGAGTGCCTTGAACACGTCGTCACCGGTGCGTACGCCGCTGTCGAACAGGACGGTGAGCCGGTCACCGACCGCGTCCGCCACGCGCGGCAGGGCGTCGGCCGCGGCCACGGAACCGGCCACCTGCCGGCCGCCGTGGTTGGAGACCACCACGCCGTCCATCCCGGCGTCGGCGGCGAGCCGGGCGTCGTCCGGGTGCAGCACGCCCTTGAGGACGATCGGGCCGTCCCAGTTCTCGCGCAGGAACGCCAGATCCGGCCAGGTCTTGCCCGGGTCGGAGAACATCCCGACGAAGTGCATCACCGCCGCGTCCGGGTCCTCGTGCACCGGCTTGGCCAGACCCGCCCGGAACGCCGGGTCGGTGAAGTAGTTGGCGGTGCCGACGCCGCGCAGGAACGGCAGGTAGGCCTGGTCCAGGTCGCGCGGGCGCCAGGACAGCAGCGGGGTGTCCAGGGTGACGAACAGCGCGGTGAACCCGGCGGCCTTCGCCCGGTCCAGGAAACTGCGGGCCACCTCCCGGTCCTTCGGCCAGTACAGCTGGAACCAGCGCTCACCGTCGCCCATCGCCTCCGCCACCTGCTCCATGGGCGTGCTCGAGGCGGAGGACAGGATGTACGGCACACCCTGCGCGGCGGCGGCCCGGGCGGCGGCCGGCTCGGCGTCCGGATGCATGATGGACAGCACCCCGACCGGGGCCAGCGCCAGCGGGGCGGGCAGGGCACGGCCCAGCACCTCGGCCGACAGGTCCCGCTCGTGCACGTCGCGCAGCATCCGCGGCACGATCCTGCGCCGTGCCAGCGCCGCCCGGTTGGCGCGGGCGGTGCTGCCGTCACCGGCGCCGCCCGCGACGTAGCCGACGGGCCCGGGGCCGAGCCGCTGCTCGGCGAGCTGCTCCAGGCGGGTCAGATCGGTGGGCAGCCGTGGCACGGCACCCGTCATCCCGTTCAGGTAGATCTCGTACTGGAAGTCGGCCCAGTGCTTCGCCATCCGCACGCTCCGCCTCTCGTCGTCGAGTTCGCGTCGCCCCGACCATACTCGCGAGTAAGCAAGCGGAATGTTTCAGGCCTATTGCGGAACGCGTCAATCGCGCCATCCGGCCACCCGGAGCGATCAAGAGTCGGGTGGATACGGCGTTGAAACGTTCGTATTCCGTAACTTCACGCCACTGATTCAATACGCAAGGTTACTGAAACGCGGGGGGTCGAGGTGTGTTTCGGCGGCGGACTCGGCAGACTCGCGCTCGCCGTCCCCGGCACCGACCGAGCCGGGCCGGCACACCCTCGAACGGACAGCGGAAGGATGCACACAATGCGGAACACCGCGCGCTGGGCGACCACCCTCGGCCTCGCGATCACCACCACCTGCGGCCCCCTCGCGGGCGCCGCGCTCGCTGGCCCGGACAACGCCCCCGCGTCGCTCTACGCCCCCTCGGCCCTGGTGCTCACCGTGGGCCACGGCGAGAACGCGGCGCTGGCCACCCCGATGCGCGCCGTCACCCTCAGCTGCGCCCCGACGCCCTCCGGCACCCACCCGGACCCCGAGCAGGCCTGCGCCGAACTGCGCGGCGCCGAGGCCGACCTGCACGCCCTGACGGCCACGGACGACGTGATGTGCACCAAGGAGTACGACCCCGTCGTCGTCACCGTCGAGGGCGTCTGGGAGGGCCGCCGCATCGCCGACGAGCGCACCTTCGGCAACCCCTGCGTGAAGAACGCCCACAGCGCGAGCGTCTTCACGTTCTGAGACCGGGACCGCACCCGTGTCCGCGGCGTGACCGGCGGCTCGCTGCTGGGGAGTGCGAGCGCTGCCGCGGAGGGTCTGCGGTCCCGCACCGGGGGGGGGGGGGGGGGGGGGGGGGGGCGCCCCCCCCCCCCCCCCCCCCCCCCCCCCCCCCCCCCCCCCCCCCGGGCCCGCCGGCATCACGGGCCCGCCGGGGACCTGGATGCGCGCCGCCGGGACGCCGTCACTCCTGAGCGGTCCGGTCCGGGCGAGGGGTCCGGGCACGGTGGCTGGTGTCGCACCAGGGATAGCGGCGACTGCGCCGGCAGGTGCACAACGCGACCCGGAAGCGGTCGGACGACACCGTCGTGCCGTCCTCCAGCTCGACCTCCACCGGGCCCTCCACCAGGATCGGGCCCCGGCGCTGGACGGTGATCCGGCGTGGGCAGTCAGACGGGGAGTTCGGCACGGACGACCACCAGCTCCTCGTTGTTCTCGGTGGCGGACAGCAGACCCCGGCGGCGCAGCCAGCCCTCCCGGCCGCGGACCACCGGGCCGAAGGCGATCCGCCGGCGCCGGACGACGGCGGCCTTCAGACCGCCGGCCCGCAGGTGCCCGACCGTCCGCTCCGGATCGGCCAGCGCGGACTGCACGAGCAGCAGCACACCGCCCGGCCGCAGCAGTCCCGGCACCTCGTCGCCGATCCGGTCCAGCAGCAGCCGCCCGTCGTGGCCCGCGTCCCAGGCCCGGGCCGCCCCTCGCGGACGGCGGCCGCCCCGGGGCGCCGGCACGTACGGCGGGTTGGCCAGGACCAGGTCGAAGGTCTCACCCCGTACCGGATCGAACAGGTTCCCGCGCCGCACACGCAGTGGCAGCCCGGACCGGGCGGCGTTGAGCCGGGCGGTGACGACCGCCCGCCAGGACACGTCGACCGCGGTCACCCGGGCGCCCCGCCGCGCCGCCGCCAGGGCCAGCGCACCGGTCCCGGTGCCCACGTCGAGGACGGCCGCACCGGCCGGCAAGGACTCGTCGGACAGGGCACCGGCCAGCAGCTCGGTGTCCTCCTGCGGGGCGTAGACGCCCGGTGGTACCAACGGATTCACGGCACCCAAGTACCCCACCTGGCGAAATCAACCCTGGTCAGAACGGTGCGCCGGCCGGCTCCGGCAGCGGGGCGCGCAGCGTCGGCCGGCCCGAGCGCCAGGCGTCCACCAGCCGGGCGCCGAAGCGGTCCTCGACGAAGCCGGTGGCGTCGATGCCGAACACGACGTCCGGCGCGAGGTGCGGCTCCTGTTCCAGCAGGCCCCCGATCACCTCGTGGCGCACCACCTGCTCGTGCACCGCGTCGGCCTCGACGTGCTCGTCGTAGAAGTGCTCGGCGGCCGCTCCGGCCCCCGTGCGGCGCATCGCCTCGGCGAGCCTGCGGGAGCCCGGCGACGAGGTGATCTCCACCGCGGCGAAGTGGCCCACCAGCGCCCCGCGCAGGCGGCGGTGCAGCCCGAACAGCGACATCAGGTTCACCGTGGCCAGGCACTCCGCGCCGGTCGCGTCGAGGTACCGCCCGTAGGCGGTGTCCAGCCCCAGATCGGTCATCAGATCGGCGAACAGCCGGGCGTGCACCCGGTCGGCACGGCCGCCGCCGTACTCGTCGAACTCCACCGCCGCCATCCCCGCCTTGGCCCGGCCCCACAGCCGCGGCAGCACCCAGGCGTGCGGGTCGGCCTCCTTCAGGTGGTACAGCGAACGCTGGGCGGCGTACTCCCGCAGCTGCCACAGCTGGCCCTCGTCGCGCAGGAAGTGGGACACACCGGTTCCGTCGGCCGGCTCCACCAGCAGCTCACCGATCGCGTCGTCCACCGTGCCGTGGACCGGCACGTCGGCGCGGAGCGCGGACAGGAAGCGGTCCTCCAGCGCCGCCCGGGTGCGCAGCAGACCGGGGTCCCACTCCAGGCCCGGGTCGACCCCGGCGAAGCCCCGGTAGTGCATCTCGTAGCACACGTAGAGGGCGAGCTGGAGATCGTCGCCGTAGGGGGACGCGGCGGCGACGGCGTCGGGGGCGGGCAGCGGGCCGGCGCCCCGCAGATGGTCGCCGACGGCCGCGGAGAGCGGGCCCCGGGCCGTCGGCAGCTGTGGTTCTTCGTGGTTGTGGTCCTGGTGCGTCATGCCGGGCGGGTACCCGGGCCGGGCGGTCACTCCCCGCCGGACTGCTCCTGGGCGTCGACGTTCGGAGAGGTGGCGTCCCCGGCCTCGCCCCGGCGCGGGTCCGGCTCGTCCGACTCCGCGTCACGGGGCCTGGCGTCCCGGATCTCCCGCAGGATCTCGTCGATGGCCGTCTCGGGCTCGGTGGGCTTGCGGTCGTCGTGGTCGGACACGGGTGACTCCTCCTTCGGTTCGGTGCCGGCCGGCTCGGCCGGGTCAGCTCGTCGTGGTCGCGATGCGCAGAGGCACCGGGGCCGCGGGAGCCTCGTCGTGGCGGCGGGTGATCTCCGCCCACCAGGACGGGCCGTCCTCGATGTGCCGCAGCAGGACACCCTCGCGGATCGCCCACGGGCAGATCGTCACGGACCGCAGCCCGGTCAGCTTCATCGCCGTGTGCCCGACCACCGCTCCGGCCAGGCTCTGGGCGGCGCGCGGCGCGGAGATGCCGGGCAGCGCGGCGCGTTCGGCGGCGGGCAGGGCGGCCAGCCGGTCGATCGCCGTCCGCAGGTCGGCGCAGTACAACTGCCGCTCCACGAACGGGCCGTGGCGGCCGGGCGCGGCCCCGCACAGGCGGCCGAGCTGCTGGAACGTGCGGGAGGTGGCCACGGCGGTGCGCGGGCCCTCCCAGCGGATCCGGGCCGCGACGTCCCGCAGCTGGTGGCGGACCCGGCGGCGCAGCGCCCGCACCCGCTCCGGCGGCGGGGGGTCGTCGTCCCCGAAGAACTCGTGGGTGAGCCGGCCCGCCCCCAGCGGCAGCGAGGCCACGAAGTCCGGCAGCCGGCCCCGCCCGAAGGCGATCTCCAGCGACCCGCCGCCGATGTCCATGAGGGCGAGCGGCCCCGCCCGCCAGCCCATCCAGCGCCGCGCCCCGAGGAACGTCAGCTCCGCCTCCACCTCCCCCGGCAGGGTGCACAGCTCCACGCCCGTGCGGGCACGCACGGTCCGCAGCACCTCCGCCCGGTTCGGGGCGGCCCGCACCACGGCCGTCGCGAAGGCCAGGGGCGGGGCCGACCCCCAGCGGCCCGCCGTCCGGCTCGCGTCCGCCACCGCCTCCGCCAGCCGCTCGACGGCCTCCTCGGGGATCGCGGACCCCGGCTTGACCAGCTCCGACAGGCGCAACCGCCACTTCGCGGTGTGCACCGGCAGCGGCACCCCGCCCTCCGCGTCCGCCACCACCAGCCGGACCGTGTTCGATCCCACATCCACCACGCTGATCCGCATGCAGCGGCAGGTACCCAGATACGGGCGGGATCAACGGCGGGGGCCGGGCGAAGGGGCGGTCACCGGCCACCGCGCCGGGGCGCGGTCAGGCCATCTGCCGCCGCACCAGCTCGTGCAGCCGGCCCCCGGTGTCCGCGAGCAGCCGCGCGGGCGGGCCCTGCTCGGTGATCCTGCCGTCCTCCATCACGATCACGCGGTCGGCGTCCAGCACCGTCGACAGCCGGTGGGCGATGACGACGCGGGTGGCATCGAGGGCCTTGGTCGACGCGATCACGGTGCGCTGCGTGTCGTTGTCGAGGGCGCTGGTCGCCTCGTCGAAGAAGAGGATGCGCGGCCGGCGGATCAGTGCCTGCGCGATCATCAGCCGCTGCCGCTGGCCGCCGGAGACCGCGCCGCTGCCGGAGACGATGGTGTGCAGCCCCATCGGCATCCGCCGGATGTCCTCCGCGAGCCCCGCCATCTCCGCCGCCGCCATCGCCTCCTCCGGCGTGTACGGCTCGGTGCCGCAGATGACGTCCAGGAGGGAACCGGTGAACGGCTGCGCGTGCTGGAGCACCACCCCGCACTGGCGGCGCACCGCCGACTGGTCCAGGGCGGCCAGGTCCTGACCGTCGTACAGGACGCTGCCCGACAGCGGGCGGTCGAAGCCGATGAGCAGCCTGAGCAGCGTCGACTTGCCGCAGCCGCTCGGCCCGACGACCGCCACGAACTCGCCCGGCCGCACCTCGAACGACACGTCGTCCAGCACCAGCGGGCCGTCGTCGGTGTACCGGAAGGACAGCCGCCGCGCCTCGATCGCCCCCGACAGGGGGCCCGGCCGGGTGCTCGCCGCACGCACCTCCGGGGTGGCGTCCAGCACCGGCTTGATCTGCTCGAACATCGGCAGCGCGGCCACCGCCGAGACGAACGCGCCGGTCAGCTGGGTGACCGAGGTCAGCAGCATCGTCACCGAGGTGTTGAAGGTCAGGAACGCCGCCGCCGACATCGACCCGCGCGCCGGTCCCGCCAGCAGCATGAACATCAGCAGCGTGCACAGCGGCAGATACACCGCGCCGAGCACCGCGTTGAGGTTCTTGATGCGCCCCACCCGCTGCTGGAGCTCACGGCTGCGCGCGAACTGCCCGGCCCAGGCGGCGTACGCGTAGTTCTCCGCCGCCGCCACCCGCAGCTTGGGCAGGCCGCGCAGCGTCTGGAACGCCTGGTTGTTCAGCTTGTTGGTGAGCACCACCAGCCTGCGCTGCCACCGCACCTGCCACAGTCCGAGCCCCAGGAACACCCCGGCGACCACGACGAGCATGCCGATCGCCGCGAGCGCCATCGGCACGCTGAACCACAGCAGCAGCCCCAGGTTCATCGCGCCGACGGTCACCGACTGGGCCACCGTCGGGCCGACCCCGGCCAGCAGCCGGCGGATCTGGCTGATGCCCATGGCGGCACTGGCCAGCTCACCGGTGGACCGCTCGGTGAAGAACGTCGTCGGCAGCCGCAGCAACCGGTCCCACACCGCGGGCTGGAGAGTGGCCTCGATCCGGCCCTCCAGCCGCAGGATGGTCAGGTTCTGCAACAGCATGAACGCCGCCGCCACCACGCTGCTGAGCATCACCGCCAGACAGACCTGCACGATCAGCCCGGTCCGCGCCTGCGGCACGAACTCGCCGAGCACCTTGCCGGTGGCGATCGGCACCAGCGCCCCGATCGCCACCGTCACCAGCCCGCCCAGCAGCAGGCTCAGCAGATCGCCGCGCGTGCCGCGCAGACAGAACCGCAGCAGCCGCAGCGGACCGAGCCCGCGTTCGGGCAGCGGCCGGTAGAACATCACCGCACGCGGCTCGAACTCGCCCGCGTTCGCCTTCTCCACCGGGGTCTCCCGGCCGGTCGACGGATGGACGGCGACATAGCCGCCGCGCCGCCACAGCAGCGCCACCGGCGCACCGGACAGCGCCCGGTGGCCGACGAGCGGGCCGACGTTCTCCCGCCACCAGCGGCCGTCCAGGCGTACGGCGCGGGTGCGCACCCGCGAGGCGACGGCGACCCGCTCGACCGGGTCGAGCCGGTCGCTCTGCGTGCCGCCGCGCGCGGGCTCGGCCAGCGTGATCCCGGCCGCCCGAGCGACCAGCTTGCAGGCCGCGTAGGTGGCGTCCGCGTCGGCGGTCGTCGTGCGCCGGTCCGCCCGCTTCCCGATGGACGCCAGCAGCGTCCGGTCGGCCTGGGCGCGCACCGCCTCACCGGCCCTGATGCCGGCCGCGGTGCGGGTTTCGTGGGTGTGTTCCAGCTGTTCGATCCAGCGGTCCAGCGTGGTCAGCAGCCGGTACTGCTGGTCGACCATGCTCTGCCACAGCGCCGGGTCCATCAGCAGGTCGGCGGCGGCCTCGGCACCGTAGAGCGCGCCGTACTGCACGCTGCCCGGCGGCACCTGCATCCAGAACACGTCGTCGTCGGCGGGCGCGACCGCGCCCTCGCTCGCCATCGGCGCCTGGAACAGGATGGACAGACTGCGGCCGACGCCCAGGGCGAGGGCGTACTCCAGCGGGCTCGTCGTCGGCGGCACGTACCGGGGGGTGCCGTACTCGTCGTAGGACCACGTCTGCGTGCTCGCCGGCTGGTACAGCTCGCGCAGCCCGATGCGGTGCACCACGCAGTCCCTGAGCGGCCGGGCGACCAGCGTGTGCCGGGGGCCGGCGACCGGGCCGAGCAGCAGCGAACCCGCCTCCAGGCGGCCCAGGTGGTGCCAGTGGCCCTGCCGCTCGGCGTCCACCGCGAACAGGTCCACCGCGCCGGACGCCACCAGCCACAGCACCTGGGGGCCCTGAAGGTCCAGGCGGCTGGAGCCGGCGCAGTCGACGGGCGTGCCCAGGGCGCCGAGCGCGCCGAGGACGAGGTCGCCCTCGGGCGCGGGCCCCTGCCCGGACGCGGTGCCCGCCGTGTGCCCCGGGGCTCCCGGGTGCCCGGGGGCCTGCCCGTGGCCGGCCGCGCCGGCGTACCCGGAGGCCGGGCCGTGGCCGGCGGCGCCGTCGTACCCCGACCCGCCGTGGTAGCCGGAGGCACCGTCGTCTCCGGGGGCCGCCTCGTATCCGGAGGCACCGTCGTATCCGGGGGGCCCCTCGTATCCGGAGGCTCCGTCGTGTACGGAGGTCATCTCACCGCTCCCTGACCAGCGCCGCGTACGCGCCGCCGCGCGCCAGCAGTTCCTCGTGCCGGCCGCGCTCCACGACCGTGCCGTGCTGGAGGACGACGATCTCGTCGCTGTCCCGCACGGTGCTCAGCCGGTGGGCGATCACCACGCAGGCGCAGCCCCGCTTGCGCAGGTTGTCCATGACGACCAGCTCGGTCTCCGCGTCCAGGGCACTGGTCACCTCGTCCAGGACCAGGATGCTGGGCCGGCGCACCAGCGCCCGCGCGATCTCCAGCCGCTGGCGCTGCCCGCCGGAGAAGTTCCGGCCGTCCTGCTCGACCCGGCTGTGGATGCCGCCGGGGCGGCGCATCACCACGTCGTACAGCGCCGCGTCGCGCAGCGCCTCGATCACCGCCTCGTCCGGCACGGACGGGTCCCACAGCGCCACGTTGTCGCGGACGGTGCCCTCGAACAGGAACAGCTCCTGGTCGACGAAGGACACCGAGGCAGCCAGCGCGCCGCGCGGAATGTCCTCCAGACGCTGCCCGTCGATGCGGATGACGCCCTCCCACGGGGTGTACAGGCCGGAGATCAGCCGGGACACCGTCGACTTGCCGCTGCCGGAGCCGCCGACCAGCGCCACCTGCTGCCCGGGGCCGACGGTCAGGTCGAAGCCGGTGAGCAGCGGCTTGTCGAGCGGGTTGTAGCCGAAGGAGACGTTCTGCAACTCGACGTGGCCGTGCAGGCGGCGCGTGGAGTCGCCGGCGTCGGGGCGGCCGTAGAGCGGGTCGGCGCGGAAGTTCTCCACGTCCTTCAGCCGGGCGACGTCGGCGGCGAAGTCCTGGATGCGGCTCGCGACGCCGTTCAGCCGGGTCAGCGGGGCGGTGAAGCGGGTGACCAGCGCCTGGAACGCCACCAGGAGCCCGACGGAGATGTGCCCCTCCACGGCCCGCATGCCGCCGATCCACAGGATCAGCGCGCTGTTGAGGGTGGCCAGCGTCGGCGCCACCACGCCCAGCCAGGCGGTCGGCACCCCCAGCCGCTGCTGCTCCTCCAGCGTCGTGGCGTGCTGCCCGGCCCATTTGCGGAAGTAGCCGTCCTCGCCGCCGGTCGCCTTCATCGTCTCGATCAGCTGAAGACCGGTGTACGCCGTGTTGGTGAGCCGGGCGGTGTCCGCGCGCAGCTTGGCCGTGCGCGTCGCCCGCAGCCGGACCACCACCCGCATGGCGACGATGTTCAGCAGCGCCACCCCGATGCCGACGAAGGTCAGCTGCGGGTCGTAGGTGTACAGCAGCAGCGCGTAGAGCACGACGACCACCGCGTCCACACCGGCCGCCGCGAGGTCGCGGGCCAGCGTCTCGGCCACCGCGTCGTTGGACTGGAGCCGCTGCACCAGGTCGGCGGGGCTGCGCTGGCCGAAGAACGTCACCGGCAGTCGCAGCAGGTGGCGCAGGAAGCGGGCGCTGGACAGGGTGGAGGAGATCAGCCGGCCGCGCAGCAGGTTCGCCTGTTGCAGCCAGGTCAGGGCGACGGTGAGCAGCACGCAGGCGGCCATCGAGGCGAACAGCACGCCCAGCAGCGAGGTCTGGCCGCCGATCAGGAACATGTCGATATAGGTGCGGCTGAGCGCGGGCACCGCCGCGCCGACCAGCACCAGCAGCAGGCTCGCCAGGACCGCGGCCGGCAGGGTGCCCGCCGTGCCGCGCAGCCGGGCCGGCATCGCGCCGAGCACGCCCGGCCTGCGCCCGCCGCGGCGGAAGCCGGGGCCGGGCTCCATGGTCAGCACGACACCGGTGAAGGAGCCGTCGAAGTCCTCCAGCGGCACGAACCGGCGGCCCTTGCCGGGGTCGTTGACGAAGACGCCGCGGCGGCCGAAGCGGCGCCCCATCCCGTCGTAGACGACGTAGTGGTTGAACTCCCAGAACAGGATGGCCGGTGCCGTCACCTCCGCGAGGGCGGCCAGGTCCATCTGCATGCCCTTGGCGGTCAGTCCGTAACCGCGGGCCGCCTTCAGCAGGTTGCTGGCGCGCGAGCCGTCGCGGGAGACGCCGCAGGCGATGCGCAGCTCCTCCAGCGGGACGTGCCGGCCGTGGTGGCCGAGCACCATCGCCAGGGAGGCGGCACCGCACTCCACGGCTTCCATCTGGAGCACCGTCGGCGTACGGACGGCCTTCGCCGCGGACTTCGTAACCGCGCGCTTCGGCGGTGCGGCGCGGCGCCTGCCCCGGGTCTCCTGTGCGGTGCTCACGGCAGCAGCCAGTCGACGGGACGCTCCTCGGCCAGCCGGACCGAGCCGGTGGCCAGGGTCATCGAGGTCAGCTCGAACGGCGGCCCGTCCGCGGTGGACCACTCGTAGCCGCTCTCGGTGTTCGCCTTCTTCAGCTCGACGGTGACCGCCACCGGCCTGCCCTCCTCGGTGAACTGCTCGCCGAGCTGCCGGTCGCCGAGGAAGGCGGCGATCTGCTGCGCCGACTGGGCGGTGCGGTCCACCGACTTCACCTCGCCGTGCAGCACGCCGTACTCCTGGCTGGGCACCGACTGCACGGTCAGGTCGACGGAGGCGTGCGCCGGGATGGACGCGGCGTTCTCGGCGGGCACGTACACCGTGGCGTACAGCGGGTCGTCGGCGTGCGCGACCTTCTCCACGGCGGCGAGGTTCGCACCGGTCTGCACGATCTGGCCGACGGTCGCGGCGAGCGCGCTGACCCGGCCCGCGTCGAGCGTGCGGACGACGGTCTCGCCCTCGGCGGTGCGGACCTTCAGGACGGGGGCGTCGGCCGGCAGCCGCCGGCCCTGCTCGGCGAGCACGGCGGTGACCTGGCCGGACACCGGGCTCTGCAACAGGTAGCTGCCCTGTCCGTGGGTGAGGACGGCGGGCGCGCCGACCGTGGACGTCACCGAACCGGTCACCGCCCACACGGACGCGGCGGCCATCGCGAGCACGGTCACGGACAGCACCAGCCAGCCCTGGGGGCGGGCGAAGCGCACGGGGAGATCGAGCTCCTCGGGCGACTGGAGCTTGGCGAGGGCCTGTTGGCGGAACTGCACGGGGGAGGGTCCAGGGGGTGCGAGGCGGAGACGTCCGAAAGCCCCGGAGCCGTCAGGCGGCTCCGGGACTGTCGGCGGCGCGACGGTGCGATCAGAGACCGGCGACCAGGTTGGTGACCGGGGCGGTGTTCAGACCGGTGACACCCTCGACGGTGCCGACGGCCGTGTTCACCAGACCGGAGACCGGGGCGACGCTGTCCAGGGCGCCGGTGACGGTGCCCACGGCGTTCACGGAGAGACCGCCGGAGACGTTGTCCAGCTCGGCGTCCGAGATCTCGACGGTCTCGACCTGGGGGGTGGAGTTCATGATGGAACTTCCCTTCCTATAGCTCTTTCACAAGGGGGGAGCGGCCCCCTCTGGGGACAGACGACGGCCGCGGCCGCGGGCGCCGGGCAGCCCGTCTCCGGAGCCCTCCGCGACCCCCGCGGTGCGATGGATCAAAGCACGCGGCGCCGCCGCCCTTCCAATCAACAACCCCCTCCCACCTGGGCACTTGCGTCGCCCAGGCGACCAACCGTGCAGGACCGGGCACGCCTTCGCAGCGACTTCTTCACATGCCGTCCGGCATCGGCGCGTCCGGCCCCTTGCCCCGGCGCCGGCGAATCCGGCACTCCCGCCCCAAAGGCGTACGCGGCACCCGGCCGGTGTGGGGATCCGCGGACGGCGGTGACCGGATTGGGCATTCGATGTGCAGATTCGCTGAAGCCGGGATTCCACTACGTGTCCGGAACCGATCGTGACCGACCGATCACGATCGGTGTGCCGTCGCCGTGTTTGAACGCCCCGGGCGACACGTGCGTACCAACAGCCAACCAGGCGCCCCGAATTGCTGCCGACCGGCGGCACGGACCCCGTCCCAGGAGGTCGAGAAGGTTGAGTCACAAGCGAATCCCGAAGCGCAGGGCCGCGATCGCGGCGGGCGGCGTGGTGGCGCTCGGCGCGGCCGCCGTCCTGCTGCCCCACGCCAACGCCTCGCAGGAGGGCGGCGCGGGCGACACGGCCGCAGCGCCGCGGACGCTGAAGGCGGCGGACGCCTCGGATCTCGCCTCCCGGCTGGCCGGCATGCTCGGCGACGCCTTCGCCGGCTCCTACTACGACGCCGGCGACCGGCAACTGGTCGTCAACGTCGTCCCCGGTGACAACAACCAGATCATCGTGCAGGCCAAGAAGGCGGGCGCGGAGGTACGGGAGGTCGACAACAGCTACGCCGAACTGCGGGCCGGCGCGCGGACGCTGACGTCCCGGGCGACCATCCCGGGCACCTCGTGGGCCATCGACCCGCGGACCAACAAGATCCTGGTGACCGCCGACTCCACCGTCACCGGCGAGAGGTGGGACCGGCTGGAGTCCACGGTGCGGCAGCTCGGCTCCGGCATGGCCACCCTGAAGAAGTCGGCCGGCACCTTCAAGACGTTCGCGTCCGGCGGGGACGCCGTCTTCGGCGGCGGCGCCCGCTGCTCGCTCGGCTTCAACGTCACCGCGGGCGACGGCTCCCCGGCGTTCCTGACCGCCGGGCACTGCACGGCCGCCGCCCGGCAGTGGTCGGACGTCCAGGGCGGAGCGCCGATCGGCACCGTCGAGCAGTCCGTCTTCCCCGGCGAGGGCGACTTCGGGCTGGTGACGTACGACGACCCGGCCACCGAGGCGCCCAGCGAGGTGAACCTCGGGGACCAGACCGTGCAGATCACCGGGGCCGCGGAGGCCACCGTCGGACAGCAGGTGTTCCGGATGGGCAGCACCACCGGGCTCGCCGACGGCCAGGTCCTCGGGCTCGACGCCACCGTGAACTACCCGGAGGGCACCGTCACCGGCCTCATCCAGACCGACGTCTGCGCCGAGCCCGGGGACAGCGGCGGCTCGCTGTTCACCCAGGACGGCCTGGCCATCGGGCTGACCTCGGGCGGCAGCGGCGACTGCACCGTCGGCGGCGAGACGTTCTTCCAGCCGGTCACCACCGCCCTGGCGGCGGTCGGCGCCACGCTCGGCGCGGGCGACCAGGGCGCGGGCGAGCAGGGCGGCGGCGCCGGCGATCAGACCGGCGGCGAGGGCGCCGGTGCCGGTGCCGGGCAGGAGACCGGCGGTGCGGGCGTCGGTGGCGGCGCCCCGGGCGCGGGCGCGAACGCCGGGGCGGGAGCCGGTGAGGGCGCGGAGGCCGGAGACGGCACCGGAGACGGTGCCGGTGCCGGCCAGGGCCCCGGTCACGGAGCGGGCGACGGCACGGGCGAGGCCGGCGCGGACGGCTCCGGGTCGACCGGCTGACGAGCCGGCCGGCGTCCGGGACGGTCCGGCCCTCCGGCGGGAGGACCGGACCGTCGCGGGCCGTCGTCCCTCGTCGTCTCCGGGCCCTGGTGATCGGACCGGCGCGCCGAACCGCTGTGGTCGGGCCGTGGTGACCGGACCGTCGTGACGGAACCGCCGTGGCGGGGCCGCCCTGGCCGGACAGCGGCCGCCGGCCGCAGCGACGGGTCCTCGCGGTGCCGCCCGGTCAGGGCTCCCGCGCCCGGAGCAGCAGCAGCGCGATGTCGTCGAGCCGCTCCTCGGCGTCCGCGTCCGGCCCCACCAGGGCGTCGGCCAGTTCGTCCGGCGGCAGGTCCCCGGCCTCGCCCAGACGCCGGCCGAGTCCGGCCACCCCGTCCTCGAAGTCCATGCCGGGCACCTCCACCAGGCCGTCGGTGTACAGCGCGAGCACGGAACCGGGCGGCAGGTCGACCCGCGTCGTCGGGTACGCGGCCGTCGCGTCGATGCCGAGCAGCGGACCACCGGCCAGGTCCAGCACGCGCACCCGTCCGTCGGGCCGGCGCACCAGCGGCGGCGGATGACCGGCACGCGCCATCACCGCACACCCCCGATCCGGGTCGAGCCGCAGGTACAGACAGCTGGCGAACAGGTCGGTGCCCAGCTCGATGAGCAGCCGGTTGGTGCTGCGCATGACCTCCTCGGGCGCCTGCCCGACCGCCGTGTAGGCGCGGACGGCGGTCCGCAGCTGCCCCATCAGCCCCGCCGCGGTCACGTTGTGGCCCTGCACGTCCCCGATCACCGCCGCCGCCGCCGCGCCCCGGCTGCGCACCAGGTCGTAGAAGTCCCCGCCGATGTCCATGCCGCGGGTGGCCGGCAGATAGCGGGCCGCCGTCTCGAAGCCGGGCAGCACCGGCAGCGAGTGCGGCAGCAGGGCCTGCTGAAGACCGTGCGCCAGCCGGTGCTTGGCGTCGTACAGCAGGGCGCGCTCCAGCGCCTGGGCGACCAGCCCGGCCAGGCTGGTGAGCACCGCCCGTTCGTCGGTGGCGAAGGAGTGCGGCTCGGCGTACGCGAACACGCACGTGCCCACCGGCCGGCCCGAGGCGATCAGCGGCAGGAAGGCCCAGGACGCGTAGCCGTCCGGAGTCGCCCGTCGCGCCGGGTACAGGCGCTGCAACTCCTCCCACGACTCCAGGAACGCCGGCACCCCCGTCTTGAGCACCTGGGTGCCCGGCGTCCGCTCGGTCAGCGGCAGCCCCTCGAACTGCTCCACCGTGCGCGGGTCGGGATAGCCGCGGTGACCCAGCACGTGCAGCCGGCCCGCCCGTGAGCCCAGGAGGACCAGGGCCTGGCTGCCCACCGTCGGGGCGATCTCGTTCGCGACCAGCTCCACCACGTCCCGCACGCCGACCGCCTCCGCGAGCGCGCCGGTCAGGCTCACCACCTGGGAGATGGTGACCAGCCGGGTCGGCACCTCCTGAGGGGACGGCGTCGTCCGGGCGGCGCGCGCCACGCCCCGGGCCCGGGTGATCCGGACGCTGAGCCCGGTACGGCTCGGATACAGCCGGAACGACAGCCACTCGCCCGGCGGGCGCAGCGCCACGAAGGACGTGGACTCCTGGCTCATCAGGGCCGCGCGGTAGCGGTCCTCGTACACGGGGTCGTTGAGCCAGGGCACCACGGACCACAGATGGGTGCCGAGCAGCCGGTCGACCGGGACGTCCAGCAGATCGGCCGCGGCCGCGTTGGCGAAGCCGACCCGCCCGTGCAGGTCGAGCGAGCACAGTCCGTACGGCAGCCGCGCCGTCATCCGCACGGCCTCCAGCGCCCCGAGGGTGCCGGCCGCGCCGCCGATCGTCGGGGCGGCGAGCAGATCCGGCTCGGGGTGCACGGGCAGCCGTGCCGCGGCCGCCCGCTCCAGCCGGAGGGCGAGCCGCTCGCAGGCGGAGCCGAGATGCTCCCGCTCCCGGTCGGACAGTTCCGGGGGACGTGTTCCCGGCCAGGTCAGGAAGACGGCGCCGTACACGGTGGAGTCGGTGGCGACCGGCAGCGCGGCCAGCGCGAACGGGTAGGGGAGCACCACGGCGACCCGGGGGTAGCGGCGCGCCATCTCCTCCGCGCCGCCGACCCAGATCAGCCGCCGCTCGCGCACCGCGTCGGCCACCGGGACCCGCGCGTTGAGCGTCACCCGCTCCCAGGGCGCCGCGAAAGCCCGCGGCATCCCCGCCATGACGGCCATCTCCAGCACCGGCGGGTCGGCGGCGAGCAGGTACACGGCGCCGGAGTGGGCGTGGGAGTCCTCCAGCATCGACGCCAGCGCCAGGGACAGCACGGGCCGGCCGGGCGACGTCCTGGAGGAGGCCGCCTGCGGGGACGACCCTCCGTCGGACATGCCGACCACCTCCTCGTCACCGTCGCGACGGGCCCCGGTATTCAAATCTCCTCCTTGGCGGCCTGCCGCGCACGGCGGGGCCGGCGGGCGGTACCCCGAGGGGCCCGGTCCACACCTGGGGAGTCGGTGCGCGTGGTGGCGTACGGGTGCCCTGTGTGCGCCCCCGCGCACCGCGATGGCCGGTTCCCCATGCGCAGCGGCCGTCCGGGACGCCAACAATGGGGCACGCGTTCAACACCGGCCGGCGGGGCGGGCGAAGAGCTGAGGGAGTGGCAGTGATTCGGGTGCTACTGGTGCACGACGCGTGTCTCGTGCGATCGGTCCTGGCGGAGTGGCTCCGCCGGGAACCCGATCTCGCGGTGTCCGACAGCACCTGGCACGGCGCGCCGGTACGCGTGCGGTCCCTGCGGCCGGACGTGTGCGTGGCGGACCTGGAGTGCCGGGACGCCGACGGTGCGCCGTCGCTGGGCGAACTCCTGCCGAGGGACGCGGGGGCGGTGCCGTCGCGACTGCTGGTGCTGGCCGGCGCGCACCGGCCCGGCCTGCTGAAACGTGCCGTCGAGGCGGGCGCGCTCGGCTATGTCGACCGCAAGGGCGCGCCGGAGTGCCTGGTGCGCGGCATCCGGCGGGTCGCCGCGGGGGAACGCTTCGTCGACGCCTCGCTGGGACTCGGCTTCCTCAAGGCCGCGGACATGCCGCTGACCGGGCGGGAGCTGAGCGTGTTATCCCTGGCCGCGGGCGGGGCCTCCATCGCGGAGATCGCCGGGCGGCTGCACCTGTCGCACGGCACCGTGCGGAACTACATGGCGGCCATCACCCGCAAGACCGGGGCCCGCAACCGGGTCGACGCCATCCGGATCTCCCAGGGGGAGGGCTGGCTGTGACGGCCCGGTACGGCCGGCTGTCCAGCAGCCGACCAGATCGCGGTAGGCCGCGGAGCGGCGCAGCAGGTCCTCGTGGCTTCCGCACGCCGTGCGCGGGCCGTCCATGACCAGTACCCGGTCGGCGCGGCGTGCGGCGCTGATGCGGTGCGCCACGACGACCAGCGTGGTTCCGGGGCGGTCGGCGAAGGCGCGCTCCGCGCGTTCCTCCGCCGCCGGGTCCAGGTGGCAGGTCGCCTCGTCGAGCAGGACCAGCGGGGCGGGGGACAGCAGGGCCCGGGCGAGCGCGATCAGCTGCCGCTCGCCGGCGGACAGCGCCGCCGGGTCGAGTACGGCGCCGGGTCCGCCGAGCCGCGACAGCAGCGGTGTCATGCCCACCGCTTCGGCGGCGGCGCGCAGCTCGGCCTCGGGCACCGGGCCGGGCCGCAGGTGGTCCAGATTCTCGGCGAGGGTGCCCGTGTGGACGTAGGCCTCCTGGGGGATGAGCACGCGCCGGGCGGCCGCGGCGGCGCCGGGCACCGGGTGACCGCCGATGCGGATCGTGCCCCGCACCGGTTCCAGCAGGCCGGCGACCAGCGCCGTGAGCGTCGACTTGCCGATGCCGCTCGGCCCGACGACCGCCAGGTGCTCTCCGGGTTCGAGGGACAGGTCGAGATCCTCGACCACCGGGACGGCGGCGCGCCCGTAGCCGAAGGTGACACCGTCCAGAACGAGCACGGGTTGGTCCGGGGACGCGGGGTGGTCCGGGGAGGCCGATTCGTTCGGGGACGCCGGGCCGTCCGGGGGTGCCGGCCCGTCCGGGAGCGCCCGCTTGCCCTGGGATGCCGGCTCGCCGTGGAACGCCGGCTCGCCCCGGGACCGGCCGACGGGTCCGGCGGTCGCCGGTCCCTCCGCCGGCTCGCGCCCCCCGGGCACCGCGACGGGCGCGGCCGGGCCGGGCACGTGCCGCTCGGTGCTGTCGGGCACCAGGCGGCGCAGCACCACCGCGAGGCGCGAGCCGCTGGTGCCCAGGCCGTGCACGAGGTCGCGCAGGGCCGGCAGCAGCGACTGGGTGATGTAGGCGAGGGCGCCGACCAGGGCCCCGGCGGTCACGCCGCGGGCGAGGAGCCACGGGGTCGCGACCAGCAGCAGCACGATCGGCAGTTGCCCGCCCACCGCCAGGGACGCCACCCGCAGCACACTCCAGCGGGCCAGCGAGTACGCCGCCCGCAGCTCGGCGTCGACGGCCTGCCCGGCGTCCGCGGCCACCCGGTCCTCGGCCCCGGCGGCGGTGATGTCCCGCAGCCCCGGGCAGATCACGCCCAGCCGGCCGGCGAGTGCCTCGTCCGCGACGAGGAACGCCTCCTGGCGGCGGGCCAGCGGACGCAGGCTCGCCGCGAACAGCGCCACGCCGAGCAGCAGCGGCGGCCCGACGACCAGGAGCAGCGGCGGGGCCAGGGAGAACAGCCCGGCGAGCGCCCCGGCGGTGGTGAACAGGAACGAACGGGAGACCAGCACCAGTCCCGCGAAGGTGTCCCGGGCGATCTCCACCTGCTGGGTCAGGCCCGACAGGGTGCCGCTGTCCCCGGTCCGCACCCCCCGGGCGACCACCCGCGCCACGAGCCGGTCCCGGAGCGGTTCGACGAGGTCGGCGACGGCCCCGTACACCCGGGCGGTCCCGTACGCCCCGAGCAGCACACCGAGCCCCGCCACCGCGAGCCACCCCACACCCGTGCCGGGCCGTCCGGCCAGGAAGCCGTCGTCCAGCGCCCGTGCGGGCGCGTACCCGATGAGGAAGCTCTGCCCCGACTCCAGCACCGACCACCCCGCGAGCCGGGCCAGCACCCGCGCCCGCCCGCGCAGGTACCGCAGACCACGCCGGTACACGCTGCCCGTCATGGGCGTACCCCGGCCCCCGTCACAGCCGCTCCCCGGACCGTCCGTCACCGCCGCCCCCGTCCTCGTCCCCGAACACGGCCCGGTACTCCGGCGAGCGCCACAGGTGGGCATGCCGGCCCAGTGCGCGGATCCGTCCGCCGTCCAGCCACGCCACCGCGTCCGCGCGGGCCGCCGTCGCGGCGCGGTGGGCCACCAGCAGGCGGGTGCCGCCGGTGCCGTGCCCGGCCAGGACCCGCGCGATGTGGCGTTCGGTGACCGTGTCGAGGCTGGACAGCGCGTCGTCGAGGATCAGCAGCCGGCCGCCGTGGGCGAACGCCCGGGCGAGGCCGAGCCGCTGGGTCTCGCCGCCGGACAGCGGGGCGTCGGCGAGGGCGGTGCGGTAGCCGTCGGGCAGGCGCCGCACGAAGTCGTCGGCGCGTGCCGTCCGGGCGGCCTCCCGGACCCGGGCGGGGGAGGGCCGGGGCAGCGCGAGGCCGATCGTGTCCTCGACGCTGGTGCCCAGCAGGGCGGGGCGGGCGAAGGCGTAGCCGATCGCGCCGCGCAGTTCCTCGCGGGACAGCTCGCCGAGCGGCACCCCGTCGAGCAGCACCTGCCCGGCGTCCGGGTCGGTCAGCCGCCCGGCGACGGCCGCGAGCAGCGACTTGCCGGAGCCGGAGCGGCCCACCACGGCCAGCGTCGTCCCGCCGGGCACGGTCAGGTCGACCCCGTCGAGCACGGTCCGCCCGCCGCGCCGGGCGGTGACGCCGCGCAGCTCCAGCCGGCCGGGGCCCGCCGGCAGCCGGCGCCCGCCGTGCGCGGGGGCGGGCTCGGCCAGGACCTCGCCGAGCCGCCCGGCGGCCGCCCGCGCCCGCGCCAGGGCGGCGAGCTGTCCGACCAGCACGCCGACGCCGGTGGCGAGAACCGCGTACCGGGACGCCGCGAGCAGCTCGCCCACCGTGATCCGGTGCCGGGCGACCAGCACACCGGCGACCGCGAGGACGCCGAGGTACAGCGCCGGGGCCACCGCGACGGCCTGGCCGGCGGCCCGGCCCTGCACCCGCCACATGCGGTGCCCGGCGTCGGCCAGCTCCGGCAGCGGACGCAGGATCCGCTCGGTCTCCCGCCGCTGTGTGCCCGCCGCCCGGATGGTGCGGAACCCGGCGAGGGCCTCGGCCAGCGCGGCGGAGACCCGGCCCTGCGCCCGCTGGTAGCGGGCGGCACAGGCGGAGGTGTCCCGGGACACCGTGCGCAGCAGCAGGCCCAGCACGGGGGCGCCCGCCAGGAACACGGCCGCGAGCCAGGGGTCGATCAGGACGAGCGCGACCACGCCGCCGACCGGGCCGGCCGACGCGGCGAGCAGCGAGGCACGGGCGGCGGGTCCGGCGCCGGCCTGCGCCGCGCTGCCCACCAGCCGGGCGACGAGGTCGCCCGGGGCGAAGCGGTCCTGGGCCCGGGGGCCCACGGCCAGCAGCCGGCGGAGCGTGGTGCGGCGCAGCCCGGCGGTGGTGCGGGCGCCGAGGGTGCCGGTGAGCACCGTCTCCAGCGCGTCCAGCGCGGCGACGAGCAGCAGCAGGCCGGCGCAGGCCAGCACCCAGCGGGTCGCCGGGGCCTGCGCCAGCAGCAGGTCGAGGGTCCGGCCCAGCACGGCCGGCAGCAGCAGGGCCGCACCGGTCCCGGCGGTGCCGGCGAGGCAGAGGGCCACCCAGCGGGCGCCGCCGGGCCCGGCCGCCGCGGGCGGCGGAGTGCGGGCCGGCCGGGTGCCGGGAGCGGCGGCTGCGCGGGTCGTCATGGGCGGCGGCCTTCCCCTCCGGGGTCGGGGCGGTGTGCGGGACCCCGGGCGGCCCCTCCCTCGCGGGAGCGGTCCGCCCGGGGCCGGTGGCACCGTGCGGTCAGAGGCAGAGCAGGACGCTGGCCGCGCTGATGCAGGACAGCAGGCTGACGGTGCTGTTGCCGCCGCCGTCGGTGCGGGCCTCGGACTCCATCGCCTGCAGGTCGAGAAGCGCCATGGTGTTTCCTCTCGTCGATGTGATCGGACGCGTCGTGACACGTCCGGAGCGGTTTCCCGGGGGAGCCCTCCCGAGGCTTTCCGGGGAGACCCCCCGAGGTCTTTCGGGGTGTTTCCGTTCCGCCCGTGGGGACGGGGTGGTGCACGGCTCCGTCAGCCGGCGGAGCCGCGTTCGTGGGGCCGCGGTGGCGGCAGGAACGGCAGGTGCGCGGCGCGGCCGGGGCCGAGGGCCGCCGACAGGGCCAGCAGACAGCCCGCCGTTCCGGTGGCGAGGTCCATGGAGAGCCGCATCATCTGGTGGCCGGGGAAGGCCAGCTGCCCCTGGTAGGCCATCACGTACCAGCCGAGCCCGGCGATCTGCCCGGCCAGCCGCGGGGACACGGCGCCCGGGGCGGCGGAGCCCGGCGCGTCGGTGCGGCTCAGGTGCAGGATCATCCCGGCGCGGCCCTGGAAGAGGCCGGGCTGGGCGTAGAAGCGTGAGGTGGCGGCGGTCCGGGCGCCCCGGCGGGCCCGCGCGAAGTCCTCGCCGCCGTCCGGGACATGGACGAGCAGGTCGTCGAGGACCGCGCCGACCCCCACCCCGCCGTCGCCGAGATAGGGCAGGGTCCGCCAGCCCTCGTCGACCTCCAGGGCGCCGTCGTGGCGGGTCACGCAGCACGCCAGGTCCCGGCGGAGCGCCGTCACGGCCGCGTCCAGCAGCGTCCGGTCGCCGGTCCGCTCGTACTGCCGCAGCAGGAACAGCGCCGGTCCGCTCGCGCCCCGCAGCAGCCCGGCCCGCCGCCGCGGCGCCTCGGGCAGGGGCTCCGCCAGACGCCGTACGAGGATCTCCGCGGCCTCGGCCGCCCGCTCGCCCAGCTCCCGCTCCCCGGTGGAGCGCGCCAGGTCGCCGAGGACCAGGCCGAGCCCGGCCAGGCCGCCGTACAGATCCGAGGAGAGGTTCTGCCAGCGCTCGCGCAGGACGCCGTCGACCAGGTCCAGCGCCCGTTGCCGGTGCCCGAGCCGCTCCAGGACGTGGGCGACGCCGGCGAGACCGTCGTACAGGCCGAGCGGTGTGCCCGCCGGGGGCGGACCGGTGCGGTCCAGCAGCCAGCGCTCGCCCTCCTCGTACCGCTCGGCGCCGCTTGCGGCCAGCGCGTACAGCACCCCGGCCGCGCCGTGCGCGAGGCCGAGGCCGCCGCCGTCGGAGAACTGCGCGATGTCGCCGGGGAAGAGCCGGTCGGTGCGGTCCGGGGTGGCGGAGGCCAGGATCGCCTTGATCATCGAGTCACGGCTGTAGGGCCAGTCGCCGGGCTCGGCCGGGGGCGCGGAGCCCAGCCGCGCCGCGCCGGTCCCCGGGGACGGCCGGTGACCGGTGCCGGGCGTCCGGCCCGCGTCCGCCGCCCCCGCCGGTCCCGGGTCCGCCCCCGCCGGCTCCAGCTCCGCCGCCTCCGGTTCCGGGTCGCGGGTGATCTCCGCGACCGCCTCGTCCAGGAACGCCCGCGGCACCTGCGGGAACTGCTCCCGGACCACCTCCGCCAGATGGGCCGCCTTGCCCCGGTCCACCACGAACAGCGTGGTCACCGGCAGGAAGAGGGCGAGCCGCAGACAGGCCAGCGCGTAATGGTCCACGTCGGTGCCCCGCCGGTCGGGCGGCGCGAAGAAGCCGGGGTGGGCGACGACCTGGCGGCCCCTCTCCTCGACCAGGGCCGCCGCCTCGAAGTCCAGCAGGAACACCGACTCCTCGTCGGGCGCCACCATGATGTTGAAGACGTGCAGGTCGTTGAAGACGATGCCGCGTGCGTGGACCGCCGCCACCGCCTCCTCCACCCTGCGGTGGACGCGCAACGCCCACCGCGTGTACGCGGCGACCGCCTCGGGGTCCGGGTCGGGACCCAGCAGCGGGTGCCGCTCGGCGAAGAACGCGTTGAGCGGACGGCCCTCGACGAAGTCCATCACCAGGAAGCGGTGGCCGCCCAGCTCGAACCAGTCGCGGACCTCGGGCACCACGCCCGTGCCCGACACCCGCTCCAGCGCCCGCCTCTCCCGCTCCAGGCGCGCCACCGCGTCCGCTCCGTCGGCGGCCAGGCCCGCGTGCGGCCGGCCCTCCTTCAGCACGACCTTGCGGCCGTCGCGGGTGTCGGTGCCCGCGTAGACGCCGCCGCCGTTGGAGAAGTGCAGCGCCTTCTCGATCCGGTACGGCAGCTCACCCACCGTCGTGGTGTTGCGGGCCGCCAGATGCGGCTCCAGGAAGGACGGCAGCGTCACCCACTCCGGCACCTGGAACGACGGCGTCCGCCGGTCCGGCACCAGCCGCCCCGCACCGTCGCGCACCGCCGGCACCAGCGAACCCCGCTCGTCGACGACGAAGGAGCGCGCGAAGGCCCCGTAGCGGACGTAGAGCGGACCGTCGTGCCAGCGCAGATCGGTGAGGATGTACGGCCCCTCGAAGCCCTCCAGCAGCGCCCCCAGCTCGCGCAGCACCTCGTGCAGCCGCGCCTCGTCGGCCGGGTAGACGGTGACGAACTTGCCGCTGCCGTCCCGGGGCGCGTACTTGGTGTTGCGCAGGTGCAGCAGGTCAGGGCCGGGCACGAACTTGAACGGGATGCGGCGCGGCACGCAGTAGTCCCACACGATGCCGGCGATCTCCTCCGCGTTCGCCCGGGTCGCCGAGGCGTGGATCTTCCAGCCCTGGGCCGGGCCCGGCAGCGGTGCCCCGTCCGGGCCTAGCGGCGTCATGGTCAGCCAGTCACCGGTGCGCTCCGCCGACCAGCCCTCCGGCACCGTGCGGCGGGCCGCCTCGAACCGGCGCCCGGCGTCCGCCGTGCCGCCGGCCAGCCGGTCCGGTGTCTCGTAGAAGTACCGGTCCGCGAGCGCGTACACCTCGTACCGCTTGTCCATGCGCGTCCCCCTCCTCGGGCGGCTACGAGCCTTCCAGCCGGGCGGCGGCCCCGGACAGTCACGCCTGTCACGAGAACGGCGTGCGGAACGCACCCGTCAAGACATGTTCGATCCGCTTTCGAACCCGTGGCGGTCGTGGTGCCGAACGCCCGCAAGGGCTGCGCGAACGCCCCATACGCGCTGTAATGGCGGCGTGGTCGGTGAGGGCGCTGCGGGACGAGGAGCGGGAACGCCGCGTGCCGCCGAAGCGCTCGGTGCGCTCGCCTCCGCCCAGGACGGTGCCGACCGCACCCACCGCGTCCTCGAACAGGCCCTGGTCTTCGCCGGCGCCGCCTTCGCCGCCCTCTACGCGCCGGGCGAGGACCGCGAGCTGCTGTGCCTGGCGGAGTCGGCCGGAGTGCCGCGCACCCTGTACGGGGTGCGTGACGTCTACCCCGCGGCCGGCGGCTCCGCGGTCGCCGAGGCCCGGCGCGCCAAGAGCCCGGTGTGGCTCGACGCCGCGGACCTCGCCGGCAGCGCCGAGTCGCGGCGCGTGCCGGGGGGCGGCTTCTCCCTGGCCGCGCTGCCGGTGCCCGGCGACGGCGACGCCGGCGGCTGTCTGCTCGCCGTCACCGAACGCCCCGGCGGCTTCGCCGACGAGGACCGGGCCTGCCTGGAGCTGATCGCCGAGGCCGTCGTCTGCCCGGCCCCGGGCACGGCCGCCGACGGCGGGGAGCTGCCGCCGGACGCCTTCAGCCTCGCCATGGACACCGGACGGGTCGAGGTCGGCGACGGCATCCTGCGCCTGTTCGGCCTCGACACCGGCGCCTTCGACGGCAAGGTCGAGACGCTGCTCGCCCTGACCGTGCCCGAGGACCTGCCGTCGCTGATGTCGGTGACGGAGGCCGACCACATGACCATCGGCGACCGCGAGCTGGAGTTCCGGGTGCTCCAGCCCGACGGGCCGCCGAAGTGGCTGAGGCTGCGCGGCCGGCTGCTGCCCGGCGGCGAGGGCCGGCCGGCCCGCCTGGTCGGCACGGTCGCCGACGCCTCCACTCTGCGGCCCGACGTCACCGATGTGGCCCGCGTGCAGCGCCTGGCCGCCGCGCTCGCCACCGCGGGCACCGTCCGCGACGTCGGCCAGGCGGTGGTCGCCGCGCTGCGCGCCCCGCTGCGCGCCGACCGGATCGCCCTGGCCGAGCTGGAGAACGACCGGCTCGTCGTCACCGTCCTCGACCCGCCGGAGCCGGAGTCCTGGCCCGACCTGTGGCGGCTGGAGTGGCGCACCGAATGGCCCGACGCCCCGGTCCGGGCCATGCCGACGCTCGCCGCGGCGCTCCGCGAGGGCCGCGCCCGGATCTGGCCGGCCGGCACCGGCGACCTCGAACCCGCCCTCGCCGAGGTCGGCCCCGGCGGCCTCGCCGTCCTGCCGCTGCCCGCCGGCGGACGCATGGCCGGCGCCTGCCTGATCGGCTGGGACAGCCCGCACGTCTTCGGCCCCGACGAACGCGCCCTGCTCACCGCCTCCGCCGGTCTCGCCGGACAGGCCCTGATGCGCGCCCACGCCTTCGACGCCGAACACGAACTCGTGGGCATGCTCCAGCGCCAGCTGCTGCCCCGCCGGCTGCCCCGGCTGCCCGGCGCGGTCGCCGTCGCCCGCTACCTGCCCAGCACCGCAGGGCTGGAACTGGGCGGCGACTGGTACGACGTGATCCCGCTGCCCGACAACCACGTCGCCCTCGTCATCGGCGACGTCCAGGGGCACAGCGCCGGCGCCGCCACCCTCATGGGCCAGATGCGCACCGCCCTGCGCGCCTACGCCGTCGAGGGCCACCCCCCGGACGTGGTGGTCTCCCACGCGAACCGGCTGCTGGTGGACATGGAGACCGACCTCTTCGCCACCTGCACCTACGTCGAACTGGACATGGAGGAGGGCTTCGCCTGGTGCGTGCGCGCCGGGCACCTGCCGCCGGTGCTGCGCCACCCGGACGGCCGGACGGAGACCGCCGAGGCGGAGGGCGGCCCGCCGCTCGGCGTCCTGGCCCAGGCCGACTTCCCGATGAACCCGCTGCGGCTCCAGCCCGGCACCCTGATCGCCCTGACCACGGACGGCCTGGTGGAGTCCGCCGACGCCGACATCGACGAGGGGATGGACCGCTTCGCCCACGCCCTCGCCGCCTGCGACCCCGCCCACCCGGGCCTCGTCGCCGACGCCCTGCTCGGCAACGCCCGCCGCAGCGACGACGTGGCACTGCTGCTGGTGCGCTACGACGGCATGGCGCTGCGCCCGCTGCGCGAGAGCTGGACGGTGTGGCGGGTCCCCGAGGCGGTGTCCCACGCCCGCCGCTTCACCCGGCGCACCCTGCGCTCCTGGGACGTGTCCGGGGACGACATCGACAGCGTCCTGCTGGTGGTGTCCGAACTCGTCACCAACGCTCTCGTGCACACCGACGGCAAGGTCCGGCTCGACCTGACCCTGATCGGCGGCCGGATGCGCGTGGCCGTCGCCGACGCCTCCCCGCGCAGCCCCGCCAAGCCGACCAGCATCGGCTGGGAGGCCACCGGCGGCCGGGGCATCCTCCTCGTCGAGGCCGTGTCGGCGGCGTGGGGGACGCTGCCGGTCAGCGGCGGCAAGCAGGTCTGGAGCGAGATCCCGGTCAGCCGGTGACCGTCCCGGCGACGGACAGGTGACACACCGCGCCACCGGGTACCCGGCGGGTGAACCGGACCGATAACCGTCAGGAGGCATGCCATGACCCAGTACGTCCGCGACATCATGACCGGCGACCCGGTGACCGTCGAACCGCAGACCTCGGTCCACGCCGTCGCCCGGATCATGCGCGACCAGGACCTCGGCGCCGTGCTGGTGACCGACGGCGACGAACTGCGCGGCCTGGTCACCGACCGCGACCTGGTGATCCGCTCCCTGGCCGACGGCGGCGACGTGGACCAGATCACGGTGGCCGGCGCGTGCAGCGACGACGTGGTCACCGTGCGCCCCGACGAGGAGCTGGACCACGCGATCCGGCTGATGCGCGAGCACGCCGTGCGCCGCATCCCGGTCGTCGACGAGGGGCAGCACCCCGTGGGCATCGTCTCCCTGGGCGACGCGGCCATGGAGCGCGACCCGGAGTCGGCGCTCGGCGACATCAGCGTGGCCCGGCCCAACCCCTGAGGCGCCCGAGCGGCGTTTGACCTCGGCGCGGCCCGGGAACCCGCACCGCCGGAGCGGCCCTTCTCGAGGGCCGCGGTGCGGGGGCCGGCCGCCGGTCCGGTGACGGCCGCGGGCGGCCGGAGCCGTGCGGAGCCGTCCGGAGACAGAGAGAACCGGAAACCGTCCGGAGACAGAAAGAAGATGAGATCCGTGACCACGGACGCCAGTGAGAAACCCGTCGCACGCCGCCCGGAGACCGGCTGGTCCGAGGCCCGCCGGCTGCGCGGAAAGAGCGTGCTGAGGACCTGGGTCCCGGCCGTCGAGGACGGCACCGCCCCGCGCGCGCCCCGTCCGGGCACGGAGCCGAACATCGTCCGCGGCGAGGACTGAGCCGCCGAGCCGGGGAACCCGAGCCGCTGAGCGCGACGGCCACCCCGTAGCCGACCGCCGCACCGGTGCAGGGAGGATCGGACCATGAACCTCCTGGTCACCGGTGGCGCCGGCTTCATCGGCTCCCGCTACGTCCGTCTGCTGCTCGCCTCCGACCCGCCGGGGGCGCCGCACGTCACGGTGCTGGACAAGCTCACCTACGCCGGCACCCTCGACAACCTGGAGCTGGGCCACCCCCGGCTGGACTTCGTCCACGGTGACGTCTGCGACGCCGGACTGGTCGACAAGGTGATGGCGGAGACCGACCAGGTGGTGCACTTCGCCGCCGAGTCCCACGTCGACCGCTCGATCCGCACGGCCGCCGACTTCGTGCACACCAACGTCGCGGGCACCCAGACCCTGCTGGACGCGGCCCTGCGCCACGGCGTGCGCACCTTCGTGCACATCTCCACCGACGAGGTGTACGGCTCGGTCGGCACCGGCCGCGCCGACGAGGAGTGGCCGCTCAGGCCCAGCTCGCCGTACTCCGCCTCCAAGGCCTCCGCCGACCTGCTCGCCCTCGCCCAGCACCGCACCCACGGGTTCGACGTGCGGATCACCCGCTGCACCAACAACTACGGCCCGCACCAGTTCCCCGAGAAGATCGTCCCGCTGTTCGTGACGAACCTGCTCGACGGCGGCCGGGTCCCGCTGTACGGCGACGGCGCCCACGTCCGCGACTGGCTGCACGTCGACGACCACTGCCACGGCATCGAACTGGTCCGCACCCGCGGCCGGGCCGGGCAGGTGTACAACCTCGGGGGCGGCACCGAGCTGACCAACCGGGAACTGACCGGCCTGCTCCTCGACGCCTGCGGCGCCGGCTGGGACCGCGTCGACCACGTCGCCGACCGCAAGGGACACGACCGGCGCTACTCGGTCGACTGGAGCAAGGCCCGCGACGAACTCGGCTACCGCCCGCGCCACGATTTCGCCGCCGGGCTCGCCGCGACCGTCGCCTGGTACCGGGAGAACCGGTCCTGGTGGGAGCCGCTGAAGCGACGGACCGGCCACGACGGTGCGAGGTGACCGTGCGCCTGCTGCTGATGTCCGACACCCATCTGCCCGTCCGCGCCAGGGAACTGCCCGCCGGGCTGCTGGCCGAACTCCCGCGCGCCGACGCCGTCGTGCACGCGGGGGACTGGGTCGACACGGCCACCCTCGACCTGCTGGAGAGCCGCAGCCGCCGGCTGGTCGCCGTGTACGGCAACAACGACGGCCCCGGCCTGCGCGCCCGGCTGCCGGAGGTGGCGTACGCGGAACTGGGCGGCCTGCGCTTCGGCGTCGTCCACGAGACCGGCCCGGCCAAGGGCCGGGAAGCGCGTTGCGCCGCCCGCTTCCCCGACCTCGACGTGCTGGTCTTCGGGCACAGCCACATCCCCTGGGACACCACCGCCGGCACCGGACTGCGCCTGCTCAACCCCGGCTCCCCGACCGACCGGCGACGCCAGCCGCACTGCACGTACATGACCGCCACCGCCGCCGGCGGCCGGCTCACCGACGTCGTGCTGCACCGGCTGCCGCCGCGCACCCGGCGCCCGGGCGGCTGAGCCCCCGTCCCGGTGCGCCGGGGCCGCCGGTGACCGGGGCGTCAGCCGGCGGACGGGCCCCGCCAGTCGGCCGGCACCCGCCCGAGACGCACCCGCTGCGGATGGTCGCCGACGGGCACGGACACCGACTTCTCGCCGGTGGCGAAGTCGATCGCGGTGACCCGGTCGGCGCCGCTCTCGGAGACGACGCAGTGCCGGCCGTCGCCGCTGACCGTGGCCCAGTAGGGCTTGGCGGCGGGCACCAGCGGCCCGTGGGCCAGGGACGCGCGGTCGACGACCGTGGCGTAGTCGTCCATGGTGCCCGCCACGCACAGCTTGGCGCCGTCCGGGCTGACCGTGATGCCGTGGTGGCGGGAGTCGTTGACCCAGGTGGTGCGGTCCTCGCTGGTGGCGGGGTTCTTCGGCAGGGTCTTGGTCCGGGTGATGCGGTCGCCGGCGACGTCGTACTCGAAGAAGCCGTTGAAGAAGGAGACCTGGAAGTAGAGCGTGGACTCGCCGGGTGAGAAGGCGGCGGGCCGGACGGCGTCCGAGTGGTCCTTCAGCCCGATCGCGTCCAGTCGCTCCCGCATGTCGATCACCCTGACCGGCCGGTACGTCGTCGCGTCCACGACCGTGATACGCCGGTCACCCTTGGTCCAGTCCAGCCAGGGGGCGTCCAGGGCGGTGTTGACCTCGCCGATGGACATGTTCCACAGGTACCTGCCGTCCGCGGTGAAGACGTTCTCGTGCGGCTTGTCGCCGGTGGCGAACGAGCCGAGCTGCTCGCCGGTCACGATGTCCAGCACGTGGACGGTGTTGGAGGTCGACGCCGACACCGCGACCCGCCTCCCGTCGGGCGAGACGGCCATGTGGTCGGAGCGGTGGCCGGAGACCGGGAACCGCCAGTTGACGCGGCCGGTGGCGAGGTCGAGGGAGACCACGTCGGCGAAGCTCGGCCGGGAGACGACCACCGACCGGCCGTCCGGCGTGGCGTACATGTCGTCGACGAACTGGTCGTGGCCCTCGCCGACGCTGTTGCGGATGGCGTGGAAGTAGATCCACCGGATCGGATCGGCGTTGATCTCGGCCATCCGTTCGGCCTTGTCCGGGATCACGTCGATCCGGCCGATCCGCGCGAAGTCGCCGGTGGACCTGAGGACGTCGGCGGTGCCGTCCCAGTTGTTGCCGACGAACAGGACCTCCCGGAGGGCGGCGGGGGCGTCCGGTGCGGCGTGGGCGGCGGTCGCGGGGGCGGCGAGGACGAGTGCGAGGGCGGCGCCGAGAGAACGGAGGAAGCGGGACGGGCGGACGGGCATGGGGACGCTCCTTGGCCTGGTCTTGGCGAGCGCATGACAATCAGTCCACGGCGGGAGGCTTAGGGGGAGTGGGGCTTGCCGGAGAGTGCTTACTGGAAAGTAAGGAGCGGGCGTGCTCCAGCACAAGGCCGTGCACACGACAAAATCGCGGCGACGGCTGTGCCGGCGGCGCCGGGAGGGCCGGCGACGGGCAGACCGAGGCGGCACCTCCGGCCACCGGGGCGCCCCTCGCCACCGGGGCACGCCTCGCCACCAGGGCACCCCTGGCCACTGGGGCACCCCCGGCCACCGCGGGTGTGCCACCGTGCCGGTGCGCAGCGAGGCGGCGGGCCTGCCGCCCGCCGAACGCGCCGCCGCGACCTTCCGCCCGTACGCCGCCGTCCGACGCCCGCGATCACTTCCTTCCGCTGGGACGCTCCCGCGCGCCCGTCACTCGTCCCAGGCCTGGATCATGGTCTGATCGACGATCTTGCCGTCCCGCAGCGACACCATCGACTCCGCGAGGACCCGCACCCCGTCCGGATAGGCGCAGGACTCGGCGTAGGCGACGCGGTCGCCCTGGACGATGCACTCCTCCAGCTTGTGCGACATGTCGCGGCTGTAGACGTCGTCGAGCATCTCGGCGATCTCGTCGCGGCCGTGCAGGACCCGGGGATGGCTGGGCTGGGTGTTGCGGTCCACGATGCGCACTTGCGCGTCGTCCGCGTAGAGGGAGACCAGGTCCGCCACGGTCCCTCCTTCGAGGGCCCGGCGGAAGGTCTCGGTGTCGAATCCCGGCGATGCCGTAGTGCCCATGACGACCTCCTTCGAAGGTCGCGGCCCGACTGCGGCTGCGGGCCGCTCGGGGCTTCTCCTTCGAGACTCCTCCGCCCGGGCGGGCCTGGCAAGCGCGGCCGGGCACTGCGCCTGTCGGGTGAGCGGTGCTCCGGCCCCGTGTCCGGAAACGGCCGCCCGGCGTTGCTGAGTACATGATCTCAACACGACGTATCGTCGCAGCCGTTGGCCTCGCCGCCGGGGTCACCGGCCTCGTCGCGCCCACGGCGGGCGCGGCCGACGCGGCTGCCCAGGAGACCGGCGGAATCAGCGTGACGGGGACCCTCGACTCGCTCGCCGCCGGCGACATCCCCGCCGAGCACCGCGACGAGGTCCTGCCGCCGTCCGCCCAGCTCAACCGGCTCAACGACGTCAACCAGCTGCACCAGGTCACCGGCCTGGTCTCGCCGCTGTTCGGCCTGGTCCCCGCCATCCACTGACGTCCACTGACGAGGGGCCCCGCGTGCGGGCCCGAGGGCCGTCCCGACGCGGGGCGGCCCTCACCCGTGTCCCCGGGCCGCGTCCCCTTGCCGATCAATCGGACGTAGGGTCGGAGGGCAACGGGACAGCGGCCGACGAAGGGGTCAGCACCATGGCGCAGGAAGTACGCGGCGTGATCGCACCGGGCAAGGACGAACCGGTCCGCATCGAGACGATCGTCGTGCCCGATCCCGGACCGGGCGAGGCCGTGGTGCGCGTCCAGGCCTGCGGCGTGTGCCACACCGACCTCCACTACAAGCAGGGCGGCATCAACGACGACTTCCCCTTCCTGCTCGGCCACGAGGCCGCGGGCGTCGTGGAGTCGGTGGGACAGGGGGTCACGGACGTCGCGCCCGGCGACTTCGTGATCCTCAACTGGCGTGCCGTGTGCGGCGCGTGCCGGGCCTGCCGGCGCGGCCGGCCCTGGTACTGCTTCGACACGCACAACGCCGCTCAGAAGATGACGCTCGCCGACAGCGGCCGGGAGCTGTCCCCGGCCCTGGGCATCGGCGCGTTCGCCGAGAAGACGCTGGTCGCGGCCGGACAGTGCACCAAGGTCGACCCGGCCGTGGCACCGGAGGTCGCCGGTCTGCTCGGCTGCGGCGTGATGGCCGGGATCGGCGCGGCGGTCAACACCGGCTCCGTGGGCCGGGGCGACACGGTCGCCGTCATCGGCTGCGGCGGGGTCGGCGACGCCGCGATCGCCGGCTCCCGGCTGGCGGGGGCCGCGCGGATCATCGCCGTGGACATCGACGACCGCAAGCTGCGCACCGCCCGCACCATGGGCGCCACCCACACCGTCAACTCCCGTGACACCGACCCGGTCGAGGCGATCCGGGAGCTGACCGGCGGCTTCGGCGCCGACGTCGTCATCGAGGCGGTCGGCCGGCCGGAGACCTACCGGCAGGCCTTCTACGCCCGCGACCTGGCCGGCACGGTGGTGCTCGTCGGGGTCCCCACCCCGGAGATGACCCTGGAACTGCCGCTGCTGGACGTCTTCGGCCGGGGCGGCGCGCTGAAGTCCTCCTGGTACGGCGACTGTCTGCCCTCCCGCGACTTCCCGATGCTCATCGACCTCCACCTCCAGGGACGGCTGGATCTCGCCCAGTTCGTCACCGAGACCATCCGGCTCGACGAGGTGGAGAAGGCGTTCGAGCGGATGCACGCCGGTGACGTCCTGCGCTCGGTGGTGGTGCTGTGATGACCGCCCGTATCGAACGCGTCGTCACCTCCGGGAAGTTCGCCCTGGACGGCGGCACCTGGGACGTGGACAACAACGTCTGGCTGGTCGGCGACGACGACGAGGTGATCGTCATCGACGCCGCCCACGACGCCGACGCGATCGCCGCCGCCGTCGGAGAGCGGCGCCTGACCGCCATCGTGTGCACCCACGCCCACAACGACCACGTCAACGCGGCCCCCGCGCTCGCCGAGCGCACCGGCGCCGTCATCTGGCTGCACCCCGACGACCTGCCCCTGTGGCAGCAGACCCACCCGGACCGGGAGCCCGACGCCTGGCTCACCGACGGCCAGGTGATCGAGGGCGCCGGCGCCGACCTGACCGTCCTGCACACCCCCGGCCACGCCCCCGGCGCGGTCTGCCTGCACGACCCCGGCCTCGGCGCCGTCTTCACCGGCGACACGCTCTTCCAAGGCGGCCCCGGCGCCACCGGCCGCTCCTTCTCCCACTTCCCGACGATCATCGACTCCATCCGGGACCGCCTGCTCACCCTCCCGCCCGGAACACGGGTCCTCACCGGCCACGGCGACCCGACGACCATCGGCGCCGAGGCCCCGCACCTGGACGAGTGGATCGCACGCGGGCACTGACACCCGGGAACACGGGCACCGACACCCATAAAAGGCGACAGGAGATGTCCGGCTCACCCGGCATTCTCGTTCCCGGAGCCACACCACCGACGGAACAAGGAAACGGGAGGCCGGACATGTCACGTCCGCTGGAGGGCAGGGTCGCACTGGTCGCCGGGGCGACGCGGGGAGCCGGGCGGGGCATCGCCGTCGAACTCGGCGCCGCGGGCGCCACCGTCTACGTCACCGGGCGCAGCACCCGCGCCCGCCGCTCGGAGTACGACCGGCCCGAGACCATCGAGGACACCGCCGACCTGGTCACCGAGGCCGGCGGCCGCGGCATCGCCCACCCCGCCGACCACCTCGACCCGGACCAGGTCCGCACACTCGTGGAGCGCATCGCCCGCGAACAGAACCGGCTCGACGTCCTCGTCAACGACATCTGGGGCGGCGAGCACCTCTTCGCGTGGGACAAGCCCGTCTGGGAGCACGACCTCGACGACGGGCTGAGACTGCTGCGGCTCGCGGTCGAGACCCACGCCATCACCAGCCACCACGCCCTGCCGCTGCTGCTGCGCCGTCCCGGCGGCCTGGTCGTCGAGGTCACCGACGGCACCGCCGAGTACAACGGCGAGCACTACCGGAACTCCTTCTTCTACGACCTAGCCAAGACCTCCGTGCTGCGCATGGCCTTCTCCCTCGGCCACGAACTCGGCCCCCGCGGCGCCACGGCCCTCGCGCTCACCCCCGGCTGGCTGCGCTCGGAGTTCATGCTCGACCACTTCGGCGTCCGGGAGGACAACTGGCGCGACGCGCTCGCCGCGGAACCGCACTTCGCGATCTCGGAGACACCCCGCTACGTCGGCCGCGCCGTCGCCGCCCTCGCCGCCGACCCGGACGTGGCCCGCTTCAACGGCCGGTCGCTCTCCAGCGGCGGCCTCGCACGGGAGTACGGCTTCACGGACCTCGACGGCAGCCGCCCCGATGCCTGGCGCTATCTCGTGGAGGTCCAGGACGCGGGCAAACCGGCCGACGTCACCGGCTACCGCTGACCGACGCGAGCGGCCACCACGGACGGCAGCGGGCCCGCGGGCTCGGCATCACCTGAGCCCGATCAGCGCCCTACCGCTGCTACATCGGGGACCGCACCCACGAAGCAAAGCGCTGACCAGGGGCTGCGTCGTCCCGCCAGTACCTCAGTACGGTCTCGTGCACGACCTCGAACCGCTCTGCGGCGATGAGGCAGGAGACGGGCTCCCGACCGCCCGCGTCCGCTTCGAACGCGACGAGGACCGGCGGCTCCCCACCAAGCCGGCGAGCGATCCGCATCAGCTCCTCGTTCGTCGGCACACGGAACATCGGATCGTGAAACGTCGCCGGACAGCTGACGAAGGCGGGATCACCGAAGACCAGCTCCAAGCCATGGTGATACGTGAGGTCATGTCCGGCCGCCAGGCGGAACTGACCAGCGTTCCAGGTGATGACGTCCCAGTCCCACCAGGACCCCGCGGGGAGCTGGATGCCACCCTGCTGGCGTTCCTTGTCCACCCTCAGCCCCTCAGCGCGTTCGAACAGCTCGACAGGCTACATAAGAAACGGGCCGCGTCGTATGTCACCGTTCGGTCGCGGTGCGCCGGTGCGGGCAACCGATGGTGCCCCGGGCGGGTCTAGCAGGCAGGGGACCGCACCACGCGGGACGTTCCACCCACCGCCCACTACGACGCGAAAGGCCGGCCGGTCATGGGGGAGACACGCAGACGGGGAGCCGTCGCACTCGGAATCACGGCGCTGGTGGCGCCGCTCACGCTCGCGCTGGGCGCCACGCCCGCGCAGGCCGCCGCGAGCTGCACCACGAAGGCCGGTCCGCACCAGAAGCAGGTGGAGAAGTTCCTCGGCCGCCCGGTCGACGGCAAGCAGTCCGCGGCCGACTGCAAGGCGATCCGCGCCTTCCAGACCAAGCACGGCATCACACCGAACATCGGCTACGCCGGGCCGATCACCTGGGGCGTGATGGACCTCATGCGCAAGCAGAAGGCCGTCGGGAAGAACCCGAACAAGGACGGCAGGTGCCCGGTGAACAAGGGCCGCATCGCCTGCGTGAACCTCAGCCTCCAGCTGAGCTGGGTCCAGGACGGCAAGAAGCTGGTGTACGGCCCGGTGCCGGTCCGTACCGGCCGCGACGGCCACGAGACCCGCACCGGGCTGAAGAAGATCTACTGGCGCAACATCGACCACCACTCGACCCTCTACGACGTGCCGATGCCCTACAGCCAGTTCTTCGACGGCGGCCAGGCCTTCCACTCGGCCGGCGTCAGCATGTGGAACCCGCCGGGCTCCCACGGCTGCGTCAACATGACGAAGGCCGACGCCAAGAAGTACTGGTCGCTGCTGAAGAAGGGCGACGACGTCTACGTGTACGGTCGCAAGCCGGGCACCTGACCGCAGCGACGGGGCCGCTCGGCGCTGTGCGAAGGGTCACGTCCGTCGGTGCGGGGCGCGAACTCGCCGTTGTTCCTTGCCAGATGGACGTGACCAGAGACACGGTCCGATATGTCCGATTGACTTGCCGCTACTCACATGACCTTCACCTTCGGCATCGTATGCTTCACAGCATGTCCACCACTGTTGAACCCTCCTCCGAGCGATCGGCGGCCGAGGTCAACGAGGAGATCCGGGCCCTGTGGCTCCGGTCGGGCGGGACACTGAGCGTCGAGCAGCGCGAGGAGTACCAGCGCCTCGTCATGGAGTGGGCCGCCGTGGCCCCCGAGTCCGGGCGAGCCGCCTGACCGGCGCACCGCGCTCCTCGTAGTATCCGGGCGCCCGACCTGGGCACTCCCATGCTGAGGGTGCCCTTCTCGCTCTCGCCTCAGCCGTCCTGTACGGCGTCGTCGACTTCGCCGGCGGCCTGCTCTCGCGCCGTGTGCACTTCACCGCGGTCACCTCTCTCGGGCAGGTCGGCGGTCTGCTGCTGGCCTGCGCCGCCGCGTGGCTGTTCGCCACCGGCCGGGTCCACGTCACGGACCTGCTGTGGGGCGCCCTGTCCGGCGTCGGCAGCGGCTGCGCCATGCACTTCCTCAACCGAGGCCTGAGCCGCGGCGCGATGAGCGTGGTGGTGCCCGTGAGCGCCGTCACGGGCGTCACTGCTCTCCGAGCTCTGCGGAGTCCTCGTCCTCGGTGACCGGCCCCACACCCTCGCCTGGGCCGGCGTCGTCGTCGCCGCGCCCGGGCTGGTCTCCGGAGGCGGTGCCGCCGGGCCGGGCCCGCGGTCACCGACGGCCTGCTCGCCAGTGCAGGCGTCGCCGTGCAGTACCTCGCCCTCGGCCAGGCCGGTCCCGACAGCGGTCTGTGGCCCGTGGCCGCCGGCCGGGTCGCCGCCGTCCTCGTGCTGATCCCGGCCGTCGCCCGGCACACCGCGTGCCTCCGGCTGCCGCCGCGCCGGTGCGCCGAGGCGCTGCTGATCGGGGCGGCGGTGGCCACGGTGCTGCTGACCCTGGGCTGACCGGTCAGCCCCACAGGGCCGAGTATTGGCGCCGATAGGCGCTGCGGTCCTGCTCCGCCCTGATCCAGCGGGTGGCGACGAGGGCGATCACACTGCCGGCGACGATCAGCAGGCCGGGGCCGAGGTTGCGCCGGTCGGCCAGGCGGGCCAGCAGCGTCCCGGCGTCGATGCCCGTCACCGGAGCCGGCGCCCCCGGCGAGGCGTCCCCCGGCCGGGCCGCCCCGTCGGAGCCGGGCGCCGCACCGCCCTGACCGGAACCGGAACCGGAGCCGGAACCAGAATCGGAGCCGGCACCGGACCCCGACCCGGCGACGAGCAGCCGGACGCCGAGCGACTCCATGGCCTCCTGGACCGGCTGGAAGAACGTCGTCCCGCCCCCGGCGCAGTCACCGTTGCCGCCCGAGGTCACACCGAGGGCGATCCCCTCGGAGAACATCGGCCCACCGCTGTCCCCCGGCTCCGCGCACACGTCCGTCTCGATGAGACCGGTCACCGTGCCCTCCGGATAGTTCACGGTCGCGTTCAGCGCCGTCACCCGGCCGTCGCGCAGCCCGCTGGTGCTGCCGCTGCGGAACACCCGCTGCCCGACGGACGGTTCGCCCGCACCCGTGATCCGCACGCCCTTTCCGCCGCCGACCGACACCACGTCGGCGGCGTCGCCCGCCTCCCCGTTCGCGTACTCCACGAGGGAGAAGTCGTCCCCCGGGAAGCTTCCGGCGACCGTCTCGCCGACCTGCCGGTCACCGCCCGAGTCCGAGAACCACACCGACCCGGTCGGACCGCAGTGACCGGCCGTGAGGATGAACTCGCTGCGCCCGTCGGTGACGTTGAACCCCGCCGAGCAGCGGCCCGCCGTCGACAGGATCGGCAGCGCGCCGTTCAGCCGGGTCGTGAACGCGCCCCCGACGCGCTCCATGCGCACGAAGCCGCCGACGCCCTCGGCGACGTCGGTCAGCCGCGACCAGTCGGCGCGCGAGACGGTGCTGTCGCCCCGGACCACCACCTCGTTCGACCGGTAGTCCACCATCCACGCGGTGCCCGCGACCCGGGGCGCCGAACGCAGGCTCTCCGTCGCCGACCTCAGCTCCCGCATGCTGTGCCGGACGACCTTCGCCTCGGCCCCCGCCCGGCGCACCTCGGCCGCCGCCGCGTCGTCCGTGACCGCCACGACCGGGCGCCCGTCGTCGTCGACCCAGTGGCCCGCGGTGCGGGAGGTGCCGAGCCGTCGCACCAGGTCGGCTCCGGTGCCGGCGGCCGGTCCGGCGAGGGTGCGGGGGGCGGGGGAGGCGCCGGGGGGCTCGCTCGCCACGGCGCCGGTGACCATCGTGGCCCCGAGCAGCAGCCCGCCGGCGGCGGCCAGCCGTACCGCTCGCCGGACCAAGCGTCGTCGTGCGTGCCTCATGCGTGTGCTCCCGTAGCCGGTCGCGCGGCGTCGGCGCCGCGGGGCCCCGCGCCAGACCGAGTGCCCTCACTCCATACGCGCGCAAGGACCGCGGCGTTCAGCCGCACCGGCCCCCCGCGCGTGGTCCCCCGGTCCTCCGCGCGTGGTTCCCCGGTCGCACCGCGTCCGCCTATCTTGAGGCCCATGACCAGCATCCGGCACGACGACCGCGGCGAACCGAACCCGCTCACCGCCCTCACCCTCGACCGGCTCCGGCGCCGTACGAGCATGAAGTGGCGCACCTACCCGGAGGACGTACTGCCGCTGTGGGTGGCCGAGATGGACGTGCCGCTCGCCGAACCGGTCGTCCGGGCCGTCACCGAGGCCATGGAACTCGGCGACACCGGATACCCCGCCGGCACCGCCTACGCCGAGGCGCTCGCCGCCTTCGCGAGCAAGCGGTGGGGCTGGGACGGCCTCGCGGTGGAGCGCACCGCCCTGGTGCCGGACGTCATGCTGGGTGTGGTGGAGATGCTCAAGCTGGTCACCGGACCGGGCGACGCGGTGATCGTCAACCCGCCGGTGTATCCGCCGTTCTACGCGTTCGTGTCCCACCTGGACCGGCGGGTGGACGAGGCCCCGCTCGGCGCGGACCTGCGGCTCGACCTCGACGTTCTGGAGGAGTCCTTCCGGCGGGCCACCGCGGACGGCGGACGCGCCGCCCACCTGCTGTGCAGCCCGCACAATCCGACCGGCACCGTGCACACCGCCGAGGAACTGGCCGCCGTCGCCGCGCTCGCCGAGCGCTACGGCGTCCGGGTCGTGGCGGACGAGATCCACGCCCCGGTCGTCTCCGGCGGCACGCGGTTCGTGCCGTATCTGAGCGTGCCGGGCGCCGAACGCGGCCTCGCGCTGATGTCGGCGTCGAAGGGCTGGAACCTGGCCGGTCTCAAGGCCGCGCTCGCCCTGGCCGGGCCGGACTCCGCCGCCGACCTGGCCCGGATGCCCGAGGAGGTCGGGCACGGCCCGAGCCACGTCGGCGCCCTCGCCCACACCGCGGCCCTGCGCGACGGCACCGCCTGGCTGGACGCCCTGCTGGCCGGCCTCGACGACAACCGGGAACTGCTGGCCGGGCTGCTCGCCGAGCATCTGCCGGGCATCGGGTACCGCCCGGCGCCGGCGACGTTCCTGGCCTGGCTGGACTGCCGCGCGCTCGGCCTCGGCGACGACCCGGCGGAGGCGTTCCTGCGCCGCGGCCGGGTGGCGCTCAGCTCCGGGCTGCCCTTCGGCACCGGCGGGGCGGGGCACGTCCGGTTCAACCTGGGCACGTCACCGGAGCTGATCGAAGAGGCGGTGCGGCGGATGGCCGCGGGGGCGGCGGCCTGACCCTCGTGGCCGCCGGCGGCACCGCCTAGACTGCCCGACCATGGACGAGGCCACGCTGACCCGGCTCGGCACGGGCAAGTACCTGCTGCTCACCAGCCATCGCAGGAACGGCACTCCGGTCGCCACGCCGGTGTGGGTGGTGCCGGACGGCGACGGGCTCGGCGTGTGGACCGTCGCGGACTCCGGCAAGGTCAAGCGCATCCGCAACCGCGCCGACGTCCTCGTCGGACCCTGCGACGTCCGGGGCAACCCCACCGGCGACCAGTTCCCGGCGACGGCCGAGCTGTGCGACGCGGCCACCACCGCGCGCTATCGCCGGCTGATCGCCCGCAAGTACGGACTGACCGGCCGGCTCACCCTCCTGGGCAGCCGGCTGCGCCGCGGCCTGGACGGCACCGTCGGCATCCGTGTGACGGTGCCGCGGTGAGCACGGCGGCCGAGGGAGCCCTGACCTCCACCGAGCGGATGTTCGAGGCCGACCGGGCCTCGCGCGGTCTCGGCATCGAACTGCTGGAGCACGCCGAGGGCCGCGCCCTGCTGCGCATGGAGGTGACCGGCCGGATGGTGAACGGACACGGCATCGCGCACGGCGGATACCTCTTCCTGCTCGCCGACACCGCGTTCGCCTGCGCCTGCAACAGCCACGGCCCCGTGACCGTCGCGGCCGGGGCCGACATCGAGTTCGTGGCGCCCGCGCGCGAGGGCGACGTGCTGACCGCCGTCGCCGAGGAGCGCACCAGGTTCGGCCGCAGCGGTGTCTACGACGTCACCGTGCGGCGCGGCGACGAGGTGATCGCCGAGTTCCGCGGGCGCAGCCGGACGCTGCGGCGGCCCGGGCCGGGGGAGTCCGCCGGCCGTTGACCGCCCGTCAGGTCCAGGCCCGGTACGGCTCGTCGACCAGCTGGAACACCGGCTCGCCGCGCACCGGGTCCTTGGCCGTGGACAGCCGCACCCGGTCACCGCTGTGGATGCCGATGGGCGGGCCCATCACCCGGCCCCGCACCACGAAGCCCTCCGCCATCTCGATCAGCGACACGTTGCGCGCGGCGGGGGTGTTGCGGTGCACCACCGTCGAGTGGCGCACGGTCCCGGTGCCCTCGCTGCGCTCGGTGCGCAGATCGCTGCCCCGGCAGACCGGGCACAGCAGCCGGTGGTACATCGCCGTACCGCACCAGGTGCAGCGCTGGAAGACGATGGCCTCGGTGTCCGGGACCCCGGAGTCGAGCAGGCCCGTCGCGGAGCCGGCTGCCTGCTGAGCGACACTTCCTGAGTGGTACACGCTGGTCAACTCCCTGCACTCGGCCGGAATCCGCGTGCGCGGTGACCCGGCACGCGCGTGCGCGGTGCGTCGTGCCACCGTGCACGGGGCACAGCGTATGGCACTCAGTGCCACACGTAAAGGTACTCGGTACCTTCAAATGGGGACCGAATTCCGTCGGGTCGGACGCCCGCATCTCTGTAGGGGCGGCGCCACATCCTCGGGCTCATGGGCCGGCCGGTGAGGGCACGCTCGGGGTGCCGCGCCACCGGCGACCAGCAGCGCCAGGTGGCACTCGGTGCAGCCTACGGGGGTCCAGTGCTCCCGGCCGCGGACGGCTCCCGGTGATTGCCTACGATCGCCGTGAGCCAGCCCGAGGAGACCCGCATGCCCACCGGCCGCCCCCGCATCCTGTACGTCACCGACCTCGCCTACCCGGCGCGCGGGCGGCGCTACGGCGACGAGGACGTCTTCCTCACCTCGCGCCTGCGCGAGAGCTTCGACCTCGCGCTGTGCCACCCCCGGGACGCCGTCGCCCTGATGGACGCCTTCGACGCCGTCGTCGTCCGCAACAGCGGCCCGGTGCTGGGCCACCTCGACGCCTACGCGGACTTCCGGGCACGGGCGGCCGAGCGCGGCACCCGCGTGTACAACCCGCTCACCGGCAAGGGGGACATGGCCGGCAAGCAGTACCTGCTCGACCTCACTGAGGCGGGCCACCCCGTCATCCCCACCGCCGACCGCCCCGAGGACCTGCACCGGCTGCCGGAGGCCGGGCAGTACGTCGTCAAGCCGAAACTCGGCGCCGACTCCCTGGGCCTGCGCACGGTGCCCGCGGACCGGCTGTGCGAGACGGTGGCCGCCGAGGCCGGTCAGATCCTCGCGCAGCCGCGCGTCGACTTCTCCTACGAGGTCTCGTTCTGCTTCGTCGACTCCGGCTTCCAGTACGCGCTGTACGCGCCGGACCGGGACCGGCGCTGGCGGCTCGAGCCGTACGAGCCCACGGCGGAGGACCTCGCGTTCGCCCGCCGCTTCATCGACTGGAACGGCCTGGAGCACGGCATCCAGCGCGTCGACGCCTGCCGGGCTCCCGACGGCGGGCTGCTGCTGGTCGAACTGGAGGACCTCAACCCGTACCTGTCCCTGGACGCCCTCGACGAGGCGCGCCGGGACGCCTTCGTCGCGGCGATGACGGCGTCGCTGCACCGCTTCCTCGCCGCCTGAACCCGCGCGGTGCCACCCGGCTGCGGTGCCCGGCGGGGGCGCCGTGCCCCGGCCCGATGGCATGCCTGCCGGTGACGTGGTGAGGTGATGCCGTGACGGCGACCCAGGGAAGCGGACGGTACGGGAGGAGCCCGGGCATGGCGGACATCGACGCGTTCACCGGTCTGCTCGATCCCGACATGTGCGTGGTGACGGCCGCGGCGCGCGGCGAGCGGGCCGGGTGCCTGGTCGGGTTCGCCTCGCAGTGCTCCCTGCGGCCGGTGCGGTTCGTGGTGTGGCTGTCGGAGGCCAACCGCACCTTCCGGGTGGCGCGGACCGCGGAGTTCCTCGCCGTGCACCTGCTGGGCCGCGACCGCCTGGGGCTGGCGGAGGTCTTCGGCGGCCGGACCGGCGACGACGGGGTCGACAAGTTCCGGGACGTGCGCTGGCGCCAGGGGCACGGCGGGGCCGTGGTCCTTCAGGACGCCGAGGCCTGGTTCGTCGGCCGGATCGTGGGGCACGCCGGCGGCGGCGACCACATCGGGTTCGTGCTCGACCCGGTCGAGTGCGGGGCACGCGACGGCGCCGGCGGCCCGCTGCTGCGCCTGAGCGACGCGCGCGGCATCGACGCCGGCCATCCCGTGGAGTGACGGCGCCCTGCGCGCTCGCTCCCGGCCCTGGCGTGGAGTGACGGCGCCCGGCGCCGCTCACTGCTCCCGCGGCACCCGTATGTCCAGCACGCAGACGTCGTCGCGCCGCTCCTGCCCGGCCAGCATCGCGGTGAGCAGCGGTTCCAGGGCGCCCGGCGCGGGGGAGCGGCCGCCGGCCGCCGTGACCGCCTCCGCCAGCCTCTCCAGCCCCCGGTCGATGTTCTCCTCGGGGCGCTCGACCAGGCCGTCGGTGTACAGCAGGATCCGGTCGCCCGGCTCCAGCAGGCACTCCGCCTCCTCGTACACCGGCTCGCCGGTCGCCCCGAGCAGCATGCCCGCGGGACGGTCGAGATAGCGGGCGGTACCCGCGCGCACCAGCAGCGGCGGCGGATGACCGGCCTGCGCCCACACCAGGCGACGGCCGGCGGGGTGGTAGCGGGCCAGGACCATGCTGGCGGTGCCGTGGGCGTCGCGGGAGTGCAGCAGCAGCGTGTTCAGCCGGGCCAGCGCCCCGGTCAGCGACGAGCCCGTGGTGACCATGCCCTTGGCGGTGAACCGGAGCTGGGCCATCGTGGCCACCGCGTCCACGCCGTGCCCGGCGACGTCGCCGACCACGAGCAGCGCGTCACCGCCGGGGAGTTCGACCGCGCTGAACCAGTCGCCGCCGACATGCACCCCGGACTGCGCGGGCAGATAGGCGACCTCGACGCGCAGCCCGGCCGGCCGCAGCGGGCTCCGGGGCAGCGGCAGCAGCGCGTGCTGGAGCCGGGCGGCCAGCGTCCGCTCGGCCCGCAGCACGTCGTGCTGCGTGAGCATCGCCCGCTCGCTCTCCACCAAGGCGAGCTCCACCCGCCGCCGCCTGGTCAGGTCCTGCACGAAGCCGTGCACGTCCACCGGGGCGCCGTCGGCGTCCTTCACGGCCTCGGCGACGATCCGCAGATGCCGCACACCGCGTGGCGTGCGGGTGCGGAACGGCACGTCGCACGGCTGGCCCTCCTCCACCAGCGCCCTGATCGCCGAGGACAGCGCGGCGTCGTCCTCGGGCAGCGCCAGGCCGGGCAGCTCGGCCAGCGGGACCGGGCCGCGTGCCGGGTCACGGCCGAGGATGCTGTAGACCTGCTCGGACCAGGCGGCCGTACCGGTGACCAGGCTCCAGTCGGCCCAGCCGAGGCCGCCGAGCCGCTGGAGGTCGGCCAGCCGCTGTTCCTGTCGGTCGGACAGCGGGTCCCGGACCCAGGTCAGGACCAGACCGCCACCCAGCGCCGCCACCCGGACCGTGTACGTCGACGGCTCCCCGGCGCCGGACGCCGGGGCCGGCCGCGCGCGGGCCTCGCCCTCGTACGGCTCCCCGGTGACCAGTGTGTCCCGGCAGCCCCGCCACAGCGGACCGCCCGCGAGGGACGGGAAGCACTCCAGCAGCCGCCTGCCGCGCAGCTTGCCGGCATCGGCGCCGGCCAGCTCCTCGGCCTCGGCGGTCGCCGCGTCGACGCGGTAGTCCCGCACCTCGCCCGACGGGGCGCGCAACGGTGTGACCAGCAGGGCCGGGACCGGCAGGGTGTCGAAGACCCGCTGGACGAGCCCGGCGGTGTCCACCACCGGCCGCGGCCGGTCACCGAAGGCGCGCAGCCGTCCCGCGCACAGCCGCGCGACGGCCTCCAGGTGCTCCCGCGCACCGGGCGAGAACGGCCCGCCGCGCCGGCGCAGCACCCCGAGGCACACATCGGGCGCCGTCCCCGCCGGCATCGGCAGCCAGGCCCGGGACCGCCAGCGCTCGGGCGGGCCGCCGATCAGCAGATACCGCTCCCGGTCCCGCTCGAAGTCCTCCAGCCAGCGCGGCTCCCCGGTCCGCAGGGCGTCCAGCGCCACCACACCGCTCAGCGGGGGGACATGACGCCACTGCGCCGCCAGGGTCTCGTCGACACCGGCGTGTCCGAGCAGTTCCAGGCCGCCCGTGGAGGTACGGGCGTAGAGCATGACGGCGTCGGCGCCGAGATCCGGCGCGAGGTGCTCCAGCAGGCAGCCGGCCAGCTCCTGCGGCGAGTCGACCCGCACCAGCCACTGCGCGAGCCGCGCGAGTCCCTCCGGTGCGCCGGCGGGCGACGCCGCCGCGGCTGCGGTGCCGGACGGGTGGGGCGGTGCCGGGGACGGTGCGTCGGTGGGGGAGTCCGATGCCGGTCCGGTGCCGGGAGGGGCGGTGGGAGAGGGGGCGGGAGCGGCCGCTTCCGTGCCGGCGTCGGCCGCCGTCGCGGTCACCGCGTCCGGCTCCCGGTGGCTCTCGCCGGGGGCGGCGGGCGTCGGGTCCGGCGTCGCCGGTTCCGTCGTACGGTCGGGTCCGGACAGCGGGGGCAGCAGGGTGCCCAGCGTGATCCAGCACTCCTCGAGCAACGTCCGCCGTTCCGCCTGGGCCCGCCGGACCAGCGTCTCGTGCGCGGCCTCCGCGGAGCAGCCGGTGCGGGCCATCACCGCGCCCCTGGCCCGCTCCAGCACGGCCGAGACCGCGGTCAGCTCGCGCAGCCGGTCGAGTTCGGTGCGCGCCGCGGCGACGGCCTCGGCCGGTGCGGCCAGGTCGTGAGCGGCGCCGGAACCCGCCGGCGTGGCGTGGTCGCTGGTCACGCGTTGAGCATTGCACACGAAACCGGATTCGCGGACCGGCTCGTGGCCGGTCCACGCGCCCGCGAGGGGCAGGGTCGGCAAAGAGGCTGATCAGACGCGTGCCGGCCCGGGCCGGCACGCGCGACAGGCCCGCCGCGGACCAGGCCCTACCTCGCCGCGAACAAGGCCCTGCACCGCCGGAGCGGCCAGCCCCATTCCGTCGGAGCGGCCCCGTCCCGCCGGGGCGGCCCCACTCCGCCGGGGCGGCCCCACTCCGCCGGAGGGGGCGCCGAGCCGCCCGCGTAGCCCGAGCCGCCCGCCTCGCCCGCGTGGCCACGGGGCTCGGCGCCGGGTGCGGGGGGCCCGTACCGCCTTCGCGCCGGCGGGCGCGGGACCGGGGGCCGGGGACCGGTACCGCCTTCGCGCCGGCGGGCGTTCAGCGGCCGGCGTTGTGTTCGACCAGTGCTTCCGTCACCGCGCGCACGCTGCGGGCGATGTGCTGGAGCTGGGAGACCTCCGCCGCGTAGAGCTTGATCGTGTGCTCGATGACCGACTCGGGGACGCCGAGCCGCGGCAGGTCGGCCCGCGCCGTCTGAAGGGCCGTCCGCGCCATCCGGATCTCGTGCTGCACCTGGATCTGCGCGTGCCGCGCCAGCAGCACGGGGTGCCGTACCAGCGCCGGGTAGCCGGCGTAGCGCGCCGGCACCAGCTCGCGCAGCCACTTGGCAGCCGAGCGCTCCCAGTCGTAGCTGCCGGGAATCTTCACCTGGCAGGGCCAGTCCGGGCGGGTGCGCGTGGACGTCAGGGACATGTTCATCGCTTCCGGAGTGTGCGGCGTCGTCGGGGTGAGGCGACGGTTGGGGGGCGGCCCCGGCCTAGGGGATGACCGGGACCGCCACGGGCGGGCGCTCGCGCAGGCGATGCCCCCCGGCCGAACACCCGGGCTGCCGGAGCGGGTAGGAGTCGGCGGCCGCCGGTGTTCGTGTGGGTGCGGACGCGGGCCGGACGCCGGGCCGCGATCCGTGAGCAGTATTTATATATGCCATCCGCATTGCAAGACGTATGAAAACATTCATGCGTGCTTTGTTGCCGAAGGGCCCGCCGCCCGCCGGAGACCGCGCCCGGCTCAGTCCCGGAGGAAGAAGTGGTGCTGGTCGGCGAGGTGCTCGTACTCCTCCAGGCGGGCCTGCGTCCGCTCGGGATCGGCGTCGGTCATGGCCTGGAGCAGCGCCGCGCACATCACGCCCGGAGCCGCGTAGGAGTCGAAGACCAGCCGGGAGCCGGTCCCGGTGGCGAAGGTGACGTCGGCCTCGTCGACCACGGGCCCCAGCGCCAGGTCGGTGATCAGCGCCACCTTGAGCCCGGCGCCGCGCGCCACCCGCACGGCGGTCAGCGTCTCCTGCGCGTGCCGCGGCATGGAGAACGCCAGCACCCAGGTGCCGCCGGCCTCCCGGGACTGCAGCAGCGCGTCGTAGGCGACGCTGCCGCCCAGGGTCACCAGCCGCACGTCCGGGTGGATCCGGCGGGCGGCGTAGGCGAAGTACTCGGCGAGCGAGACGGAGATGCGCAGCCCGAGCACGGTCAGCGGGGTGGACGCCGACAGCTCGCGGCCGATGTCGATCACCAGGTCGGGGTCGGCGAGGTCGCGCCGCAGGTTCTCCAGGTTCTCGATCTCGGCGTCCACCGCGGACTGGAGCTCGTTGCCGCGGTTCTCCTCGGCCGGGCCGCCGCCACGGGAGCCGAGGGCGATCGACTGGAGCCGCTCCCGCAGCGCCGGGTAGCCGCTGAAGCCGACCGCCGAGGCGAAGCGGGTCACCGACGGCTGGCTCACCCCGACCCGGTCGGCCAGCTCCGTGATGGACAGGAACGCCGCCTCGGTGAGGTGCTCGATCAGGTACTGGGCGATGCGCCGGTGACCGGGGGAGAGCCGGGGACGGTCGAACAGCGTCCGCAGCTGGGACGTCGGGGAGACCTCGGTCTCCGGGACGGTCCGGCCCGAGGTGATCGCTGACGCCTGCGCGCGTGCCTGCTGCGGCGATGGCACGGGTGCGCCTCCCTTGTCTCCCACGGAGTCTCCCACGGAGGTTCAACATAGCCCACCGGCCGCCCCCACCAGGGCGCCTTCGCGGCCGGCCGAGAGGGCGAGGGGCCCGGTGGGAGGGATAGCCGCGCCCGCTTCGGGAACCCGCCGCCACGGAAAGGCAACAGCCCCACCCGAACCAGGAGGAGTCGCCGTCATGACCGTCCCGGAGGAGAACCGCCGGAAGACCGAGACCACGGACGACGTCGTCCAGGACCCGAACGCCAATCCGAGCCGGACCCGCGAGGAGTCCCGGGCGCGCGAGGAGTCGGAGGAGTCCCGTCCGGGTGCCACCGGCCGCACGATGCGCGAGGCTCTCGAAGAGGCCCAGGTGCGTCCCGACGACTACGACGAGAAGTGAGGCGCGGCTCCCGGCAACCGGCTCCGCGCCCTCCCGTCCCGTACGCGGCAGACGCACGAGCAGCAGACGACCTACCCGGCAGGTGACATGCGCATGGGCGCCCTCAGCGCGCTGGAAGAGACACTGGAGAACCGATGGGAAGCGCTGCGGGCGCGGGTGTTCGACCGGCAACCGGTCGAACTCCTCGACGCCCTGCGCAGCGAGTGCGACCGCAAGGCGGTGGTCTGCGCCGAGGGCCGGGTCCTGGTGCCCAACGCCTACGAGGTGGCGCTCGCCGGTGCCGTCCACGAGGAGCTGTCCCGCCACGGCGGGGTGGGCCAGGCCCTCACCGACAGCCTGGCCCGGCACGCCGAACGGCACGGCTACGAGTGGGCGGGGCCGCTCGCCGTCCACATCACCAGGACCGACGACGTGCCCAACGGCCGCTACGAGGTGGCCGGCCACGTGCTGCCGCACGTGAGCGCGGACGGTTTCGGGCACGTGGCCGGCCAGCGGCAGGCCCCGGATGCGGCGGACCGGGGCGCGGTCAGCCCCCACCGCCCGTAGCGGGGGGGGGGGGGGGGGGGGGGGGGGGGGGGGGGGGGGGGGGGGGGGGGGGGGGGGGGGGGGGGGGGGGGGGGGGGGGGGGGGGGGGGGGGGG